>DIUS01000014.1:36857-58781 GCA_002423075.1 Microbacteriaceae bacterium UBA6152
TGGTCGTTGAGGGAGCCATCCTTCCCACGGTGTTGGTGTCAGACAACCGGGAAGTCGCCTTGTTTACATTCCAACTCACGGAGCAGGTCGACTCAGTGCCCGCGGCCGAGTTGGAGGCGATTCGACAAAGCGCTGAAGGCGCTGCGGATGCACCGGGCTCGACCGTGCGCGGCTATCCGAGTTCCACTCTGGTGCCTCTCATCCCGAATCTTGCCGGTCCAGCGGAACTCATTGGACTTCTCGTGGCGGGACTTGTTCTCACTCTGACTCTTGGGTCTCTGCTCGCGGCAGGACTTCCCTTGATGACCGCGCTTGTTGGGGTAGGCGTTGGAGTCGGCGGCGCCTTCACCTTGTCCTCCGTCATCGATCTATCGGCGATCACGCCGGTCCTTGCGTTGATGATCGGGCTCGCCGTCGGCATCGATTACTCTCTGTTCATCGTCAATCGGCAACGTCGACTCATCCTGGACTCAGGGCTGAACGCCAAAGATGCCGCCGCCCGCGCGACCGGCACCGCTGGCAGCGCTGTCTTCTTCGCCGGCCTCACAGTCCTGGTCGCGCTCTGTGGACTATCGGTCGTGGGCATTCAGATGCTCACCACGATGGCTTTGGTCGCCGCGGCGACGGTCGCCGTCGCGATCGCGGTGGCATTGACCCTCGTCCCGGCACTTCTGGGCCTGGTAGGCGAAAGGATCGTCAGCGCGCGGGCACGCGCCACGTCTTCCGGGGCGGCAGAAGAGAACCACCCTGTGGCCCACCCGTTCGTCTCAACGATCGTCCGATTCCGGTTGCTCACGGTGTTGATGGTGATCGCCATCCTCGGTGCTATGGCGATACCCGCCGCCTCGCTCACACTGGGGCTCCCCTCATCGGCCACAGCCAACGATGGGACCGCAGCAAGGGAGAGCTACGATCTCACGGCCGCTGGCTTTGGAGAAGGATTCAGTGGGCAGCTCGTACTCGCCGCGACATCGGAAAGCGGATCGGAGATTGATGACGACACCATCGCCGAACTCTCGGCCGAGCTTCTTGCGCTCAGCAACGTGGACAAGGTCCTTCCCGGAGGATTGAACGACGAGCGCACAACGGCCATCCTTTCCGTCGTACCCGATTCCGGGCCGGCGTCGACAGAGACGTCAGACCTGGTTCACCACATCCGCGGCATGGATGCCGAATTCCTCGATCGGTACGGCCTCGACGTGGGCGTGACCGGCCAGACCGCCGTCACGCTTGACATTTCGGCTGCCATGGCCGATGCGCTTCCGCTCTACCTCGCAGTGATCGTGATTCTGTCGCTGATCATCATGCTGCTCGTCTTTAGGTCCATCCTGATCCCGATCCAAGCGACTGCTGGGTTCCTCTTCAGCGTCCTGGCAACGCTCGGCATGCTGACACTGGTGTTCCAGGAAGGCTGGTTCTCCAGCCTGCTCGGGTTCGACACTCCTGGCCCGATCGTCAGCTTCCTTCCCATCCTGGTCACCGGGATCCTCTACGGTCTAGCGATGGACTACCAGGTCTTCTTGGTGTCGTCCATGCGCGAGTCCCATGTCCACGGACACAGTGGCCAGGAAGCGATAAAGCGCGGATTCGAGCACGCCTCCAAGGTCGTCGTTGCCGCAGCTCTCATCATGGTCGCGGTCTTCGGCGGATTCGCGTTCAATGACGACATCATGGTCAAACAGATCGGAGTCGCGCTCTCGGTCGGAATCCTGCTTGACGCATTCCTCATCAGGATGACCCTCACACCGGCGCTCCTTGCCCTCTTCGGCGAGCGGTCGTGGTGGATACCTCGGTGGCTCGACCGAATCCTCCCCAACCTCGACATCGAAGGTGACAAACTCAACAAGCAACTCTTGCTCACATCGAACCCCGTGGAATCTGGCAGAAACTCCATCTAGGCGGATGGGTATTCCCCGCATTTTCGGACGTACTGACAACGCGTCCTCCGTCACGGTCGCTACGTAGGTCTGGGCGACATCATCGATGTAGCGACCGTGCTCCAGCTCTCACGGATGACTCACTAGCGTGACCTCGATCGCCCGCGAATGACGGGGCGAAGCGCCCGAGATGACCTCGATCGCCATGCTCCCCACCACACTCCGGCGCCGTACGCGACGTCATCAAAACGACGAGCAACTGCGAATCGCACGATGTCTAGCTCGTTCGGGACTCGCTGGTGCTCGAAGACTGCGTCGGCGATCGCGGCGAACAGGGTCGCCCGCCTTACTCGGCGTGACAGCGCCGAGCCCACCACAGCGAGAGGCCACCAGTGACGCACAAGTAGTTCTGCCGTTTGCGCGGTTGCGGCGAGCGCCCCCTGCCCCGTCAATCGCAACGCAATGCGGTTGCGATCTCGGGTGGGGCGCAGTCGTGATGTGATGCGCACCGCGGCGACGGCGGCCGCCCCCGCCGCGACCGGCAACGACCAGCGGCGCTGTGCGAGCAAGGCACCCACGAAGACGAGCGTCCACGGCGTGAAGACCGCGGGCGCCACGGTGTCGCCGTGGCGAGCCGCCAGATCGTCGGCACCGGTGCCGTAGAAGGCCTTTCGCCCGAGCCAGTCGAGCAAGGTGCGGCGATGTTCATGCCGGGCCTCGACCGCGGGCTCGTAGCGCACGCGCCATCCCTGCTCGCAGAGCCGCCAGACCAGGTCGACATCTTCGGCAACGCGCATGCCGGGCGCGAATCCCGCGCCGATCGCCTCGGTGCGCGCGACGAGGCAAGCGGCCGGCAGCCACGACACTCGCGCCCCGGGGCGCACCACCGAGGGGTCGGCACCCAGGTCGAGTGACGACCGGGCGGCCTCGTAGCGGGTGATCCAGTTCGGTCGCCCCTCCGGCTCGAGGCCGGCGACTCGCGGCGCGACGAGCCCCACCCGCGGGTCGCTGAAGTGCCGCAGCAGCAGCGGCAGGGTGTCGGCATCGATGACCATGTCACTGTCAACGAAGGCGACGAACGGCGTGGTCACCTCTGCGAGGCCGGCATTGCGTGCTCCCGCCGGTCCGAGGTTCTCGGGCAGCGCGATCACGCGAGCCCCGTGCTGCTCGGCGACGCGCCGCACGGCCGCAGGGCGTCGCGAGCAGTCGTCGACGACGATCACCGGGGTTCCGTGCGGGATGCTCGCCAGCAGCCGCGCGACCGCCTCGGGCCGATCGTGCGCGGGCACAACCACGGTCACTCGGGCGCTCACCTCGGGCAGCTCGGCCACCACGGGATCCGCGATACCGGCGTCGAGCAGCCTCTCGGCGAGCGCCGCGGTCGCGGCCGACCCAACGACGAGCCGCCCGCCGGCGAGCATCGAGCGGGCGAGAGCCGTGAGATACAGTACGCGCGTCGGGGCGCCGCCGACGAGCGTCGCGCCTTCGTCGGCGACCCACGTGCGCCGATTGAGTCGAACGGTGAAGCCATGGGGCAGTCGCGCCCCGGTCACGAGGGCCGCCGAAGCTCGCCGCGCTGCCCCACAGTGTTGAGTTCGATTCGTGCGACGACGTCGTCGACGAGTGCGCGAAGTATCGTTGCACCTTCGGCTGCCGTCGCATCCGTCGGATCACCGATCACTCCGCTGGGCGACACCTCGAGCAAGCGCCCGGACTGCAGCTGCGGCATAAGCGCAGCCAGCGGCTCCGTCGACCCGGCCACCCCGGAGAACGCGCCGACGAGTTGCGCCGCCAGGTGTAGCATGAGCGACGTTTCGACCCGCCCCGCGTGCGCGTCACCGCCCGGCACGCCGAGCCCGAGCCAGGCGACGTCGTGGCCTTCGGCCCGCAAGGTCGGAACGACCTCCGACAGCACCGGCGCATTGCCGCCGTGCCCGGTGACGAGCACGACACGAGTAGCCCAGGTGCGCGCCGAGCGCACCAGTTCGATGAGCAGCAGGCGCAGAGCATCCTGCCCGATAGAGAGGGTGCCCGCGAATTGTTGATGCTCTCCGCTTGAGCCGTACGCGAGAACGGGAGCCACCACGGCGCCGATCCGTTCACCGGCCGAACGCGCGACGGCCTCTGCGATCACGGCATCCACGGTGAACGGCAGGTGTGGGCCGTGCTGCTCTGTCGATCCGAGCGGCACCAGCAGCAGCGGCTGACTCGGGATGCTTGGCCACGCCGCTTCGTCAAGTCGCGTCACGACGCCACCGTATCGGGGCAACCCGGCCGAGCGGGCATCTCAAGCCTCAGCGGATCTTCTTAAAGTCGTCGGGCACGTAGATGTCGTCGCGCGTCAACTCGCGCAGCGAGGCGCGCCCGAGCCCGAGCAGGGCCGAGTCGATGCCGCCGCGCATGATGTCGAGCACGTTCTCGACGCCCGCCTGGCCGTTGGCCGCGAGGCCCCACAGGTAGGCGCGGCCGATCATGACGGCTCGAGCACCGAGCGCCACAGCTTTCACCACGTCAGACCCACGGCGCACCCCGCCGTCGAGCACGACTTCGATCTGGTCGCCGACGGCCTCAGCGATGCCCGGCAACATGCGGATCGGGGCCGGCGTCGTGTCGAGGTTGTTGCCGCCGTGGTTCGAGACCGAAATGGTCGTTGCGCCGATATCAATCGCCCGCTTGGCGTCGTCGACTCGGCCTACGCCCTTCAGCATGAAGGGGCCGTCCCACTGGTCGCGCAACCACTTCACGTCGTCCCAGCTGGGCGGGGGCGTGCCCATCCATTCGCCGTAGGCGCCGAAGAACGTCGGCGGCTCGCCCCCGGCTTTCGGCTTCAGGTTGGGCGCCTTGAGGTCGGGAATGCGGAAGATTTTCGCGAAGCTCCACAGCCACGGGAGGCGCGGAAGGGCGTGCGGGGCGAAGTTGATGGCCGCACCCAACGTGAGCTTCTCCGGAATCTGCGGGCTGCCCCAATCGCGCCCGTGTGAGAACGACCAGTCGAGGGTGGCAATGAGTCCTTTGGCCCCGGCGGCCTTCGCCCGCTCGAGACGGTGCACCATCTCATCTCGCGAACCGCTCCAGTAGACCTGGAAGAGCGTGTTGGGGTTGGCGGCCACCACATCTTCGACCGCTTTCGACGCGAACGAGCTGAGCCCCATGATCGTGCCGCGGTTGGCGGCCGCGCGCGAGACTGCGACCTCACCCTGGGGGTGCACGGCCTGCACGCCCGTCGGCGAGATGATCACCGGCATGGCGATGTCGATGCCCATCACCGACGTCGAGAGGTCGCGCTGCGCGGGGTGGTCGGCGATGCGCGGCGCGAACCCGAGCTCGCTATACGCAGCGATGTTGTCGTCGAGCGTGACACCCTTCTCCGAGCCGGCGACCAGCGCGCCGTATACCGGGGCCGGCAGCCGCTTCTTGGCTCGGCGCTGCGCCTCGGCGACTGTCTCGAACCATGCGTTCCTGCTCATCGTGCGTTCTCCTTCTGACGGGTGCGGTTCATGAGGTGAAGATGCGGGTGAGGGCGGGGGCGACATCGCGGTGCGACAGCACTGTCTGCATAACGCCACGGCCGGCCCTCGTCAATTCTCGGGCGAGGTCGGTGTCGTGCTCGCCACTGAGGTCGAGCATGACGTCGAGCCGCGGCAACAGGGCCGCAATCGGCCGGGGGTCGGGGCCGGCGTTGTGCACGCAGTCCGACAGCAGCAGCACCCGCGCATCGCGCGCCGGGCGCTTGCGCAGCTCTTGGGCCGCCAGTTCGAGCGGAAACCCCACGTTGGTGAGCCCTCGAGCGGGGATACTCGTGAGCAGATCGAGCAGGCGATCGGGGCTCTGATGCTGGCCGAAGGTCTGCAACACGGCGGCATCCGACCAGAAGGCGATGAGCGCCAGGTCGTCGTTCGACAGCTCTCCTGCGAGAGCGCCGACGATCGCCGCCGCGGTGCGGATGCGCTCGCCTTTCATCGAGCCCGAGACGTCGACCAGCAGCACGACGGAGCGCCGTGTGCGCACCCTCTCGCGCACGATGATGTCTTCGTCGTCGGGCACGGGCTTCTCGGCGAGCATCTCGATGGTCTTGTCGAGGTCGATCTCGTCGGAGCCCCGTCGGTAGGGCACGCTCACGAGCGCACCCGAACCGCGCTCCGAGCGCGCGTCTTTCTTCGGACGCGGAATCATGAGTCGCGATGAAATCTGACGGGCAAGGGCTCGAACTGCAGGGTCGAGGGTTCCTGCAGCCTCGACCGGTGCGAGCTCGGCGACTTCGTCGGTGAAGCCTTCGGCCGTTCCTCCCGGCCGCTGCTTCTGATGCCCCGCGCGTGCGCCCGGCCGCGACCGAAACACCATGCCGGCACCGCCCTGCCCGGGCTCGAAGACTGTCGGCTTCTCGTCGAGCTGCTTGGGTGCACGCGAAAGCGGTCGGCTTGTCGCCGTCGAGCGCTGACCGGCTCGCTTGCGTTGTACCGGCGACTCGACCTGAATCTCCCTTCATCCCGGCTCGGCCAGCGCGGGTTCAAGCACGAACCGGTCTTCCCAGATCTCGCGGAGCACAGCCTCGGGCGTGATGTCGACGGCCTCGTCGATGTGAATGCGTCCGGAGAGCGACACGATCATGGCGTCGTAGACGAGCTCGGTGTACTTCTCATGATCGGGTGTGTCGATCGACCTCAGACCCGCGAGCTGCTCGGCGACAGCGACGAGGTCGATCGCCCCGCGCACGCTGGAGCCTTGTCTGATGTACGGATGCTCGCGTGTAGCTCGGGTGACAGCGACCGCATCGCTCACGAGCCGGTCGGCGATCGCGGTGGTCGGCGTCGCGCGCAGTCGCACGATGTTCTCTTCGGCAGGCGCATCCTGATAGTCGACCGACAGTCGATTGAGGCGGTCGGTAATTGACGATGAGAGCTTGGTGGTGCCGACATTGTCGTAGGGATTCATCGAGGCAATGACCCTGAAAGTCGGCTGAGCCTGAACAGTTCCCACGCGCGGAATCGTCAACCGGCGGTCGGCCATGGCCGTCAATAGTGTGTTCAGGGTGTCATCGGGGGCGCGGTTGAACTCTTCGATGTAGAGGAAGCCCCCGGTCTGCATCGCCTCGGTGAGCGGGCCGGCGACAAAGTTGTCGGGCGAGTAGTCTTCGCGCAGCACGCGCGAGGGGTTGTGATGACCCACGAGCTTCGCCGGGGTCAAGTCGGCGTTGCCCTCGACGAACAGTAGGGGAATACCCCACTCGTCGGCGATCGCCCGCAGCATGGTCGTCTTGCTCGTACCGGGAGGGCCTTCGAGCACGATGTCGCGCCCGGCCGCGACGGCCGCGAGCGTGAGTTCGATCTCACGCTCGCGGCCGACGAGGTGTCCGGCGACCCTGTCGCGGCTCGCCGAGACGGTAGAGGCGTCGGTCACTGGATGAGAGTTCCCGCATCGACCGGCAAGGTCACACCCGTGATGTAGCGCGCCTCGTCAGACGCGAGGAACACGAGAGCGTTCGAGATATCGAAGGGTTCGAGCAACGGCACGCCCATGGGGTTCATCTGACCGGCGACAGCAAGAAAGTCATCTGTCGTCGGGTTCTCCAGATCGGGACGGAACAGACGCGCCATCGTGTCGTTGGTCACCATTACCGTGTTGATCGATCCCGGATGCACCGTGTTGACACGAATGTTGTGCTGCGCCAGTTCGAGGGCAAGGGTGCGCATGAGGCCGACGACAGCGTGTTTCGATGCCACGTAGTGGGCAAAGTTCTGAGCGCCACTGAGACCAGCGATCGAACTCGTGATGAGGATCGAACCGCCATTCTCGTTCTTCTTCAAGTGGGGAATGCCCGCTTTCGCCGTTCGCCACACTCCCGCGACATTGATGTCAAGGGTGTCCATGAAGATGTCGTCCTCCATGTCTTCCGCGAGCGACGGCGCCGTGAACACTCCGGCATTCCCCAGCACGACGTCGAGGCGACCAAGCTGGGCGACGCCGTCGTCAACAGCGGCCTTGACCGCTGCCCAGTCACGCACGTCGGCCTTCGTCGCAACGATGCGACGGTCGAGTGCTTCGACCTGACGAACCGTCTCGTCCATGTCCGCCTGCGTCGCGGGTGCCGACGGCGACCCCTTGATCTTGTCGAGCACGTCGAACCCGATGACGTCGGCGCCTTCCTCGGCGAACCGCACCGCGTGGCTGCGCCCTTGACTGCGGGCGACGCCCGAGATGAGTACTACTTTTCCGTCCAACCGTCCCATGATGATCTCCTTCGTTTCCGAATAGGGTGATGCGCGGCCCGTGGTGATGTAAGGGCCGTGTTGGTACGACTACTTGACCAGGCTTCCGGCATCCACTGGCAAGGTGACACCGGTCACATACCGCGCTTCGTCAGAAGCGAGCCAGACCATGGCGTTCGAAATGTCGACTGCCTTGACCCAGCCGATCGGCAAGGCGTTCATGACCTTGGCCGCCTCGACAAAGTCGTCGACAGTGGGGTTCTCGAGGTCTGGCCGGAACAGCTTGAACGTCGCCTCGTTATTGACCATCGGTGTATCGACCGTGGTCGGGTGAATCGAGTTAACGCGAATCTGCTCGGGCGCGAGCTCGAGTGCGAGCGCACGCATGAGCCCAACAACACCGTGCTTGGCCGAGACGTAGTGTCCGAGATTTGCAAGAGCAGTGAGCCCCGCGACAGAACTCGTCATAATGATGGAGCCCCCGCGGCCACCCGTCTTCAGGTGAGGTATTGCCGCCGCGCAGGTTCGCCAAACGCCGGTCAGGTTGATGTCGATCATGTCGACGAACGCTTCCTCCGTCAGCGCCTCGGTCGGGCCGGTAAACGTTGAGACGCCAGCGTTCGCGATGACGACGTCGAGTCGGCCGAGTTGCGCCACCCCATCGTCCACGGCTTTCTTCACCTGCTCAAGGCTGCGCACATCGGCCTTCGTCGCGATGATGCGCCGGTCCAGCGCCTCAACGGCAGCGATGGTCTCCTCCATATCGGCCTGTGTCGTGGGGTTGGACACGGACCCGGCGATCGGCTCGAGCACGTCGATACCAATGATGTCGGCGCCCTCCTCGGCGAATCGGATCGCGTGACTGCGACCCTGCCCGCGGGCAACGCCCGTGATGAAAACCACTTTTCCGTCTAAACGCCCCATTGCGTTCTCCTTCACTCTGCGTGCGGCGTTGCCGCACGGTGTTTGTTGTGCCGCGAACCGCGCGGCGCGGTGAGCATCGTCGCTCTAAGTGCGCACAGGTTCTTGATTGATGCCAGGCATGAGCAGGTGCCCGCCATCCACGGGAAGCGTGACGCCGGTGACGGCCGAAGCCAGGTCAGAATTCAAGTAGAGCGCACCGTTCGCGATGTCTTGCGGGCTGAGGAACCCCTGACCCTTGAGCGCGTGGAAGTGGTAGCCGGCAGAAAGCATGTCTTCTTCGGTCCCTTCCCCAGCAGGCTTGCCCGACATCATGTCCCACGCGCCTTGCCAACTGGTCATCGGCGTGAGAACCGCCCCCGGATGCACAGAATTGACACGGATGCCGTGGGGCGCATACTCGAGGGCGAGCGTCTTCATGAGTCCAACCACGCCGAACTTCGACGCGCAGTAGTGGGCGTAGTTCGCTCCGGGCTCGAGGCCGTTGATCGACGATGTGATGACGATCGACCCTGCGCCGTTCTCGACCATGTGCGGCAGCACGGCCTTCGCTGATTTCCATACGCCGGTGAGATTGACGGCGATCATGTCGTCCCACTGCTCTTCGGTGAGCTCGTGCGCGGGCGCGAGAGAGAAAATGCCGGCGTTTGCGATCAAGATGTCGATGTGGCCGAAGCTCGCGATCCCCTCCGAGACCGCTCGGTCAAGGTCGGCCTGCTTACGCACGTCGCCCACGACGGCGACAATGCGGCGGTCGAGCTCTTCGACCTGCCGCACCGTCTCGTCGATGTCTGCCTGGCTCGCCATCGGGTACGCGACCGACGCGATCTGTTGGGTCGTGTCGATGATGATGACGTCTGCGCCCTCTCGGGCGCAGGTCAGAGCGTGCGCTCGACCTTGCCCGCGAGAACCGCCGGTGATGAGGGCAACTTTGCCGTCGAGCATTCCCATGATACAACCTTTCAGGTACTACGAAGGCTCGCGCCACGAGTGCGTGCGCGAGTCGATCGGGTGTGTGGGCAGTGTGCGGGTGAGCGAACCGGGCTCGAGGGTATTCGGGGTTCAGCGACTCCTAGTGGTCGGCGCCGCAGACGCATGCCTCGGCGTTCGCTTGGGGAAGGAAGCCCGCAAGGGGGCTTTCGGCGCACGCATGCGCCGGTGGTGCGTCCGGCCTTCGGACGCTCAGTGTGAGGGGAACTGGTCCCGTCTTGGCACGGGGCCGAGGGGGGGATGTTCGGTGAGAGTGATCGCCGATAGGCTTCGGTTTCGCCGTGTCGTCGCGGTCGGCGAGAAGTTGCTCACCGAATCCCCGCACGCACTCCGGGTCTGGTCCATCCAGAGGGAGCCCGGTGAAGAACTTCGCAGCCATGCACCCACCACGACACGAGTCGTAGAAGGAACACGAGCCGCAGGCACCTCCACCGGTGGGTTCGCGCAAGCGGCGGAAGAGCGGGCTCTCCCTCCACACAGAGGCGAACCCGCCGTCATCGCGGACGTTGCCGGCGAGAAACTCATCGTGAATGGCGAAGGGACACGCGTACACGTCGCCGATCGGGTCGATCAGGCACACCACGCGTCCCGCGCCGCACAGGTTGAGGCCCGGCAACGCCTCCCCGAAGGCAGATAGGTGGAAGAACGAATCGCCGGTGAGCACGCCTTCGCCATGCGCGACCAGCCAGTCGTAGAGTTCGCGCTGCTGGTGCGGAAGCGGGTGCAACTCGTCCCAGACGTCGGCACCCCGTCCGCTGGGGCGCAACCGGGTCAGCCGAAGCTGCGCATTGTAGCGATCAGCAATGGCCTTGAATTCGTCGAGCTGGCCGATGTTCTGCCGGGTGCACACCACCGAGATCTTGAAGCCAGTGAAGCCAGCATCGGCGAGGTTCTGCATCGCACGCATCGCGGTCGCATACGAACCCTCCCCGCGCACGAAATCGTTGACCTCTGCCGTAGCGCCGTCAAGCGATATTTGAACGTCAACGTAGTCGCTCGCAGCGAGACGGCGTGCGACCTCCGGAGTGATCTTCACTCCGTTGGTGGAGAACTTCACTCCGACCTGATGGGCGGTGGCGTAGTCCACGAGCTCCCAGAAGTCGCTGCGCACCGTGGGTTCACCGCCGCCGATGTTCACATAGAACACCTGCATCCGCTGCAATTCATCGATGATCGCCTTACACTCGGCCGTGCTCAGTTCGCGGGGGTCGCGGCGACCCGAACTCGACAAGCAGTGAGAGCAGGAGAGGTTACAGGCGTACGTGAGTTCCCAGGTCAGGCAGATGGGAGCATCCAGACCTTTTTCGAAATGGCCGATGAGCGTCTGGGATGTGGGAGCGACCATCGTCATGCTGCAACCTCCGTCGCTCCACTGGCCACGATCATGCTGGAGGCGGCTAGCGCGCTGAGTGCTCGCAAGTAGCGAGCCTGGTCCTCGCGCGGCACCCTCGCGGCGTCCAGAGCGTCGCCCAGAGGCCTTGTGCCGTCGAGTTGGCTGACTACGGCGAGCAGAGTCAGGTCTTTCAGGAAGCTCAGGCGTCGAGTGCCGAAATGATAGAGCAACGCTCCGAATGGCTCGGGTCGGACGGATACCCGTGGGTGTAGCTGCACAACGTGATCGATCGTGAGCGGGGTCATGTCTCGCGCCTAGTAGACGCCGCACATCCCATCAATCGAAACCTCTTCGACGAGCGACTCTTCTTCGACCATGTCGTCAGTGTTCGCAGTGTCCTGCGGAGCGGCAACGGTACCTTCGAGAACTGTCATGGGATGCTCCTCCTGTGCGGTCTGTCATCGATGTCAGACCATATCGCTGACTCATACTGTATTGACACTCAGTGCCGAAGGGAAGAGGGGTGGCGAGATTGTCGAGAACGATTGCCCATGAAGCCCCGTCGGCTGTGCGCATCGGGCGCGCGCCCTCAACCACTCACGCCGAGATCACTCACATCGGACTTCGACTCTTCATTGACCGCGGATTCGACCACGTCACGGTTGATGAGATCTCAGCCGCGTGCGGTATCGGACGACGCACATTCTTCCGATATTTCCCCTCCAAGAATGATCTACCGTGGGGTCAGTTCGACCAGATGCTGGAAGGGTTGGAGGCTCACTTCCGTGCCATAGATCCGGAGGTGCCACTCGCCGATGCGCTCCGTGTTGCGATCGTCGCGTTCAATCACGTTCCGGACCATGAGCTGGCCTTTCACCGGCAACGCATGGAACTTCTGCTCAATGTGCCAACCCTGGTGGCGCACTCGACGCTTCGCTACGCAGCGTGGCGACAGGTTGTCGCTGAATTCGTAGCAGAACGCACCGGTCACCTTCCCACAGATCACGCTCCCCAGTCTCTCGGGTGGATCTGTCTCGGAATCGCGCTGGCCGCCTACGAACAATGGCTCCGAGACGAAACGGCTTCCCTGGCCGACCTCATCAATGAGGGATTCGCGACCGCCACCGACACACTCGCCGTGGGGTCTCCCTGAGCGTGAGCGGGTGGGATGTAGTCGTCGTCGGGGCGGGTGCTTCCGGCTCTGCACTAGCTCGCACGCTGTCCGATAGCGGGATGCGCGTCCTCCTACTCGAAGCCGGCCCGGCACCCGACATGGCACCCGCACCCGACGCTTACTCGCTCAGTGGTGCGCGTCCAGAGCATCCTCTTGCCTGGTCCGCAACTGCGTCTCTCACCCCTGCGCGCGACCATGTGGTCGTCCGAGGCCGCGGTTTGGGCGGCAGCACAGCGACCAACGGATGCTACTTCCGCCGCGCCAGGAACCACGACCTGAAGCGGTGGGCACGCCGGGTTGACGATGATCGCTGGCATCCTCGCGCCGTCATCGACCTGTGGCGCGCGCTCGAGGCCGATCGTGACTTCGGTTCGTCTCCTGAGCATGGCGCCGACGGCCCCATCACCGTCACCCGCGTCAATACCCAGAATCCGCTGGCCGCCATGTTCGTTCAAGCCGGAAAGGATCTTGGCCTTCCTTTCGAACCTGACAAAAACACTGACAGTCAGCCAGGAGTGGGCCCCACCCCGATGAATGCCGTCAACGGCATTCGAGTGGATGCGCGTGTCGCTTTCTTGCGCGAGACCCCCTCCGCACTGACGATCTGGACCGATGCGACAGTTGTCGGGCTGGTGTGGGCCCGTGGCGACTCGACGACCGTCATCGGCGTGCGCGTGCGTCGCGGAAGTGGGGAACAGGCGATTCTCGCGGACCAGGTGATTCTCTGCGCGGGCGCCGTCACCACTGCGCAGCTTTTGCAGATCTCTGGGGTCGGTCCGGCTACGGTACTGCTTCCCGCTGGCATTCGAGTCAGGCACGAACTTCCGGTGGGCGCGTCGTTCAGTGATCACCCGAACGTCGCATTGAACTACACGATGGCGACTCACGCTCGGCCCGGCCAAGACCACCCGACACTCGGCGTCAGTGCCCACGGCTCCAGCGGCGTCCTTGAGGCGGACGGGGTGACCTCCGTGCCCGGTGACATCGAAGTGCTGAGCTTCCACCGCCCCCTCGCCCGCATGCTCGGTATCAACACTGACTCGGTCACGATGAGTGTGCTGTGCTCGCCGCTCGTGAGTTCCGGTCGCGGAACTGTGCGCGTTCTGGATGGCGCGATTGACCGTCGGCCCCGCATCCACTTCCATTACCGTGAGTCAGTCGAAGAATTGGCCAGGATGAGAGCGGCAGTTCGTCTCGGCGCAGCCATGCTCAGCGGTGATGCGGCGCGCCACTTCGGGGTAATGCCCGAAGGATGGCACCGAGCAGAAGTGGAGGATGACAGCGCCCTCGATCGGTGGATCGACGCTCACCTCTCGACCGCGTTTCACACGTGCGGCACGACGCCGATGGGTCCAGCTGGGGATTCGCGCGCGGTTGTTGATGGTCAAGGTCGAGTGCACGGCGTGACCGGTCTGCGTGTCGCGGACACCGGCATACTGCCCGACACTCCGACGGGAGGTCCCGCCGCGACCGCCACACTTATCGGAGTCCTTGTCGCGCGCGCGGTCTTGGGATCCTCATGAGCGATCACGGAGCGTATCCAGGCGGCCTGATCGTGGCAATTCAGACCGCTCACCACGGCCCCAGCCGGCAGCGAGGCCAATTCACGTCATCCACAACCCATGCGCATGGCGGGGCACGTGTCGATCGAGCGGCGCGACCCATGAGACGGCACCGAGCATCGATACTTCCGCAAGCTCTTCCTGAATCTCGTCGACGGGAAAAAGAGGAAGTAGCGGTCCCGACATGGGTGTGAGACGTCGTGAAGGACTCGCCTCATTGACGCGCGTCATTGACGCGCGTCAATCATGTGAGTTATCGTTCAACCCGTGACCAGAGATGTTCGCCGCCCCGCCACGAGTGCTGCCGTCGCTGCGCGCGCCGGGGTCTCGCGAACAACGGTGAGCTACATCCTGAACGGCAAGAGCGGTGTCAGTTTCCGCGACGAGACACGAGAGTCTGTACTTCGAGCTGTCGATGAGCTTGGTTATCACCCCAACCCGGCCGCTCGCTCACTCGCCGATGGTTCCGGGCCCGTCGTGTTCGTCGCCTCGAGCGAGCCACTCAATGAAGTGACGTCCGCGGCCTTTGGCCCCATAGCTCAGGCCTTTGCCCGGCATGGAATCCTCAGCACGTTGATTCGGGCCTCTCCCGACGCACGTCGCGCAGTCGACGACCTCGTCGCCCTGCGCCCGCGCGCCGTAGCCTTCGTCTTCCCTCCGGGTGAGCACGTCGAGCGCTGGCTCGCCAGCGAAGGCATTCGCGTGATCGCGATGCCCTTCTCTCTTGCATCGTTGTCGGTCGGCGAGGCGCAAGTCTCGTACCTCGTAGCCCAGGGACACGACCGCCTCGCCATCGCCGATGTCAGGCACGCCGACCACTTCGGCGTGCTCGGCCGTGCGCGAGAGGTCGCGACGGCCTGCGCCGAGCGTGGACTGCCCGAGCCCCCTATAGCCGGCGTCAACCGCAACGGTGAGGGAGCCCGTGAACTCGTTGAGCAGTGGACCCGCGCCGGGGTCACAGCGGTGTGCGCCTACAACGATGAAATCGCTCTTGCGGTGCTACACGGTGTGCGCGAAGCGGGCCTCCGGTGCCCCGATGACCTCGCCGTTATCGGTTGCGACGACCTCACCGTCGCCTCTGTCGCGGCTCCGCCTTTGACAACCGTGGGGTTCGAGGTCACGACCGGGCTCGACGACCTTGTCGCCGAGATGCTCGCCCAGCTCGGCATCGGTCCCGCCCCCGACACGCTCGCAGCGCCGATCGCCCGCGTGATCGTCCGCCAATCCGCATAAGGCCCGCACTGACCCCGTCCCCACCGAAAGGAAAAGCCGTCCCTAGACGGCAACAACTACTATGACCGACACATCCGCAGAAGTAGAGGCCAGCACCGCCGCTGGCCTCCTGCGCGCCATCCGCCCGCACGCGATCGCGCTGATCGCTCTCCTGGTCACCGCACTCATCGTCGGCAGCTTCGCGGACGAGACCATTTCCCGCGCATTGTTTGGCCCCGAAAACGCCTTCGGGGTATTCCTCGCCGCATGGGGCGAAACGCCCGCCCTGCTGAGCCTCGTCGCCGCCGGCACCCTACTCATTGTCGCCCGCAACCGCGCCCGAACCCCGATCGCCGTCGTACAGCTGATCGGTGGCGGGCTTCTCGTGGCACTCGGCGCGGCGGGCACAACCTTCCAGGCCCTTCGGTACATCGAGATTCCGATCGTGGCGCTTGTCGTCATTGGAGCCGCGCTCGTTGCCCCGACCGTTCTACTGTTCCGCACAATCGGCCGCCGGGCTGATCACGCGACAGCCGTCCGGGTAGGTCTCGCCTTCTTCCTTGTGGTCATTGTCGAGATCATCGTCGTGAACGTCATGAAGCAAATCTGGCAGCGGCCGCGGATGCGCCTCCTGGAGGAAGATCCCTCCGTGGCCTTCCAACCGTGGTGGCAGATCGGCAGTGACGACTTCGCCCGTCTGACAGCAGAGGGGGTCAGCTGGGATGAGTTTGCGTCCTTCCCCTCCGGGCACACCGCCAACGGCGCGGTGTTGATACTGGTGGTCTTGCTGGCTCTGCTGGTGCCCCGACTGACCCGGTTCGTGCCGCTGCTGTGGTGGATCGGCGCCATCGGCGGACTGCTCGTCGCGATGTCTCGGATCATCACAGGGGCGCACTTCGTGACCGATACCGTCGGTGGCTATGCAGTCGCCCTGATTTCCGTTCTTGTGGCGATCGTCATCCTCCAACGGCGTGAGGTTCGGGCCGAGCGGGTCTCCGCGACACCATGACCGTCTTGCGGCACGGCGACGTCATTGCCCATCTGACTCTCGAGGAGAAGATCTCCCTCACCACCGGCGCGAACTTCTGGAACACCGCCGCGGTGCCGCGGCTGGGCATCCCGTCGTTCATGCTCACAGATGGTCCGCACGGCGTGCGGAAGCAGGGCGGCAAGGCCGACCACCTCGGGTTGAACGCCTCGCTACCCGCCACCTGCTTTCCGACCGCGGCGACGCTCGCCAACAGCTGGGATGCCGACTTGCTGCAGCGGGTCGGGGCGGCTCTCGGGGCAGAAGCAGCCGCCGCAGAGGTGGCCGTGCTGCTAGGACCGGGGCTCAACATCAAGCGCAACCCGCTCGGTGGCCGCAATTTCGAGTACTTCTCCGAAGACCCACTGCTCACTGGCGAGCTTGCCGCGGCGTTCATCCGAGGCGTGGAGTCGCAGGGTGTCGCCGCCTGCGCCAAACACTTCGCGGTGAACAGCCAGGAGACGAACCGGATGACGGTCGATGAGGTCGTCGACGAGCGCGCGCTGCACGAGATTTACCTCGAGGGGTTCCGGCGCGCGGTACAGGGTGGCAACGCGCGCGCCGTCATGTCGTCGTACAACCGCATCAACGGCGTCTTCGCCCACGAGAACGCCTTTCTGCTCACCGAGGTGCTGCGCCGGCAGTGGGGCTTCGACGGCCTCGTCGTCTCCGACTGGGGCGGCACGCGAGACCGGGTGGCCTCGGTGCGGGCCGGCGGCTCGCTCGAGATGCCGAGCGCAAACGGGCTCACCGATGCGGAGGTCGCAGAGGCCGTGCACTCGGGTGCGCTGGCCGTGGCCGAACTCGATGCCCGGGTCGACGAGGTGCTCACCATCGCACTAGCGCCGCGCCCGTCTGCAGCGCCCGTCGACACGGCCGATGCGCACGCGCTCGCCGTGGAGGCGGCCGAGCGCTCGATCACACTGCTGAGCAACGACGGCACCCTGCCGCTCGACGCCCGTAAGATGCGGGTCGCCGTGATCGGCGACTTCGCCGATCAGCCCCGCTACCAGGGCGCCGGCAGCTCGCTCGTCAACCCGTCCCGGCTCGACCGCCCACTCGAGGCGCTCGCCGCTGCCGGGCTCGACATCGTCGGGTTCGCCCCGGGCTTTCGGCGGCGCGGCACCACGAGCCGTCGCCTGCTCGGCCGGGCCCGCGCGCTCGCCGCTCGCGCTGAGGTTGTGTTGCTCTATCTGGGCCTCGACGAGGCCGCCGAGGCGGAGGGGGTCGACCGTGCGCATTTGCGGCTCGCCGAAGGGCAGCTGCGACTCGTCGAGCAGCTCATCGCCGACGGGTGCCGCATCGTCGTGGTGCTCGCCGGCGGCGCACCGGTCGAGTTACCCTTCGCCGATCGGGTCGCCGCCATCATGCACGGCTATCTCGGGGGCCAGGGCGGCGCGACCGCCATGGCCCGCGCGCTCACCGGTGCCGTGAACCCTGCGGGCAAGCTCGCCGAGAGTTATCCGCTCAGCTACGACCACGTGCCCTCAAGCGCCGAGTTCGAGCGCGGCGAGGCTACCGCCGAGCACCGCGAGTCGATTTACGTTGGTTACCGCTACTACGACACCGTCGACCTGCCCGTGCGTTACCCCTTCGGTCACGGTCTCAGCTACACGACCTTCGCGTATTCAGAACTCGTGGCCACGACCGACTCCGTGACCATCACCGTGCGCAACAGCGGCGATCGCTCGGGCACCGAAGTCATACAGGTGTACGTCGCCCCGCGCGAGACCGTCTTCCGCGCTGCGCAAGAGCTGCGCGCCTTCGCGACCGTCGGGCTCGCCCCGGGCGAGAGCCAAACGATCACCATTCCGCTCGACGAGCGCGCCTTCGCCTGGTACGACCCGCGCCGTTCGACGTGGGCCATCGCCAGGGGCGACTACGAGGTGCGCGTCGGCGCGTCGTCCCGCGACATCCGCCTGCGGGCGACCCTCGCCGTCGCGGGCGACGCCGGGCCGACAGCTGAGGGCCTACCGCACTACGCGCACGGCGCGGTACGGGATGCTCCGCCGAGCGAGTTTGCGACCCTGCTCGGCCGCGACCTGCCCGATCCGCTCTGGAGCCGAGAGCATCCGCTCGGCCCCGACGATCTCGTCGAGCAGGCCCGCCACCGGCGGGGCTTCGGCCGTGTGCTGGTAGGCACCATCGACGCCGCACGAGCGGTGCTGTTCGTGATCGGGCGCCCGCTCGCCGCCAACAACACCGCCTTCGCACTGGGCCTGCCATTCCGCAGCATCGCCCGCATGTCAGGCGGTGCCGTCGACACAGCTATGGTCGACGGCCTGCTCGTCATGGTCAACGGCCGCTTCTGGTACGGCTTGCGGCAATTCCTCGCCGCGGCACGGCGGCACCGTCGGTTGCGCCGTGCGCAGCGCCGATCGACCACCCCTTCTCAGTAACCCCATCCCTAACCACGAACAGACAGTGAGAGACACCATGGAAACTCGACGCGAGAGGAAGGCCGCGGTCGTCGCGGAGGTCCGCGAGGCGAAGCGGCTGCGGCGCGAGCGCCGTGCCGAGCTGAAGGCAATGCCGACCGACGAGCGGCGCGCGGCACAGGCCGCCGACCGGGCCGCCGCGAAGGAGGCGAAGCGCGCGCGAAAGGCCGAGCTGAAGGCCATGCCCCGCGCTGAGCGCCGTCGCGCCAAGAAACGCGACCGCATGTTCCAGAAGATCTGGCATCGCCCGCGCCGCATCGTCTTTTGGGTGGCGCTCATCACGATCGTGGCACTGCTCGCCGCGCTCGCTGCACCGTACGTGCGCGATTTCTCGCGACTGTTTAGCATGACGATCGACTCGAGCACACCGGCGGGTGAAGCGGCCCGCGCTGAGGGGGCGCTCGTAGCACAGCAGATCTCCGATGAAGGCATCGTGCTGCTCAAGAACGAGGATGCTGTGCTGCCGCTCGACGGGCAAGGCGTGAACGTCTTCGGCTTCGGGGCCTTCGCCCTGCGCTTCGGTGGCGGCGGTTCCGGCGGCGCCGACCAGTCTGCGGCCAGGTCGCTGTTCGAGGGCCTGAGCGAGGCAGGTGTCGAGTACAACACAGAGTTGTACGACTTCATGGTCGAGCAGGGAGCCTCGACCGAGGCGGAGAACGGCACGGGTCTTGTCGACGTGCTCTCGTCCTTCCTCGCACCGCCCCAGCCCGACGAACCCGCGGTCGACTACCTCACCGACGATGTGCTCGCTGAGGCTCGCGCGTATTCCGACATCGCCCTCGTGGTGGTCGGCAACGACGGCGTCGAGGCGCAGGACTTCAGCGCCGAGCAGCTCACCCTGCCCTCGAACACCCGTGCGCTTCTCGACCGAGTAACCGCGACCTTCGAGCAGGTGATCGTCGTCGTCAACAGCGGCAACGCGATGGAGCTCGGCTTCCTCGACGAGTACCCGCAAATCACAGCCGCCCTCTGGATCGGCACGCCCGGACCCTTCGGGTCCGTCTCGCTCGGCTCGATCATCGCCGGCGACGTGAACCCCTCCGGACGGCTCACCGACACCTACGTATACGACACCGCCGCGCACCCGGCCGCGGAGAACTTCGGCGACTACCGCTACGACAACATTCCCGGCCGCGCTCTCATCGAGTACGAGGAGGGCATCTACGTTGGCTATCGCTACTTCGAGACCGTCTATGCAGATGATGAGGCCGGCTATGAGGCAACGGTGCAGTACCCCTTCGGATACGGCCTGAGCTACACGTCGTTCAGCCAGTCGCTCGTCGACAGCGTCATCACCGACGAGACGGCGACCCTCACGGTCGAGGTCACGAACACCGGTGACCTGGCCGGCAAGGAGGTCGTGCAGGTCTACGCCTCGGCCCCGTACACACCGGGCGGTATTGAGAAGGCGGCCGTCGAGCTCGCGGCCTTCGACAAGACCACCCTGCTCGCCCCCGGCGAGACCGAGACGGTCACCCTGTCGTTCCCGCTACGCGACATGGCGTCGTACGACGCCGCCGACCGTGAGGCCTTCGTGCTCGAGCCGGGCACCTACACGATCACGGTCGCTGCCGACGTGCACACCCCGCTCGCCTCGGTCACCCACGAGGTGACCGAAGAGGTCGTCTACGACACCGACGAGACGACCGGCACGGCGATCGAGAACCGCTTCGAGTTTGCGCGCGGCGACCACACCGTGCTCTCGCGCGCCGACTGGCAGGGCACCTTCCCCGACGGCTCCGACCGCCTCGTGACGGCCTCCGATGCGGTGCTTGCCGCGACGGAGGACGGAGCCGTGTCAGCGATCGCGCCGATCGAGGGCGAGCTGCCGACCTACGGGGCCGACAACGGCATCCAGTACGACGACCTCGAGGGCGTCGCCTTCGACGACCCGCGCTGGCAGAGCTTTCTCGACCAGCTCACCCTGGACGAGCAGGTCGACATCTTTAGCCGCGGGGCATACCTGACGCAGGCCGTCGATCGGCTGGGCATCCCGTCGGCGACCCTGCTCGACGGCCCGGCTGGCATCAACTCGTTCTTCAGCGCGGTGACGGCCGCGTCGTACCCGACGCAGGTGGTCGTTGCCGCGACCTGGAATGCCGACCTCGCCCGTGCACTGGGCGAAGCCGTCGGTGCCGAGGCCAACGCCTATGGCGTGCAGGGCTGGTACGCGCCCGGAATGAACCTGCACCGCACCCCGCAGGGCGGGCGCAACTTCGAGTACTTCTCGGAGGACCCGCTGCTCTCGGGCGTCATGGCCGCTGGCATGGTTGCGGGCGCGGAGAGCAAGAACGTGATCACCTTTGTCAAGCACTTCGCGGTCAACGACCAGGAGACCAATGCCCGCACCGGCATCAACGTCTGGGTCGACGAGCAGGCTCTGCGCGAGCTCTACCTGCGCCCGTTCGAGATCGCGGTGAAGGAGGGCGGGGCTCGCGGAGCCATGTCGAGCTTCTCACACCTCGGCACGCAGTGGGCCGGCGGCAGCAGCGCCCTCCTGCAGGACGTGCTGCGCGACGAGTGGGGCTTCACCGGATTCGTCTCGACCGACGCAGTGCTCGGAGCATTCATGGACCCGGGGCTCGCTGTGCGCGGCGGTAACGACTTGATGCTCAGCCCACTCGGCACCACCACGGTCTCGCGCGTGCACGAGGTCTACCGTGCCGACCCCGTCGGGGTCGGTCAGGCGCTACGCGAGCGCGTTCATGCTGTGCTCTTCACCCTGTTGCAAACCAACTAGTCGCTCGCTGAGCCCGCGCAGGGGTCGGGCTCAGCGAGTTTTTCTGCAAGAGAGGTGTAGAAACCACCGCCAATTTCCCGCAGAGAGTCAGTGTTTTCAGGATGGGCGTCATGCTGATGTATCCGCAGATGCGCCGAGGCCTGGGGTCGAATCAACCTCACCGGCTGCATCACCCTGCGCTTCGCCGGCCGACTGCATCACATCGGCATCTGCCGAACCCACCACAGAGCCCGCGTCATGGTGCTCGTCAACGACCTCGACGTCCCGATCATCAATGCCGCGACCGGCGAGCTGCTGCGCGAGCTCACCATCGATACCAGCCGCGACTATCAGCCGACCGGACGACCAAAAGGACCCCAGAAACTCAGGAAACCCCCGAACCAATAGGTTCGAGGGTTTCCTGTGTCCTGAGACAGGACAATGGTTGCGGGGGCAGGATTTGAA
>DIUS01000139.1 GCA_002423075.1 Microbacteriaceae bacterium UBA6152
TCCCCCGCCGGGCAGAGCGGCGCCCGCGACGACCGGGGGCAGCAGAGGCGGCACGATGAGCGCCGAGACGAGCACCGAGGCTGCGACGGCGACGGCGCGACCGAACGCGGGCGCACCGCCGCTCGCCGCCGGCCGATGCAAGGCGAGCAGCAGTAGAAAGGCCGCGGTCGTCGCGACCACCGTGAGCAGCGGCAGGGCACCGGGGGCGAGGATGACAGGAACCGCGAGCATGCCGAGCAGCGGGATGGCGGCCGCCGCGGGCCGACGGCTCACCGTGGCCACGGTGTCGACAAGCACCGCGAATGCGGCGACTCCGGAGGCGAGCAGAAAGCGGATTCCCTCGTCGGCGACCGCAGGGATCGACTGCTCGGCGATCGACAGCTCACCCGTGCGGATCAGCTCGACGAAACGCTGAAGGGTGTCGGGTGTGGGCACGAGACCGAGCAGGGCGGTATCGGCGGCGAACAGCAGCGTCAGCGAGAGCAGCGCAGCGACACCCGCTGACCCCAGGGCCGCGACGACCGAGAACAGTCGGCGAACTCGCCGCATCGCGACGCGCACGAGCGCTGCGGCAGCGATGGCCGCGGTCGCGACGACCAGCGCCGTCGGGCCCCAGAGCCCCTCGTCGAACAACACGCCGAAGCCCGTGAGTGCAGCCGCGACGGCCAGCAGTGCCGACGCGCTCAACCCGAAAGTCGAGCGCCGCTGCGGAATGGGGGCGGTCGCGCGCTCAGGCACGGGATGCCTCGGGTGCGACGGCCCAGTCGGGCAGGCTCGGCTCGGGCACGCCGATGAGCGCAAGCCACGCTGTGTCGGGGGCGAAGCGCGCTGGCACGCGAGCGACGGTCCAGCCAGCGCGCTCGAGCGCATCCCGTGCCGGGTCGGGGTCGATCAAGCCGTCAGCGAGAACGACCGCGGCAGGCGGGCCCACGAGCAGTGCAAGGGCGGGGGCGGCGGATGCGCGCTGAGCGAGCATCCATCGCGTCGTCTCGGCGTCGGGCGCCCCCGAGAGCGCGACGATCGGCAGAGAGCCGGAGCGCAACAGCGACGGCAGGCTCGCCTCGAGATCGTGGACGGCAGGGGTCAGCGCGGCGATCGCGAGCGCCCCCAGAACGTCGCCGACAGGGCCGTCGGCGACCGGAGCCTGCTCGTCGTCGAGTGCATCGCGGCCGTCGGGCGTCGTCAGCTCAACCGTGTAGCCGCGCTCGGCGAGGTGCACTGCGGCTGAGGCGGCCATGCGCACGACCCACTCGAAGTCGTCGCTCGAGGCCGCTCGACCACGGGTGCCCCGCGCGGCGCGAGCGTCTGCGTACGACGCGGCCTGGGTGTCGACGATGAGCCGGGCGTGGGGTCCGGCCTGCGGCTCTTCTTGCCGCACCATGAGCTCGCCCTGCCGCGCCGTCACGCGCCAGTGCACGCGACGTAGCGCGTCGCCGTCGCGGTACTCGCGCGTCACGACGTCGTCGTCTGAGCGCTCGCGCGAGCGCGTCGTGCGCGGGCCAGCCTCGGTCGAGGGGTCGGGCATCGGACCGACCGACAGCGGGGTCACGGCGGGGATCACGAGCTGGGTCGTCATGGCGATCGTGTCGCTCACCCGAACCGCGAGAGCGAAGGGGTCCCGGTTCTCGATCAGCAGCGGGCCGACACTCACGAGCCCGCGCCGACCGGGCGCGAAGCGGTAGCCGAAGGTCGCTGGCCGCGTCGAGCGCACCTCGCGCAGGCGGCCCGGCCCGGCGAAACCGGGGTGCATGGGCACGCGCTCGACCCACTCGGCCGCCCGCGCGCGGCCGTTGACGGTCACGTCGACACGCACCGTTTCGCCCTCGACGGCCACCACGGGGTCGAGCTGTCGCGTCACACGAACCCGAGGCTTCGAGGTGGCTACCGCGAGCAGAGCGATGAGCGGCGCCGCAACCGCGACCGCAGAAACGGGAAGGAGTTCGGGGCGTTCGATGACGTAGGCGACGACACCGATCGCGACTCCCACGACGAGAAACGCGATGCCGCGCACGGTCAGGCGGGGCACGGTGCTACCTAGGCCCGCGAGGAGGGCACCGGCACAGCCGTGGCTGCGACGATGCGGTCGACGACTTCGTCGACACTGCGCACCGGTCGGCCGTCGGGGTGCTGGGCGCGCGGCACGAGCAGCATGCGGTGCGAGAGCACGGTGGTCGCGAGAGCGTCGATGTCGTCGGGCACGACGAAGTCGCGGCCGTCGAGGGCCGNNGGCGGAGTCGTCGCGCGTGGCCTGCACGATCGCGACCGCGTAGCGCTCGACGGCGGGACTCACGTACACCTCACGCACCGTGGCGATCATGCGGCGCAGGCCTGCGACGTCGACGACGGGCGACAGCCGGTCGAGGGGGCTACCATGCTCGCGATCGCGCACCATAAGGGCCTCGCTCTCGGCGTCGGGGTAGCCGATCGAGATGCGCGCCATGAAGCGGTCGCGCTGCGCTTCGGGCAGAGCGTAGGTGCCCTCCATCTCGATGGGGTTCTGCGTCGCGACGACGAGGAAGGGGCTCTCGAGGGGGTGGGTGCGGCCGTCAACGGTGACCTGCTGCTCTTCCATGCACTCGAGCAAGGCACTCTGCGTTTTGGGGCTCGCGCGGTTGATCTCGTCGCCGATGACGATGTGTGCGAAGACCGGTCCCGGAGTGAACTCGAAGGTGCCGAGCTGCTGGCGGAAGACGCTCACGCCCGTGATGTCNNGGCAGCAGGTCGGGCGTGAACTGAATGCGGTTGACGGTGCCGGCGATGCACTTGGCGAGCGCGCGGGCGAGCATCGTCTTGCCGACGCCCGGAACATCCTCGATGAGCAGGTGCCCCTCGGCGAGCAGCACGGTCAACGCGATATCGACCGCTTCGGGCTTGCCGTCGAGAACGCCGTTCATGGCCTTGCGGATGCTCGCGCCGAGTTCGGCGAACTCCTCAGCGCTGAGGCCTTCAGCCGTCGACGTCGTCATCATGCTCATTCCTCGACTCTGCCACGGTCTACCGGCACGTGTGCCGAGAATCCCACTCGATAGCCCTCGGAGTACCCTGCCGCGCGGCCTTCGTCGTGCGCCTCTTGCGTTCCGAGCCGAAACAGATCTTCGTTGGCGGGCCGCACGAGCGCACGAGCGCCCGCGGCACTGTCGTCAAGCAGGCGTTCGAGACCGCGCACCACGGCGACCGGAATGCCCGAGGACTTGCCCTTCACCAGGTCTGCGGCAGCGGCAATCTCGTCGCCTACAGCGGGTGCTGTGACCTCGAGCAGTTTGCCCGCGGCGTCGTACGAGCCTCGCAGGTCATCCAGTAGGCGCACGCCGCTTGATCCGATGGCGATGTCAGTCTGACCTTCGCGCCACGCCCGGCCGGCCGTGTCGGTGATGATCACTCCCACCGGCGCGCCCACCGCGGCCTCGACCGCGGCGCGGATCTCGGCGGCGCTCGCATCGGGGTTCTCGGGCAGCAGCAATACGGTGCCGTCGGCGGTGTTGCTCGCGTCGACGCCGGCGGCGGCCATGACGAGTCCGAGCCGGTTCTCGACGATGCGGGTCGTGCCACCGTCGGCGCGCGTGCGTGTCGCCACAACGCGCACGGTTTCGTCGGTGATCGCCTGCTCTCGGTCGGCGGCCTGCACGATGCGGCCTTCCGCCTTGCTCACGATCTTGCTCGTGACGGCGAGGATATCGCCCGGCTGTACCCCTGACGCGCGCGCGACGTCGGCGATCAGACGCGGCAAGTCGTCGCCGGGAGCAACCTCAGGAAGACCCGGAATTCCCCACGCGCGCAACTCGGTCACTGACCCATTCTGCCCCGGTATGCCGCGCGCGTGGATCCCTGCTGAGCCAGTGTGCCTCTCGCGGCAAATGCCGCAGACGACACATACCCGTGAGGGCGCGGCCCCGCCCGCGACGAGCCCGCTCAGATCGGCGATTCGCCTCGTGTGAGCTGCTCGAGGTAGCCGGCGAGCTTGCGCTCACGGATCTCAGCGCGCTTGACGCCGTCGAGGCGGAACAGGATGCCGAATTCTCTGGGTGACGGCTGCGCTGTCAGCGCATTGGCCAGAGCCTAGAGAACGCTCGGCGGTTCCCCGTAGTCCCTGCTCACATCGTCACGATGACCTTGCCGCGCACGTGACCGGACTCGGAGTGCGCGACGGCGTCGGCAATGCGTTCGAGGGGGTAAACATCGTCGACGACGACCCGCAACGCACCTGTGCCGAGCCAGTCGGCCAGCTGCTGCAGGTCGTCGATGTCGCGCTTAGCGAGAAACGACGTGTACGTGCGCTTCGAGAACCGGGAGGTGATCGCGAGACCGGCCGGGGCCGCGAGTGGTGCGATCCACTGACCGCTCGGTGCGCCGCACGCGATGAGAGACCCGGAGGGCGTGAGGATGCGCGCAAGGTCTCGCAGCCGCCGGTTTCCGGCGAGCTCAAAGACGAGGTCGAATCTCGGCCGCCCCTCTGTCACTTCGGTGGTCGTGTAGTCGACGACATCATCGGCCCCGAGTCGCGCCACGAGCTCGAGATTGCGCGTGCTCGTCACCGCGGTGACGTGAGCGCCGAGCAGTTTCGCGATCTGCACGGCGAACGTGCCGACGCCGCCCGATGCGCCGATGATGAGCACGCGGGGCCGCATCGGCTCGACCTCGCCCGGGCCCCAGGTGACCGGGGAGACCTGACCACCGCGACGCAGACCCTGCAGTGCCGTGATGGCCGCGACTCCGACCCCGCCAGCGTCGGTCATCGAGAGGTTCTTCGGCTTGAGCACGAGGCCAGCCTCGCCCACGACCATGTGCTCGCTCCATGCCCCCGAACCAAAGCCGAGAACCTCATCGCCCGCAGTGAAGCGGGTGACGCCCGGCCCGACCGACTCGACGACGCCCGCGACGTCAGACCCCATGGCGTGGCCGCTCGACTTCGGGGCTCGCAAGCCTCGCATCATCCGAACCACGTAGGGCGTGCCGCGTAACTCGTGCCAGTCGAGCGGGTTCACCGAGCTCGCAGCGACGCGCACGAGCACCTGGCCCTCACCGGCGACGGGAGTCGGAGCATCCACGATCCGCAGCACTTCGGGGCCGCCGTACGTGGTGGCAACGACTGACTTCATGAGGCCTGACGCTATCGCCCTCGGCGGCATAAAGCTCTCGTCGTTCTATGCGCGCGAGAAGAGTCGGGCGAAGAAGCCGGGTTCGTTCTCATGCCCCTGGCAGCGGTCACGCTGCGGAATGCCCCGCATCACCTGATTGACGTGCTGGCCGCAACCGGTCCAGGTGGCTTTGCCGCACTTGCGGCACGTGATCTGCTGGCACATCGTGACTCCTTCTGTCGTGTCATGGCCATACTATCTGATACCCCGGGGGGTATTCTTTGTGCACGTTAGCTGACGGTAACGAAACAGCATCGGTCGCGCCACGTCGTGCTTCGGTCGTTGCGCGACGGCCGTCGCGGGCGCTAGGTTCTGTGAACGCCACATGACGAAAGGAGGCCGAGCGTGTTGATTCGATTCACCCAGGGGATGCTCCCCACTACCGTCGGCTTCGTCGGCGTCTTCACCGCCTGATCGGGCAGCAGCTCTTCCGCCGCCCGCTTCATGCCGGTGGCGACGCTCTCGAAGCCCGATTCGAGTTCTCTCGAATCCGCCACGGCCCTGACGGCCGCACCTGATCGAGGTCGCGCTGCACAGGGCCTCACCGGCGACGCGCGGTTGCGCGCGGTGCCGCCATGGCTCCGCCACGAGCGGAGCCTCCGGAGAGGGCCGCACGACCGCGCGCCCGAGTGCAGTGAGGACACCC
>DIUS01000042.1 GCA_002423075.1 Microbacteriaceae bacterium UBA6152
ACACCACTTCCAGGGACTTGACCAGTGGGCCGACGACATCGAGGTGCGGGAGGACATCGACATGACGGATGCACGCGTGCGCGCGATCATCAGCGCGCTCGCGAATCCGTACCGCGAAGGGCCGACCGACGCCGCGCGGTTGCACGACTGGATCGCGGAGCTCGGGACCGACAACCCCCAGTAGCGTTGTGGGCATGACTCCCCTCGCTCGCCGCCTGCTCGACTCTGCCTTCGCCGCGCTCGCGGTCGCCCTCGTCACGCACCTCGTGACGATCGTGCTCTACTCGGCGATCAACGGGGCGACGGTCGACATTCTCGTGCAGCTCAACGGCATCTTCGGCTTCTCGTCGCTGCTGCTCTTCCTCTTTCTCACGATCGTCGGCACGGCGCCGGTGTTTGACCACTGGAGCATCACGTTGCTTGTCGGCCTCGTTGCCGCCTTCGTGTCGTCATGGCTCGGCGCCCTGATCGCGCTCGTCGCTTCGGGCAACCCCATCTCGGGCGAGCTCATCGACTACCTGTGGGTGAGCGTGTTCGGCTTCAACCTGCTGTTCCAGGTGGTCGCGGTGCTCGCGGTCATGACGGTCGGTCGCCGGGTCATCCGCCTGCGGGCGACCAGTCAACCGCAGCGGCGCGTCGCCCTCGTGCGCATGCCCTCCACGCGACTCGCCGAGGGCGAGCTCACACACCAGCAGCGCGTGCCGGTCGACGTCGACCTCGCCGATCAGCAGTGGGAGGCCTACGTCGAGGCTCTGCGTGCCGAGGGTTTCACGATCGTCGATGTGCCGCCGGCCGACGAGCTGCCCGACTCGGTGTTCGTCGAAGACACGCTCGTGATCATCGGCGGCACCGCAGTCATCACGCGCCCGGGCGCCGAGTCGCGTCGCCCCGAGATTGACGCCGCCGAGCAGACCGTGCGCGAGCAGGGATTGCGCATCGAGCGCATCGTCGAGCCCGGCACGCTCGACGGAGGTGATGTGCTCCAGATCGGCTCGACTCTCTACGTCGGCCGAGGCGGGCGCACGAACGCCGAGGGCATTCGGCAGCTGCGGGTCATTGCCGGCCGGCTGGGGTACGAGGTCGCGGCCGTGCCCGTGTCGAAGGTGCTACACCTCAAGAGCGCCGTCACTGCGCTGCCCGACGGAACCGTCATCGGGCATCCGTCGACCGTCGACGACGTGTCGATGTGGCGGTCGTTCCTGCCCATGCCTGAGCCCGAGGGTGGCCATGTCGTCGTGCTGAGCGACGACGCCGTGCTCATGGCGGCCTCAGCGCCCGAGAGCGCCGAGCTCGTGCGCTCGCTCGGGTACCGCGTCGTCACCGTCGACATCTCGGAATTCGAGAAGCTCGAGGGCTGCGTGACGTGCCTGAGCGTGCTCGTGAAGTAACGCCAGCATCACGATCGCGGCTCACGTCGACACAGGTATGACCTGAGCCATAGGCTGAAAGGCTCTGCTCAGCCACCCTGGGCAGCACCTCTTCACCTGCCACCACCCACCCGCGACCGCCACGAGCGGCCGCGTCGTATCGAGGACTCACCGTGTCGACGACGAAACAAGATCAGCCTCGGCTGAGCACCTTTAGGGCAATCGCCCGCATCTACCCCTACGCGAAACCCGCGATGCCGTGGATCTACGCGGGCATGGGCGCGGCGCTCGCCGCGGGCATCGTGACGCTCGTCATTCCGATCGTGCTGCAGGGCCTNNGGCGTGCTCGAAGCTGTGTTCATCATGTTGCGCCGACTGTTCGTGCTCACCCCCGGTACCCACATCGAGGCGCGCATGCGCAACGGGCTCTACGAGCAGCTGCAAGACCTGCCGGTCGCCTTCCACGACCGCTGGCAGTCGGGGCAGCTGCTCAGCCGCGCCGTGAGCGACCTCAACCTCATCCGCCGCTGGCTGTCGTTCGGCTTCGTGCTGCTCATCGTCAACTCGATCACAATCGTCATCGGCTTCGTCGTGCTCATCAACTGGAGCCTCTGGCTCGGTCTGCTCTTCCTCGTCATGAGCATCCCGCTGTGGATCTATGGCTACCTGTTCGAGAACAAGTACTCCGTCATCGCGCGCCGCGCGCAAGACCAGCAGGGCGACCTCGCGACGGCGGTCGAAGAGAGCGTGCACGGCATCCGCGTCTTGAAGGCTTTCGGCCGGGGCAAGCACTCACTGCTCAAGTTCGCCGACCAGGCTGAGCTGCTGCGCGGCACTGAGATCGAGAAGGCCAAGGCGATCGCCGGCATCTGGTTCTGGTTGCTGCTGGTGCCCGACGTCGCGTTCGCGCTGTGCCTGCTCGGCGGTGTCGCGCTCGCCGCGGCGGGCGAGCTGACCGTCGGCGAGCTTTTCGCGTTCTTCGCAACGGCGACCGTGCTGCGCTTCCCGATCGAGTCGATCGGCTTCTTGCTCTCGATGACCTTCGACGCCCGCACGGCGACCGACCGCTTTTTCGAGGTCATGGACGAGATCAACACCATCACCGACCCCGAGTCGCCGGCGACGATCTCGTCACCGAGCGGCCGGCTCACGTTCGACAACGTGGTCTTTCGGTATCAGGATGCTCCCGCTGACAAGCCTGGAACGCTCAACGGCATCGACCTCACGCTCGAACCCGGCGAGACCATGGCTCTCGTCGGCATCACCGGTAGCGGCAAGACGACCATGACAGCGCTCACGACGCGGCTCTACGACGTGACCGAAGGGCGGATTCTGCTCGACGGAGTCGACATTCGCGACCTGACGCGCGAAGAGCTGCGCCGGCACATCGCGATGGCGTTCGAAGACGCGACGCTGTTCTCGGCGAGTGTGCGCGACAACGTGCTGCTCGGCCGGCCCGAACTCACGGAGAGCGACGACCCTGCCGACCTCGCCGAGGCCGAGCGTGTGCTGGCCGAGGCGCTCGCGATCGCGCAGGCCGACTTCGTGCACAGCCTGCCCAACGGTGTCGACACGACCGTCGGCGAGGAGGGGCTCAGCCTCTCGGGCGGCCAGCGTCAGCGGCTCGCGCTCGCGCGCGCCGTCGCGGCCAACCCCGCCGTGCTCGTGCTCGACGACCCACTCAGCGCGCTCGACGTCGACACCGAAGCCCTCGTCGAGGCGGCGTTACGGCGCGTGCTCGCGACGACCACGGGCCTCATCGTCGCCCACCGCCCTTCGACCGTGCAGATGGCCGACCGTGTTGCACTGCTGCAAGAGGGACGCATCACCGACGTCGGCACTCACAGCGAGCTGCTCAAGCGCAACGAGCACTACCGCTACGTGCTCTCGTCGCTCGAAGACGAAGAGCTCGCGGTCGCCGAACGTGTCGATCGCGAGCTCAAGCTCGCGGAGGAAGAGGGCCGACGGCGCGATGCCATCGACCGCGAGAGCAGAGTCATCGACAACGAAGGCGAGGTGACCCGATGAGCGTCACAGGAGTAGAGGGCGAAGAGCGCGACGACTTCTCTCGCGCCGAATCGAAGCAGATTCGCGCCCGGTCGTTGCGTCTCCTGGGCTCGCTCGTGCGGCCGCTGCGCTGGCGCATTGCGGGAACGATGGTCGTTCTCGTTATCTCGATCGCGCTGCAGGTTGCTGGCCCCGCGCTCATCGCGCTCGGCATCAACAACGGTCTGCCGGCGCTGCTGGATGAGAACGACTGGATGCCGGTTGTCGTCATCGTGAGCGTGTACGTCTTCACGGGTATCGCGGGCGCCTCGCTCGCTGCTGCCTTCCAGGTCATCAGTGCGCGCTTGAGCCAGGCGATTCTGCTCGACCTGCGCAAGCGCGTCTTCTTGCACACGCAACGGTTGTCGCTCGAGTTCCACGAGTCGTACACCTCGGGCCGCATTATCGCGCGCCAGACGAGCGACCTCGACTCCATTCGCGAGCTGCTCGACTCGGGGCTCACGCAGCTGGTCTCAGGGCTGCTGTACATGGGGTTCACGGCGGCGGCCCTCGTCATTCTCGACCCGGTGTCGGGCATCGTGCTCGCCGTCTCGCTCATCCCGCTGCTGCTACTCACGCGGTGGTTCCAGGTGCGCTCGCAGGCCCTGTTCCGGCAGACGCGCGTGGCGTCGGCCCGCCTCATCGTGCACTTCGTCGAGACCATGACGGGCATCCGTGCGGTGAAAGCGTTCCGCAAAGAACCGCGCAATGCACGCCAGTTCGCCGGTCACGTCGAGGACTACCGCGACGCCAACGCCCGCGTGATCCAACTGTTCGGCATCTTCGACCCCGGGCTCGTGCTCATTGGAAACGTGACCGTCGCGGCTGTGCTCGTGGTCGGCGCCTTCCGGGTGGTCGACGGCGCGTTGCTCATCGGATCCCTGCTCGCGATCGTGCTCTACACGCGCCGGTTCTTCGACCCGGCCGAAGAGATGGCGATGTTCTACAACTCGTATCAGTCGGCCGCGGCCGCGCTTGAGAAGATCTCGGGCGTGCTCGAAGAGAAGCCGGGCGTGCCCGACCCGACGACGCCGATTGACCTGTGGAAGGCGCGCGGCACCGTGAACTTCGACCAGGTGACATTCTCGTACAACGAGGACGCGGTCGTGCTGTCCGACCTCGAGATCACCATCCCCGCCGGTCAGACGATCGCACTCGTCGGCACGACGGGTGCCGGAAAGTCGACGCTCGCCAAGCTCATCGCGCGGTTCTACGACCCGAGCGAGGGTGCGGTGACGCTCGATGGTGTCGACCTGCGCAAGCTGCACCCGAAAGACCTGCGGCGCGCGATCGTCATGGTGACGCAAGAGGCCTATCTGTTCTCGGGCACGGTCGCCGACAACATCGCGCTCGGCAACCCCGAGGCCAGCCGCGACGAGATTGTGGCCGCGTCGAAGGCCGTCGGGGCGCACGACTTCATCGAGTCGCTGCCGAACGGCTACGACACTGACGTGAACAAGCGCGGCGGTCGCGTCTCGGCGGGGCAGCGGCAACTCATCTCGTTCGCGCGCGCGTTTCTGGCCGACCCGGTCGTGCTCATCCTCGACGAGGCGACAGCTTCGCTCGACATCCCGAGCGAGCGCCTCGTGCAACTCGGCCTGCAGACCCTGCTCGCCGACCGCACGGCGGTCATCATCGCGCACCGGCTTTCGACCGTGGCGATCGCCGACCGGGTGCTCGTGATGGAGCACGGCCGTGTCGTCGAAGACGGCACGCCGGCCGAGCTCATCGCGGGCACGGGCAAGTTCGCGCAGCTGCACGCGGCCTGGCGCGACTCGCTCGTGTAGCTCAGCGGCGGACGTCGGCCCGCAAGGGCCGCCCGCCGTCGCCTCGCGCGTGTCGCCACGTCGCCTCGCGGCCGCGGGGCCTGGTTCCGCGCGCGCTACTCCCACAACTCTCACCGTTTCGGACGCCTCGCACGGTTCGAAGCGTGAGACGTGTCGCGAAGCGTGCGAGACGCGGTTGAGGCGGCGCTGAGCGGCGCGTTCACGGGGGCTGGGTAGGGTCCGCCCTGTGACCGAGCGACCCGTGGATGCTTACCCCGAGCCCGACGATGCACACGAGCTCGGCGGCGCGCCCGGTGCGGCTGCTCGGCAGGGCGACGACCCGGCCGCCCCGCAGCGCGGGTCGGCGCTCGAGGTGCTCGGCCAGTTCACGGTGCTCGGCCTCACGTCGTTCGGTGGACCTGTAGCGCACCTCGGCTACTTCCGTGAGCGCCTCGTGGTGCGGCGGCGCTGGATCAGCGAGCAGGGCTACGCCGACCTCGTCGCTCTCGCGCAGTTCTTGCCGGGCCCGGCCTCGAGTCAGGTGGGCTTCGCGCTCGGGCTACACAGAGCGGGCATCCTCGGCGGGCTCGCCGCCTTCGCGGCGTTCACGCTGCCGAGCGCGGTGTTGCTCGTGCTCGCGGCGCTCGGGGCTCCTCTGCTCGACGGCGCGCTGGCCGAGGGACTCATCGCCGGCCTCACGGTCGTCGCTGTCGCGGTCGTGGCGCATGCCGTGTGGGGCATGACTCGTGCCCTGACGCCTGACGTGCGCCGCGCCACGATCGCGATCGTGGCGGGCCTGATCGTGCTGTTTATGGGCACAGGATGGGCCACCCTGGTCGCCATCACACTCGGAGGCGCAGCGGGTCTGCTGTTGTGCCGTGCGGCGGTGTCGGCGGCGCCCGCGAGGCTCAGCATCCCGATCTCTCGCACCGCTGGTGCGATCTGTCTCGTCGTGTTCGCGGTGCTGCTCGTCGGTCTGCCGGTGCTGGCGGTGCTCGTGCCGAATCAGCCGCTCGCGGTCGCCGACGGGTTCTTCCGCGCCGGCGCCCTCGTCTTCGGTGGCGGACACGTCGTGCTGCCGCTGCTCGAGACCGCCGTGGTAGAGCCCGGATGGGTGAGCGAGTCGCAGTTCTTGGCCGGCTACGGTGCCGCGCAGGCCGTGCCGGGCCCGCTCTTCACCTTTGCGGCGTTCTTGGGCGCCTCGATCGCACCCGGCGCCCAGGGCGTGCTGCTCGCCGCCGTCGCGCTCGTGGCGATCTTCGTGCCGGGGCTGCTACTCATCGCGGGGGTGCTGCCGTTTTGGGGAGCGCTGCAGGGCCGGCCATCGGTGTCGGCCATCGTGCGCGGAGCCAACGCGGCCGTCGTCGGCGTGCTCGCCGCGGCGCTCTACGACCCCGTCATGACGAGTGCGCTCGTCGACGCCCCGACGGTGGCCCTGGCCGTGCTGTGCACGGTGCTGCTCATCGTCGCGCGCCTGCCCGCGTGGGTGATCGTCATCATTGGCGCCGGGGGTGGAATGTTGCTCGCGGCCTTCTGACGGCGAGCGAGCCATCCACCCGACGCCACTCCTCCCACTGTTTGCGACAGTTCGTACGACTAGGGCGTGTCTGACAAATAGAT
>DIUS01000001.1 GCA_002423075.1 Microbacteriaceae bacterium UBA6152
CTAGTCGTCAACTCGATGTAGGCTGACCCGCAGCGAAGGGGAGTATCCCACTCTCGTCGATCCCGTCACCACGGCTCACAACGTTGCGAGCCCGGGTTCGGCGCCGCGTCACGCGGGGGAGAGACTTTCGACCGTGACCGACCCTTCCGAAAGGCTCCTGTGAGCGACTTCGTCATTCCCGCCTGGTTCGAGATCAGCTCGCTCATCGTGCTGAGCGTCATTCTGGTGCTCGACCTGCTGCTCGTCGTTCGCCGACCGCACGTGCCGAGCCCGAAAGAGTCGGGGCTGTGGGTGGCGTTCTACGTGGCGCTCGCGCTCATCTTCGCGGGCCTCATGTTCGTGGTCGTGGGCCCTCAGGCCGGAGGCGAGTTCGTGGCCGGGTGGCTGACCGAGTACAGCCTCTCGATCGACAACCTCTTCGTGTTCGTCATCATCATGGCCCAATTCGCCGTGCCCAAGAAGATGCAGCAAGAAGTGCTGATGATCGGCATCATTCTCGCGTTGCTGTTCCGCGGCATCTTCATTCTGCTCGGTGCAGCGCTCATCGAGAACTTCAGCTGGATCTTCTACATCTTCGGCCTCTTTCTGCTCATCACGGCGGCACAGCAGGCCTTTTCGGGCCGCGACGACGACGAAGCGCGCGAGAACGCCCTTATTCGCATGATACGCAAGCGCGTCGCGATCACCGACGACTTCCACGGCATGAAGCTACGCGTCAGGATCGATGGTCGACGGCTATGGACCCCGCTGCTCATCGTGCTCATCGCGATCGGCACGACCGACGTGATCTTCGCGCTCGACTCGATTCCAGCGATCTTCGGCATCACGCAGAGCCCGTTCATCGTCTTCACGGCGAACATCTTCGCGCTCATGGGCCTGCGGCAGCTCTACTTCTTGCTCGGCCACCTGGTCGACAAGCTCGAGTACCTCAAATACGGCATCGCTTTCATCCTCGCCTTCATCGGCGTGAAGCTGATCTTCCACGCCATGCACGAGAACGAGCTGCCGTTCATCAACGGAGGTGAGCACATTGAATGGGTGCCGGTGATCGACACGGTGACCTCGCTGCTGGTCATCGTCGCGGCCATGGCGGTAGCGGTGGTCGCGAGCCTCGTGAAGCTGCGCGTCGAGAATCGGTACATCCCTACCGCGCTTACTCGCGCCGATGTCACGGGCGATGACGATGAGGCGTCGAAGGAGAGCAGCGTCACCACCGAGGCGACCACGGCGGAGCCGGATCGTGACGCTTCGCGCACATGATTCCGCACCCGACTGACGAGCAGTTCTTCTCGGGGCATGTCAGCAACGCAGAGAACCGTGAGTGGCTCGAGAGCGTCGACCACGAGTTCGAGCGGGCCTTCGCGACGCTCGACGGCATGCGCCTGGGGGTGTCGGTGTTCGGCTCGGCGCGGGTCGCGCCGAGCATCCGCGGTATGCCTCGGTGTCGAGGTCGGCCGCCGCATCGCCGACGCAGGCTTCACGGTCATCACGGGCAGCGGGCCGGGTCTCATGCAGGCCGCGAACCAGGGTGCCTCTGAAGCGGGTGGCCGATCGATCGGGCTCACGATCGAGCTGCCGCGCGAAGAAGAACCAAACCCCGATGTCAACATCGTGCTGCCGTTCGAGCGCTTCTTCGTGCGCAAGACCGTGTTCGTGCGCTACTCGTGCGCATTCGTCCCGCTCCCCGGCGGACCCACTGCTGGTCGCCCACCCTCGAGTGGCTGCGCGACTCGCTCCTGGCGGCAGGCACGATCTCGCCCGGTGACCTCGACCTCATTCCGGTGACCGACGATCTCGACGAGCTGATCACCGTCATTCAGTCGTGCGTCGAGTACCACACCCCGCCGCCCGCCTGACCCTGGCCCCAGTGATAGCCTGAGCAAATGCACCGCGCGCGGCTTTTTCTTCGTCGCCGCGGCGAGTCCTGATCACCCCAGGTCGCACTCTCGCCGCGGAGTTTCGACGCGGCCGCATCGCTTCCCCGCAAGAAGGGTGATTTCCCCATGAACGACGCAGCACCGCACGAGCACCGCCCCCGCACCTTGGCCGAGAAGGTCTGGGATGCCCATCTCGTCGCCAAGGGTGAGAACGGCGAGCCCGATCTGCTCTACATCGACCTGCACCTCGTGCACGAGGTCACGAGCCCGCAGGCCTTTGATGGCCTGCGCATGGCCGGCCGGCCGGTGCGCCGCCCCGATCTGACCATCGCGACGGAAGACCACAACACCCCGACCCTCGCGATCGACAAGCCCATTGCCGAGCCGACGAGCCGCAAGCAGATCGAGACCCTTCGAGCCAATTGCGCCGAGTTCGGCGTGCGCCTGCACTCCCTCGGCGACATCGAGCAGGGCATCGTGCACGTCGTCGGCCCGCAGCTGGGTCTGACGATGCCGGGCATCACGGTCGTGTGCGGAGACTCTCACACGAGCACCCACGGAGCATTCGGCGCTATGGCCTTCGGCATCGGCACGAGCGAGGTCGAGCACGTTCTCGCCACACAGACGCTGCCGCTGAAGCCATTCAAAACTATGGCCATCACGGTCGAAGGCGAGCTCAAGCCGGGCGTGACCGCGAAAGACATCATTCTCGCCGTCATCGCGAAGATCGGAACCGGCGGCGGCCAAGGCTTTGTGCTCGAGTACCGTGGCTCGGCCATCCGTTCGTTGTCGATGGATGGCCGCATGACGATCTGCAACATGTCGATCGAGGCGGGTGCGCGGGCCGGCATGGTCGCCCCCGACGAGACGACCTACGCCTATCTGCAAGGCCGGCCGCACGCGCCGCAGGGCGCCGACTGGGATGCGGCCGTGGCGTACTGGAACACTCTCGCGACCGACGACGACGCCGTCTTCGACGCCGAGGTTTTCCTCGACGCGAACGAGCTCGAGCCCTTCGTCACCTGGGGCACCAACCCCGGCCAAGGCGTCTCGCTCAGCCAATCGGTGCCCGACCCGGCCACGATCATCGACCCCAATGAGCGCGCCGCCGCCGAGCGGGCGCTCGAGTACATGGCTCTGACACCCGGTACGCCGATGAAGCAGATTCCCGTCGACGTCGTGTTCATGGGCTCGTGCACCAACAGCCGCCTCGATGACCTGCGGGCCTTCGCCTCGATCATCAAGGGGCAGAAGAAGGCCGAGGGCGTCGACGTGATCGTCGTTCCCGGATCGGCGCGCGTGCGGCTCGAGGCGGAGGCAGAGGGCATCGACAAGGTGGTGGAGGCGTTCGGGGGCGAGTGGCGCTTCGCCGGATGTTCCATGTGCCTCGGTATGAACCCTGACCAGCTCGAGCCGGGCCAGCGCTGCGCCTCGACGAGCAATCGCAACTTCGAGGGCCGGCAGGGCAAGGGCGGGCGCACGCACCTCGTGTCGCCGCTTGTCGCGGCCTCCACGGCCATCCGCGGCACGCTCTCGAGCGTGAGCGACCTCATCGCCGATGGTATCGAGGTCGACGATCGATTCGCACCGTTCCCGACGGCCGAGACGGCCGTCGGCGCTGGCACCCCAGCGGAGACCAGAAATGGTCTCCGCATTCAGGAAGGTGCGCGCTGATGGAGAAAGTCAGCACGATCACGGGCGTCGCGGTGCCGTTCCGCCGCAGCAATGTCGACACCGATCAGATCATCCCCGCCGTGTTCCTCAAGCGCGTCACGAAGACGGGCTACGACGACGCGCTGTTCTCGGCGTGGCGGCAAGACCCCGAGTTCATCTTGAACAGGCCCGAGTACGCCAACCCGCGCATCCTCATCGCCGGCCCCGACTTCGGCACCGGGTCGAGCCGCGAGCATGCTGTCTGGGCGTTGCGCGACTTCGGCTTCGCCGCCGTCATTAGCCCGAAGTTCGCCGACATCTTCCGCGGCAATGCGGGCAAGCAGGGCCTGCTTGTGGGCGTCGTCGACGAGCCGACCGTCGAGAAGCTGTGGGCCGAGCTCGAGGCGAGCCCCGGCATGGAGGCGACCGTCGATCTCGAGGCACGCACCGTGACTGTCGGGAATATCACGGTCAACTTCGAGATTGACGACTACACGCGATGGCGCTTGCTCGAGGGCCTCGACGACATCGGCCTGACTCTGCGCGATGAGCAGGCCATCACCGATTTCGAATCACGCCGCGAGAGCTGGCGCCCCACCACCCTTCCCGCCCGCTGAGGGCCGACCGACACCACCTGAGGTCACATGAATTCGCTCTCGAAAGACTCGCAGAAGGCCGCCGCTCGCGTCGGCCTCACGTCTGACTCCATCGTGATCCACGGCGGCAAGCCGTTGCGCGGCCGCATCGAGGTGCGCGGAGCCAAGAACCTCGTTACCAAGGCGATGGTCGCCGCGCTGCTCGCCGACACCCCGAGCGTGCTGCGCGGCGTGCCCGAGATCAGCGACGTGCATGTCGTCAATGGGTTGCTCAAGGCCCACGGCGTCGCCATCACAACGACGGCTCCTGGCGAACTCACGCTCGACACGAGCAACGTCGTCGGCGCACACTTCGCCGAGATTGACGCGCACGCCGGCTCGAGCCGCATCCCGATCCTGTTCTGCGGCCCGCTGCTGCACCAGCTCGGCGAGGCGTTCATTCCCGACTTGGGCGGATGCCGCATCGGCGATCGCCCGATCGACTTTCACCTCAACGCGCTGCGCGCGTTCGGTGCGATCGTCGAGAAGTCGCATCAGGGCATCCACCTCACGGCACCGCAGAAGCTCGTCGGGGCGCACATCGAGCTGCCGTTCCCGAGCGTGGGGGCCACCGAGCAGGTGCTGCTCACGGCAGTGCGCGCAGACGGCACGACAGAGCTCAAGAACGCCGCGATCGAGCCCGAGATCATGGATCTCATTGCGATTCTGCAGAAGATGGGCGCGATCATCTCGGTCGAGCCAAACCGCGTCATCGTCATCGAGGGCGTCGAGACGCTGCGGGGCTACACGCACACCGCGATCGTCGATCGCAATGAGGCCGCCAGCTGGGCCGCCGCCGCGCTCGCCACGAAGGGCGACATCATCGTCGGCGGGGCGAAGCAGCAAGAGCTCATGACCTTCTTGAACGTCTACCGCAAGGTGGGCGGCGAGTTCGAAGTGCTCGACGACGGCATTCGCTTCTGGCACCCCGGCACGCCCCTCAAGCCCGTCATGATCGAGACCGACGTGCACCCCGGGTTCATGACCGACTGGCAGCAGCCGCTTATCGTCGCGCTCACGCAAGCCGAGGGTGAGTCGATCGTGCACGAGACCGTGTACGAGAACCGCTTCGGCTTCACCGAGGCGCTCAACGAGATGGGCGCGAACATCGTTGTGCATCAGGCCGGTATCGCGTCCATTACGCGGCGGGTGCCGCGCCGCCCGCTCGAGCAAGCCGCCGTCATCACCGGGCCGACGCCGCTGCACGGCGCATCCGTTCGCGTTCCTGACCTACGGGGCGGCTTCAGCCACCTCATCGCGGGCCTCGCCGCCTCGGGTACCTCGACGATCAGCAACGTCGGCATCATCAGCCGCGGCTACGAGCTGTTCATCGACAAGCTCAAGGCGCTCGGGGCTGACTTCGAACTGGTCTGAGTCTTCTCACCACTGTCGCGTCACGCACTACCCTGGAGCGGTGCCTGACTCTGCAATGAAGCCGAAGCGTCGCCGCGAGAAGACGCTCTTGTGGCACTCCATCGCTGCACTCTGCCTGCCCGTGCTCACCCTCATGGCCCGCTACCCGGTCATCGATGGCGAGAAGCTGCCGAGGCAGGGTGCCTTCATTCTCGCCCCCAACCACTACAGCGAGATCGACCCCGTGATCATGGGGCGCATCATGTGGAAGCTGGGGCGCGTGCCGCGGTTCCTCGCCAAGGCGAGCGTGTTCACGATTCCTGTTCTCGGAACGATCCTGCGCTGGTCGGGTCAGATTCCGGTCGAGCGCGATGCGCGGTCGGATGCTCCGCTCAAGGCGGCGCAGCAATTGGTCGATCGCGAGCTCGCGGTCATCATCTACCCCGAGGGCAGCCTCACCCGCGACCCCGACCTCTGGCCCATGCGCGGCAAGAGCGGCGCCGTGCGCATGGCGCTGCAGGCAGGCGTGCCGATCATCCCCGCGGCGCACTGGGGCACGCAGCAGATCATGGCGCGCTACTCAAAGAAGATCAGTTTCTTTCCGCGCAAGACCATCTTCTGCAAGATCGGCGACCCCGTTGACCTCAGCGACCTCGCCGGGCGGCCGCTCGACCAGGCGACGCTCGCCGAGGGCACCGACCGGGTCATGGCCGCGATCGCGGCGCTGCTGGGCGACTTGCGCGGCGAGACTCCGCCTGCCGAGCGGTGGGACCCGGTGAAGAACGGTCAGAGCGAGACGGGCCGCTTGTGAGCGCGGCGCCGGGCGACCCGGCCGAGGGACCGGGCGAGACCGAGCATCCGCCGCTCACCGAAGCCATTTCGGTGCCGTCAGCCGTAGCCGGCCCCGGTGCCCTCCGCATCGCCGTGCTCGGCGCCGGGTCGTGGGGCACCACCTTCGCCAAGGTGCTCGCCGACGGGGGTGCCGACGTGCTCGTGTGGTCGCGCCGCCGCGAGGTCGCGCATGAGATCACCGAGACGCACCGCAACTCGGGCTACCTGCCCGGCATCAACCTGCCGAGCAATCTGCGCGGCCATGACTCGCTCGAGCACGTGCTCGCGGGCGCGCAGCAGGTGTACCTCTCGGTGCCGAGTCAGAGCCTGCGCAGCAACCTTGCGTCGATCCGCGACATCCTGCCGGCCGACATACCGGTGGTGAGCCTCATGAAGGGCGTCGAGCGCGGAACAGGGCTGCGCATGAGCGAGGTCATCGAGGGCGAGCTCGGCGTCGAACGCGAGCGTATCGCTGCCATCAGCGGCCCGAACCTCGCACTCGAGATCGCGCGGCGCGAGCCGACCGCGGCAGTCGTGGCGAGCATCCACCACGCGACGGCGGTCGCGGTCGCCCAGGCCGCCACCAACGATTACTTCAGAACCTTCGTCAACACCGACGTCATCGGTACCGAGTTCGGCGGGGTTCTCAAGAACCTCATCGCGGTGGCCGTTGGCATCGCCGATGGCGTGGGCTACGGCGAGAACACGAAGGCGTCGATCATCACCCGCGGGCTCGTCGAACTCACCGACTTCGCGGTCGCCTTCGGCGCGCGGCCCGCGACGATGATCGGGCTCGCCGGGCTCGGCGACCTTATCGCGACATGCGAGTCTCCGCTCTCGCGCAATAACGCGGCAGGCCGACTCTTGGGGCAGGGCTACGGCGTCGAGCAGGTCATCGCGCAGATGAACCAGACGGCCGAGGGTCTCGCCTCGGTCGGCCCCATTCTCGAGCTTGCCGTCTCGAAGGGCGTCTCGATGCCGATCGTGGCACAGGTGGCGCAAGTGCTTGACGGCACGCTCGACCCGCGCGAGCTTGCGCCGCACCTCGCGACCGACTCGGACCAGCCCCAGGCGGAGTAGTCGGCCGCCTCGCACCGCCGTGCCTCGGCGTGCCTCGGCGCGCGCGGGGTAGCCCCGGCGCACCTCTCACTGTTTGCGACACTTCGCACGCGGTGTTCTGTGCGACGAGTCGCAACCAGTGCGAAGCGACACCGCAGGTCGACGGCTTGGCCCTCGATAGGCTGGTCTCGTGATCACGTCGTTGGCCGGGGGCCGTGTTCTGGCCGAGAAGCATGGCGCGACTCCGCCGCACGTTGTCGCACTACACGGCTGGGGTCGTGACGGCACCGACTTCGCGACGGTGCTGAGCGGGCTCGATGCGGTGAGCATCCACTTGCCCGGTTTCGGCCCGGCGCCCGCGCCCGACGACGTGTGGGGCACTGAAGACTACGCCGACCTCGTCGCCGAAGCGATCGCGGACTATGCACCCATCGTGATCGTCGCCCACTCGTTCGGCGGACGTGTCGCGGTGCGGCTCGCCGCCCGCCGCCCCGAGCTCGTGCGCGCCCTCGTGCTGACGGGCGTGCCGCTCGTGCGCCTCGCACCGCCGACCCGCCCGCCGCTCGCCTTCCGTCTCGCGCGTTGGGCGAACTCCCGCGGCTTGCTGAGCGATCAGCGCATGGATGCTCTGCGCAACGAGCGCGGCTCCGCCGACTACCGCGCCGCTCACGGAGTCATGCGCGGCATCATGGTGCGCGCCGTGAACGAGAACTACGACGAAGAGCTGTCAGCGCTCGCCGGTATGACGCTGCCCATGCGCTTCGTCTGGGGCGCTGCCGACACCGCGGCTCCGACCGAGGCAGGCCGCGTCGCGGCCGAGCGCGTGGGTGCGCCGTTCCGCACGGTCGACGGCTGCGCGCACCTGCTGACGGGCGACCTCGAGCTCGCCGTGCGCGAGGAGTTGCTGGCCGTGCTGGCCGAGACCGAGGAACCCGCGTGATCGACACCCTGCTGGCCTGGCCCACGCTGGCCGCTTTGGCTCTCGCCGCGGTCGCCGCCGTGCCGATTGCCGCTCGGTGGCTTCGGGTGGCGCAGCGCGAGCATTATGTGCCCGGCTCTGTGTCGCGCATGGCGTGGTTGTGGGTGCTACGCGAGCCAGCGACGTCACCCGCGCTTGTCGTGGCGGTTCTGTCTATCGCTGTGCCGCTCATAGTGGTCGCACCGCTTGCGGAACCCTGGCCGATGCTCGTCGTGAACCCGCTGGCGTTCGTGGCGATTGTGCTGCTGTCGCTGCTGCCGTTCGGTCTCTCGCCGCGAGGCACGTCGAAGAAACTCGCGTTCACCGGGCGCGTCAAGCGCCTGCTGCTGGTCTGGATCGTGCTGCACCTCGGCTTGGGCATTCTGGCCCTGTTCGTGATCGGCACGGCCGGCCCCGCCCTCGTGCTGCTGCTGAGTGCTCCCCTCACCGACCTCGCGCTCGCGATCATGGCGCCGATCGAGAAGGCAGCATCGCAGCGGTATGTCACGCAGGCGCAGCAGCGCCTGAAGCAGACCGGCTCGCGCGTCGTGGCGATCACCGGCTCGTACGGCAAGACGAGCACGAAGAACTACGTCGCCCACCTGCTGAGCGCGACGTTCACGACCGTGGCGAGCCCCGCTTCGTTCAACAACCGGCTCGGGCTCGCCCGCGCCGTCAACGACAAGCTCGTGCCGGGCACAGAGCTCTTCGTGGCGGAAATGGGCATGGCCGCACCGGGCCAGATCGCCGAGCTCTGCCGTCAGTTTCCGCCGTCGATCGCCGCCATCACCGTCATCGGTGAGGGACACTTGCAGCGCATGCGCACGACCGACGCAATTCTGCGTGAGAAGTCGTCGATCACCGAGCTCGCGCCCGTCGTCGTTCTGCCGATCGACGACCCGCGGTTGCAGGCTCTCGCCGAGCAGTGCCGCGCGGCGGGTAAGACGGTCGTCACGACGACGTGCCTTGCGGGGGTTGACGCTGACGTCGCGCTGACTCCGCCGGCCGACGCTGCTCCGGATGCTGCGCCCTGGTCGATCCGCCTAGGCACGGGTGCCGACGCCGTGTCCGTGAGCATCGGCGGCACGGGGCACGCCGTGAACGTGGCGGTCGCCGCGGGTATCGCGCTCGCGGCCGGGGTGCCCGTGGCGGCGATCGCGGCCAGGCTCGGTGACCTGCCCGGCTCGCAACACCGGGCCGAAGTGCAGCAGGCTCCGACCGGCGCCCTCGTGATCGACGACACGTACAACGCGAACCCCGTCGGGTCGCTCCGCGCCCTCGAGGGTGCGGCATCCCTCGCCGCCGAGCGGGGCGGACCGCTCGTGGTCGTCACGCCCGGCATGGTCGAGCTCGGCCCCGTGCAGGTCGAGCGCAACCGTGCGTTCGGCGCCGCGATCGGCGCGGTCAACGGTCTGCTCTTCGCGGTGGCGCGCACGAACCGGGCAGCATTGCTCGCGGGCTATGCCAGCACGGCCACGAGTGAGGCACCGGGGGCTGTCGCGGTGACGACGCGCGAGCAGGCGGTGCGCCAGGCGGTCAAGGCNNGCGGGTGACCGGGGCGTTATCCTCTACGAGAACGATCTGCCCGACCACTACCCCTGATCGGCCGCCCGGGCAGGGGTACGACTCTCGCGGCGAACGAGCACGTTAGGTGATCATGGCTGGTACCGCCCCCTGGGCCGTCGTCTTCGGCGGNNGTCGTGCCGATCTACTGGTCGCCGACGGGCGAGTGGTTCCGCGTTCCCGACGCGACCGAGGCGAAGGACTACCTCGAGGGCGCCCCTCAGGGCTCGCAGCCGCTTGAAGCCCGCATCTCGGGCGAACCCGGCCTCTACCGCCGCAAGAAGCTCGGCTCTGAACGTCTCGAGATCGAGGCCGCCCTGCTCTGTCTGCACGGCGGCGTCGGCGAGGGCGGCGGCGCGGCCGCGGTGTTCTCGTTGCTCGGCATTCCCGCGACCGGTTCGACGCTCTTCGCGGGCGCGGTCGGCATGGACAAGCTCGCGTTCGGCGGACTCATGACGGCCGCGGGCATCCCCAGCCTTCCGCGCGAGGCCGTCTCGACTCTCGTCGAGCCTTCGTTCGCGGGCCCCTACATCGTCAAGCCGCGCTTCGGCGGATCATCGATCGGCATCGAGATCGCCGACGATGTGGATGCTGCGCGCGCGCTCGCCGCCACGAGCGTTCACCTGCGCACGGGTGCGGTGGTCGAGCCCTACCGCCCCGAGCTCGTCGACCTCAACATCGCCTTCCGCACCTACCCGCAGCTCGAGATCACGCAGCTCGAGAAGCCGCTGCGCGGTGAGGCAGGCAGCGCGCTCTACTCGTACGCCGAGAAGTACCTCGCCGGTGGTGCGGGAGCCGAGGCGGGGTTCATGAGCGCCCCGCGTGAGTTTCCGGCCGACGTGCCCGAGGCCGTGCACGCCGCGGCCCGGTCGTTGGCCGAACGTGTGGCCGAGGTCACGCGACTCACGAGCATCGTGCGGGTCGACCTGCTGCTCGACGAGAAGACGGGCGAGCTCTTCGTCAACGAGGTCAACTCGATCCCTGGCGCGCTCTCGCTCTACCTGTGGGCACCCCAGCAACCGGCCGCGACCGTGCTGCTTGACGCGCTCACCGAGGCGCGCGACCGTCGCGTCGTGTTCGCGCAAGCCGGCTTCGGCGGCGGTGCCGCACTGCGAGCCGCGGGCGGCATCGCCGGCAAGCTCGTCGGCCTGGGCGGCCCGCGCGCCTAAGGCGTCGGAGTCGGCGCTGGCGTCGGCTCGGCCGTGGGGCTCGCTGCGCCGCCGCCGAACACGTCGGTCGCGGCGAGGCACCGGGCATCAGCATCCACGTACGAAACCGGGCCGCTGAGGGCGCGCACCGCGTCGGCTCCCGCGATGTAGGTGATGTCGACAATGACCTCGGTCACCGGCGTGCGCCCGTAGGTCGTGAACACATAGCGCGGAGCGTTCGACTCGTCGAGCAGCCAGTCGACTCCGTCGACGTCGAAGCACGGCAGGTCGCTCGGGCCTTGTTCGGGCAGACCGCAGCGGTAGATGACGGCAGCCGGGTCGCCCCATGCCGCCGTCGCCTGCGCATTGGTCGTGCGGCGCTCGAGGTCGCCGATGGCGTCGGGCACGCGCACCGAGATCGCCGCGCACTCGGGGTTGTTCGCGTCAGGCCCGGGCTCGAGCGGCACCGTGCCGGCGCATCCGGCCAGCGCGAACGCGGCCACGGCAAGCATGACGGATGCCCGGCGGGCTCGGGCGGGAACGGCGCGTGTCGACATCGGCACCACGCTATCGCGGCAGGGGTGGGCGTGCGCTTCGAGCCGCCCACAGCGGCCGCGCGCTAGCGTGAGCACATGATCGGTAGCGAGCGCGCGGGGGGCACCTTGGGCTCGGTCGGCGAGCTCGCGGCGCTCGCGCGCATCATCCCGCTGCTGCCCGAGAGCGAGTCGACGCTGCTCGGCCCGGGCGACGACGCCGCCGTGCTCGCCGCGCCCGACCGCCGGGTGGTCATCACGACCGACATGATGATTCACGGCCCCGACTTCCGCACGGCGTGGTCGACGATGCACGACCTCGGATTCAAGGCGGCGGCGACGAACCTCAGCGACATCGCGGCTATGGGAGCGCGGCCCACGGCGCTCGTCGTCGCCCTCGCCGCTCCCGCCGACACNNCCGAGCTCGAGGCGCTCGCCGAGGGGCTGCGCGACGCGTGCGAAGCGCTCGCGCCCGGCTGCGGGGTCGTGGGCGGAGACTTGAGCGTGTCGAGCGTGCTGACCATCGCGGTCACGGCGTTCGGCGACCTCGACGACCGTGAGCCCGTGACACGCGCGGGCGCGCGGCCGGGCGACTGGGTCGCGGTCTCCGGCTCGCTGGGGCTCGCGGCCGAGGGGCTGCGGATTCTCTTCGAGCATGGGGTCGACGCGACGGGGGCTCCGGATGCTGATGCCGCGGCTCGGCTGCGCGCCGAGCATTCCGTGCCGCTCGCCGCCCAGCTCACGCCGCACCCGCCGATCGCGGACGGCGTGGCCGCCGCCCTCGGCGGAGCCTCCGCGATGCTCGACTTGAGCGACGGCCTCGCGCTCGACGCGCGCCGCATCGCCCGCGCGAGCGGCGTCTCGCTCGACCTCTCGAGCGAGCAGGTGCGCGAAGTCGCACTCGCCCACGGCCTCGACCCTGCCGCGTCCGCGTCGCTCGCGCTCACCGGGGGAGAAGACCACTCGCTGCTGGCGACCTTCCCGCCCGACGTCGCGCCGCCGCTCGACGCGCTGCCCGGGGGGTTTCGCGTGATCGGCCGGGTCGTCGCGTCCGACCATCACGGGCCCGCGCTGCTCGTCGACGGCCGCGTGTTCGACGAGCGCGGCGGCTGGGACCCGTTCGCGGAGTGGGGCGGGCAGGCCGGGTGAGTGTTATGTACATCCGATAGTTTCAGTTGTACAAAGAAAACATGGACCCGCTCTGCGTCGCCGACGCCCGCAAGCAGTTCTCCGAGGTCATCGACCGCTCGCAGACCGAGGCCGTGTTCATTGAACGCCGCGGGCAGCGGGCGGCGGTCGTCATCAGCCCCGAGCAGTACGAGCGCATGCTCGATGCGCTGGAAGACGCAGAAGACACTGCGTCGTTCGACGCGGCGAGGCAAGACGAGGGGCCGAGCCTCCCTTGGGCGCAGGTGAAGGCCGACCTGGGCTGGGCGTGAGCTACCGCATCGAACTGCGCCCGGCAGCGGTTCGAGCCCTCAAGAAGATCGATCACCGAAACCGCGAGCGCATTCGCGGGGTGATCGCCCTCCTCGGCGACGACCCGAGACCACCGGCTGCAAAGCCTCTGCGCGGGCGGCCTGCTTGGCGAGTGCGCGTCGGCGACTATCGCATCGTCTACACGATCGACGACGGCGTGTTGCTGATNNCTGTGGGGTGACGTGGTTCGTTTGGGCTAGGTGCCGTTGACGGCACACAGCCCAAACGGACCCACCCTGGCGCTTGCTTGCAGAGAGTCCGCGGGTCAGGAACGCGTCGTCGATAGCCAGTAGATCGCCGTCTCGCCGTAGCGCGAGACCTTGTCGAGCGCGAGCCCTGAGGGCCAGGAGGGCACCGGTGTTCGCAATGAGCGCTCGAGCGCGACCACACCGTCCGTTGCCAAGCGCGGCACGAGACCTTCGAGCACGTGGTCGAGCTCGAGCCCGCCCACCTCGTAGGGCGGGTCGATGAAGACGAGGTCGAACTGGTCGAGCGCCGATGACAGGTACGAGGTCGCGGGCTTGCCGATCACCTCGATGCTCGGCCGCTCCCCGCGACCCGCCCGACCGCTGACGAGCGCCGCATTGGCCTTGCACACCTGCACTGCCGCGTACGACTTCTCGACGAGCACTGCTGAGGCGGCACCGCGGCTGATGGCTTCGAGCGCAAGGGCTCCCGAGCCGGCGTAGAGGTCGAGCACGCGCGCCCTCGCGATCGCCTCGCGGGCCTCGAGCGCGCTGAAGATCGCCTCGCGCACGCGGTCGCTCGTGGGGCGTGTGCCGGCTGAAGGTACCTTCAACGTCAGCGAGCCCGCGAACCCAGCGATGATGCGTGTCACGCCACCACGCTACTGCGCGGGTCGGCGGCGCCCCTGCCGCGGCGCAAACATCCCGATCCTCTCTGACCGTGCCGCCGCAGCGCCGGACCGCGCACAGAATGCATCGATCAGTCGCATATTGCGTTCCGTGAAGAGAGCACGCGCAATACGTGACCGATGAATGCCTGCGATACACGATGGAGGCCTGTTCGAGCTGCGCGACCGGGGTGCGCCACCACGCGCACCGCGGTCGCCGGCGCGAGGTCGTCGGGCGGCGCGAGTACCGTTGAGAGCGTGACCAGCCCACTCGACGCCAAGCTCAGCTCGGCGGTGGGCGACCGCAGCGCGAACTCGCTGAAGAAAGCGTTCGGGATGCTCACGGTGGGCGATCTGCTCACCCACTATCCACGGCGCTACGCCCGGCGCGGCGAGCTCACCGCGCTGAGCGAGCTGCGCGTCGACGAGTCGGTGACGATCGTCGCCGAGGTGATCGAGGTCGTCGAACGGTCGATGAAGCAGCGCAAGGGGTCGATTCTCGAAGTGCGCATCACCGATGGCAAGGGCATTCTCGTGCTCACGTTCTTCAACCAGGCCTGGCGCAAGAACAATCTGAAGCCCGGAGTGCGGGGCATCTTCGCGGGCAAGGTCGGCGAATACCGTGGCACGCGGCAGCTCGCGCACCCCGACTACGAGCTGTTCGAGGAGGGCGACGCGCGCGACTCGGGGCCGGAGGCGAAGAAGTGGGCGATGACGCCCATTCCCATCTACCCGGCGACCTCGACGGTCGCGAGTTGGCAGATCGCGAAGGCGCTCGGTGTTGTACTCGATACGCTGCCGACGCTCGACGACCCGGTGCCCGCCGAGGTGCGCTCGGCGCTGCGAGCCCCCGACTCTGAAGCCACCGAGCTGCTCGACCTCTCGACGGCCTACCAGTTCATCCACCGGCCCGAGAACGACGGTCAGTGGCGCCGCGCGCGCGATACCCTGCGCTTTCACGAGGCTTTCGTGCTGCAAGCCGCGCTGCTGCAGCGGCGTGCCGCCTTGCGTGAGCAGCCAGCGACGCCGCGCATACCCGGCGCCGAGCTCGCCGGCTTCGACGCCGAGCTACCTTTCACGCTCACCGACGACCAGGTGCTCGTGGGCGACGAGATCGCGCGCGACCTGGCCGCAGACGCGCCGATGAACCGACTCGTGCAGGGCGAGGTCGGCTCCGGCAAGACTCTCGTCGCCGTGCGGGCGATGCTCGCGGTCGCCGAGAGCGGCGGACAGAGCGCCCTGCTTGCCCCGACGGAGGTGCTCGCGGCGCAGCATCTGCGCTCGATCGTGCACACTCTCGGCCCCGATCGCGCGGCCCGCCTACGACCAGTGCTGCTCACCGGGCAGCTGCCGATGGCCGAGCGGCGCAAGGCCCTGCTGAGCATCGCGAGCGGAGCATCCCGCATCGTCATCGGCACCCACGCCCTGCTCGGCGACCAGGTGCAGTTCGCTGACCTCGGCCTTGTCGTGGTCGACGAGCAGCACCGCTTTGGGGTCGAGCAGCGTGAGAGCCTGCGCCGCAAGGGAGCTCGGCCGCCGCACGTGCTCGTGCTCACCGCAACGCCGATTCCGCGCACGGTCGCGATGACGGTGTTCGGCGACCTCGACATCTCGACGATCGCCCAGTTGCCCGCGGGCCGCACGCCCATCGTGAGCCACGTCGTGCCGCTCGCCGACAAGCCCGGTTGGTGGAACCGCGTGTGGGAGCGTCTGGGCGAAGAGCTCGCGCAGGGGCGCCAGGGCTTCGTCGTCGTGCCGGCGATCGACCCCGCGACGCGCGAAGACGACCTGGATGCACTGGCCGAGGACCCGACCGACGGCTCCGCTGACGACGTGGATGCCGTGGCCCGCCCGCCCGCGACCGTCGCCGAGCTGACGCCCCTGTTGCAATCGCACCCCGCGCTCGCCGGGCGCCGAGTCGAGCCGCTGCACGGCCGCATGGCGACCGACGAGAAAGATGCGACGATGCAGGCCTTCGCGCGCGGTGAGATCGATGTGCTCGTCGCGACGACCGTCATTGAGGTCGGTGTCGACGTGCCGAACGCCTCAACGATGGTTGTGGTCGACGCTGATCCGTTCGGCGTGAGCCAGCTGCACCAGCTGCGCGGTCGCGTGGGGCGCGGCGGCGTGCCCGGGCTGTGCCTCTTCGTGACCGCCGCGC
>DIUS01000149.1 GCA_002423075.1 Microbacteriaceae bacterium UBA6152
CCGATCGGAGAGGTTATGAATCGTCTGCAACACCAACACCGACGCGATAACATCCGCCGGGATCGACGGACTACCCCGCCCGGACGGGAACAGATCCACGAACGCGTCATCCGGGAACAGTTGCTTCCGGTGAGCGGCGAGGAACGCGAACACCGACCCCCGCGGGAGCAGATGTCCCGCCCACGACTCGACATCCAAAAGTTGACGCTGACCATCGTCACGACCCTGCATGAACCAAGTCTTAACCCGAAGCCTGAACCAGTCCGCAGGCGCGCCTTAAACCCCCGAATTGTTCAGCGGTCTCCTAGACCAGCAGGATCGACCCCGTCGCGACGGCGATGACCGTCAGCCGGGTCGCCGCACTGGCTGCGATCGCGACGATGAGCACGAGCGTGAAGCGCGTCAGAGTCATGCGTCGGCCCATCATGACCGCCGCGACGAAGAACACGATGGGGTGCGCGACCCCGATCCACAGGGCGACCCATGGCACCTGGTCGACGACGCCGAGCTGCTCGTAGAGGGCGGGCAGGCCGACGAGCGAGCTCACCCCGTCGAAGACGAACCAGCCGACGATCGCCGAGAGCAGCGCCGCGACGCCCCAGTGCGCGCGCGTCGTGCCAGCAGGGGCGTCAGTTGCCAGCCGCGTCATCGCAGCAGTCCCAGCACGAAGGGCCACGGCAACAGCACGAGCATGCCGAGCGCGAGCCAGCCGAACCGATGCGCGGCACGACCCTCTCGCGTGAGCGACACGACGGCGGCGAACCACAGCGGGGCCGCGATGATCGCGAGAAACTCGCTGAACTGGTACATGATCTCGATCACGAGGGTCGGGCCGCTGAGGGGCACGAGGCCGATTCCGATGATCCAGCCCACGGTGTAGGCCAGGTAGACCGCGCTGGCGAGCGCCGTGAGCAACGTCACGAGCGGTGACCAGGCATCGGATGCCCGCTCGACCCCGGTCGCGGCATCCAGCCCCTCGGCGGCATCCTCGGCTGTGGCGCTACCCGCGCCTGCCGCATCGTCGTCTGCCGACTCGGGCGCGAGGGCCGCGAGCGAAGGATCGGAGTAGCTCGGGTCGTCGAGGTCGTCCCACCGCAGGGCGGCGTCGTCGTCAGACGCGGGAGGGCGGGCCATGCTCAGAGCCTACCGACCGCGGCCTCGATGCCTGCCGATGGCACGAGGCCGGAGCTCCGGGTTGCGGGGGCTCCGGCCTCGTGTGAGTCTCGGCGGATAACCTAGAGGTGTGCTGACTAGCTCGTGGAGGTGTGCTGACTAGCTCGTGGCGGTCGGATGCGCTCGCGCTTCTGAACCGACGAACGCAGCGCCGTCGCCGACGTCAGCGCGCAGCGCTGCCGTCGTGCTGATGCGCTCGCGCATCAGCACCAACAAGCACTGCGTTCGCGTGGATGTCAGCGCGCAGCGCTGCCATCCACGTAGTCAGAGTCGGTCTGCTTCCAGGCGAAGAGCGCCCGCAGCTTGCGACCGGTCTCTTCGATGGGGTGCTGCTCGCCCTTGCGTCGCAGCTCCATGAACTCGGGTGCTCCAGCATCCTGATCATCGATGAAGCGCTTCGCGAACGCACCCGACTGGATGTCGGCGAGCACGGCCTTCATGTTCTCTTTCACGCTCGCGTCGAGCACGCGCGGTCCCGACACGTAGTCGCCGTACTCGGCCGTGTCGCTGACACTCCAGCGCTGCTTGGCGATGCCGCCCTCCCACATGAGGTCGACGATGAGCTTGAGCTCGTGCAGCACCTCGAAGTAGGCGATCTCGGGCTGATAGCCGGCCTCGGTGAGCACCTCGAAGCCGTACTGCACGAGCTGCGAGGTTCCGCCGCAGAGCACGGCCTGCTCGCCGAACAGGTCGGTCTCGGTCTCTTCGGTGAAGGTGGTCTTGATGACGCCCGCGCGCGTGCCGCCGATGGCCTTCGCGTACGACAGCGCGAGGTCCCAGGCCGTGCCGGTTGCGTCGCGCTCGACAGCAATGATGTCGGGAATGCCGCGACCCGCGACAAACTCGCGCCGAACGGTGTGACCGGGCGCCTTGGGGGCGACGAGGATCACGTCGACGCCCTCGGGCGCGTCGATGTACCCGAAGCGGATGTTGAAGCCGTGCGCGAAGGCGAGCGTCTTGCCGGCCACGAGCTTGTCTTTGATGCTCTCGCTGTAGATCGAACGCTGGTGCTGGTCGGGCGCGAGGATCATGATGACGTCGGCCCACTCGGCCGCGTCGGCGACCGTCATGACGCTGAAGCCGTCGTCGGTGGCCTTCTGAATCGACTTCGAGCCGGCCTTGAGGGCGATCGACACCGAGACGCCGCTGTCGCGCAGGTTCTGGGCGTGGGCGTGGCCCTGCGAGCCATAGCCGACGATCGCGACCTTCTTGCCCTGGATGAGGGCGAGGTCGGCGTCGTTGTCGTAGTAAATCTCGGTCACGAGGTTTTCTCCTTGATGGTGGGGTGAGTGGCTGATGCCAGGCCTGGGGTGCGCACTCAGTTCTTGAGCACACGCTCGCTGATGCTCTTCGACCCGCGGCCGATGGCCACGAGGCCCGACTGCGCGATCTCTTTGACACCGTAGGGCTCGAGAACCCTGAGCAGGGCCTCGACCTTGGCGGTGTCGCCCGTCACCTCGATGACGAGCGAGTCGGTGGCGACGTCGACGACGCGGGCGCGGAACAGGTTGGCGGCCTCGAGAATCTGCGACCGCGTGGTGTTGTCGACGCGCACCTTGACGAGCAAGTGCTCACGCTGTACCGAGCTCGCCGCGTCGAGCTCGACGATCTTGAGCACGTTGATCAGCTTGTTGAGCTGCTTGGTGATCTGCTCGAGGGGTAGACCTTCGACCTCGACAACGACAGTGATGCGCGAGAGGCCTTCGATCTCGGTCGTGCCGACGGCGAGCGAACGGATGTTGAACCCGCGCCGCGCGAAGAGGCCGGCGACGCGCGTCAGCAGGCCGGGCTTGTCTTCGACGAGCAGCGAGAGCACGTGATAGGTCATGGCGGTTACTCCTCGTCCCACACGGGCGCGTGGTCGCGCGCGTACTGCACCGACGAGTTGCCGACTCCCTGCGGCACCATGGGCCACACCATCGCATCGCGGCTGACGATGAAATCGATGACGACCGGGCGGTCGTTCGTCTGCATCGCCAGCGTGATCGCGGGCTCGACCTCCTCGGGCTGAGTCACACGGATGCCGAGCGCGCCGTAGGCCTCGGCGAGCTTGACGAAGTCGGGCACCATGCGCGTCTCTTCACCCGCGCGAGTCGACCCGGTCTCGAGGTCGGTGAACGAGTGGCGGCCGTCGTAGAACAACGTCTGCCACTGCCGCACCATGCCGAGCGACGAGTTGTTGATGATGGCGACCTTGATCGGAATGTCGTTGATCGTGCAGGTCGCGAGCTCTTGATTCGTCATCTGGAAGCAGCCGTCGCCGTCGATCGCCCACACGAGGCGATCAGGCTGGGCGACCTTGGCGCCCATCGCCGCGGGAACGGCGTAGCCCATCGTGCCGGCACCTCCCGAGTTGAGCCACGCACCGGGGCGCTCGTACTCGATGAACTGCGCCGCCCACATCTGGTGCTGGCCCACGCCTGCGGCGTAGACCGCCTCGGGGCCCGAGAGCTTTCCGATCGCCTCGATGACCGCCTGGGGCGCGAGCAGCCCGTCGTCGGGGTCGTCAACGTAGCCGAGTGGGTACTGCACGCGCAGGGTCTCGAGGCGCTTCCACCAGTCGGTCGTGTCGGGCTTCTGCTGCGCTGCCACCGCCTCGAAGGCGGGCAGCAGGTCGAGCAGCACTTCGCGGGCATCCCCCACGATCGGCACGTCGGCGTGCCGGATCTTGCCGATCTCGGCGGGGTCGATATCGATGTGGATGACCTTCGCACCGGGCGCGAATTCGCTCACCTTGCCCGTCACGCGGTCGTCGAAGCGCGAGCCGAGCGCGATGAGCAGGTCGCTCTCTTGCAGGGCGAGCACAGCCGGGACCGTGCCGTGCATGCCCGGCATACCGAGGTTCTGGCGGTGCGAGTCGGGAAAGGCGCCGCGCGCCATGAGCGTCGTCACGACCGGTGCGCCGGTCTTCTCGGCGAAGGCCAGCAGTTCGCGACTCGCGCCCGAGCGCACGACGCCGCCTCCGACGTAGAGCACGGGCTTGCGGGCCTCGACGATCAGTTGGGCCGCGGCCTGAATCTGCTTGCCGTGCGCCTTGGTCACGGGGCGGTAGCCGGGCAGGTCAACCTTTGGAGGCCAGATGAACGGGGCCGACTTCTGCTGTGCGTCTTTCGTGACGTCGACGAGCACGGGGCCGGGGCGACCCGTCGTGGCGATGTGCACCGCGGCAGCGATGACTCCCGGCACGTCGGCCGGGTCGGTCACGAGAAACGAGTGCTTCGTGATGGGCATCGTGATGCCGGTGATGTCGACCTCTTGGAAGGCGTCGGTGCCCATCGAGGTCGAGAAGACCTGGCCGGTGATCGCAAGCAGGGGCACCGAGTCCATGTGAGCATCCGCGATCGCCGTCACGAGGTTCGTCGCGCCGGGGCCCGAGGTCGCGATGCAGACGCCGAGGCGGCCGCTCGCGGCGGCGTAGCCCTCGGCCGCGTGGCCCGCGCCCTGCTCGTGCCGCACGAGGATGTGACGAATCGCCGTCGAGGCCATGAGCTCATCGTAGAAAGGCATGATCGCGCCGCCCGGCAGGCCGAAGACATCGGTGACGCCGAGCTTCTCGAGCGAGGCCAGAATGGCGCCCGAGCCTGTGAGCATGGGCGGTTCGGCAGAACTCTTCTCCGGGCGAGCGGAGGCCTTCGGCGCAGGGGCCGACGGTGCGGTCACGGGGGTCGATTCCGTGGTCATGAGATGAGTGTCCTAGCGAGAGGTCGGTGATGGGGAGCGGAAAGTCCGCAGCTGTCTACCCCGTGACGGCTCCTTGCGCGGCAGAGCGCACGAGCTTCGAGTACTTGGCGAGAACGCCACGGGTATAGCGCGGGGGCAGGGGCGCCCAGTCGGTGCGGCGCGCCTCAAGCTCGTCTGCGTCGACCAGTAGGTCGAGGGAGCGAGCAGCGATATCAACCCGGATCAGATCACCATCGCGCACGAAGGCGATAGGACCAGCGTCTACCGCTTCGGGAGCTATATGGCCGATGCACAGTCCGGTTGTGCCGCCTGAGAATCGACCGTCGGTCAAGAGTAATACATCTTTGCCGAGCCCTGCGCCCTTGATGGCGGCCGTGATCGCCAGCATCTCGCGCATGCCGGGGCCGCCCTTGGGCCCTTCGTAGCGGATGACGACGACGTCGCCCGCGGCGATCTCGCCGTTGGTGAGAGCATCCATCGCCGCGCGCTCGCGCTCGAAGACGCGGGCCGGGCCTTCGAAAACAGCGGCATCGAAGCCGGCCGTCTTGACGACCGCACCCTCGGGGGCGAACGAGCCGTGCAGAATCGTGATGCCGCCCGTGGCATGAATCGGGTTGTCGAGCGAGCGCAGCACGTCGCCGTCGAGCGGGCCGGGGTTTAGTTCAGCCAGGTTCTCGGCCATCGTCTTGCCCGTGACGGTCATGACGTCGCCGTGCAGCAGCCCTGCGTCGAGCAGGGCTTTGAGCAGCACGGGCAGGCCACCCTGGCGGTCGACGTCATTCATGACGTAGTTGCCGAAAGGCTTGAGGTCGCCGATGTGCGGAACCTTGCCGCCGATGCGGTTGAAATCATCGAGCGTGAGCTCGACCTCGGCCTCGTGCGCGATCGCAAGCAGGTGCAGCACGACGTTCGTCGAACCGCCGAGAGCCATGGCTACCGTGATGGCGTTCTCGAAGGCCTTCTTCGTCAGGATCTGGCGCGCCGTGATGCCCTTATTGAGCAGGTTGACGACGGCCTCGCCGCTGCGGTGCGCATACATGTCGCGGCGGCGATCGTACGAGGCGGGACTCGCCGAGCCGGGCAGGCTCAGCCCCAATGCTTCAGCGACCGAGGCCATGGTGTTCGCGGTGTACATGCCGCCGCAGGCACCTTCACCGGGGGCAAAGGCGCACTCGATGCGGTGCGCGTCCTCCGCGCTCATCTTTCCCGCCTTGACGGCGCCGACGGCCTCGAAGCTGTCGATGATCGTGATGGCCTTCTCGGTGCCATCGCTGAGCTTGACCCAGCCCGGTGCGATCGAGCCGGCGTAGAGGAAGACGCTCGCGAGATCGAGGCGCGCGGCAGCCATGAGCATGCCGGGAATCGACTTGTCGCAGCCGGCGAGCAGCACCGAGCCGTCGAGCCGCTCGGCCTGCATGACGGTCTCGACCGAGTCGGCGATGACCTCGCGGCTCACGAGCGAGAAGTGCATGCCCTCGTGCCCCATCGAGATGCCGTCGCTCACACTCACGGTGCCGAATTGCAAGGGGTAGCCACCGCCCGCGTGCACGCCCTCCTTCGCGGCCTGCGCGAGGCGGCCGAGCGAGAGGTTGCAGGGGGTGATCTCGTTCCACGAGCTCGCGATGCCAACCTGGGCCTTACCCCAATCGTCGTCGCCCATGCCGACAGCGCGCAGCATGCCGCGCGAGGTGGTGGCTTCGATTCCGTCAGTGACGACGCGGGAACGGGGCTTGTGGTCGGCCTTCGACATGGGTCGAGTCTACGACCCGCCCCGCTGACCCTGCGCCGTGCCCGGCTCGTCGTCGAGGCCTCCACCCGGCAGTTCAGAGCGACCGGCCGCCGCGACATCCGGGGCGAGCTCATCGACCGCGAGGGTGTCAGGGTCGTAGTCGCCCGCTCGGTATCCCGCGCGGGCGACCATGTGGGCCGAGATCGGCGCGGTGAGCAGCTGGAACACGATGACGGGAATCAGCAGCAGCAGCACGACCCAACTGCGCACGCTGAGCGCGATCGCCGCGACGACGAGAATGACGCCGAGAATCTGCGGCTTGGTTGCCGCGTGCAGGCGCGCGAGAGCATCCGGAAACCTGATGAGCCCGACCGCGGCGGCGAGGGTCAGAAACGCGGCGAGCAGAATGAGCACGGCCGCGATGCCGTCGAGAATGGTCGCGACGGGCTCGCTGTCGACGAAGGTCGTGGATGCTCGCACGAGGTCGGCGATCACAGTTCTCCCTCTCCGCCCGAGGCCGAAGTCGACGGCGCGCGCTGCACGAACCGGGCGACCGAGACGCTGCCGAGGATGCCGATGACGGCGAGTACGACCATGAGTGGAATCGTGCGGGTGTGGCCGCTGATCGCCATGTCGGCGCCCACGACAATGATGAGCGTCGTCAGCAGCACGTCGGAGGCGATGACGCGGTCGACGAGCGACGGCCCGACGACGACACGGTAGAGCAGCAGCAGCCCGGCGAGGGCGAGCATGCCGCCCGCGACGGAGAGCACGACGTCGATCATGAGCGCACTGCCTGCCACTCGTCGCGCGAGCCCCACGCCCGCAAGAGGTCGTGCTCGAGGCTCAGCACGTGCGCGCGCGCCTTCTCGAGTTCGTCGGGGGTGCGTGCGTTGAGCTGGTGCACGTAGAGCCTGGCGTTCGTGCGGTCGACCTCGACGACGAGCGAACCGGGAACGAGCGAGACGGCGAGCGAGACGCCGGTCATGATGAAGTCGGATCGGGTGCGCAGCTCGATGCGCAGAATCGCGCTGCGCGGCACCGGGGTGGCGGCGAAGGCCTGCAGCGCCACCTGGAACGAGGCGATCACGAGCTCACCGAGGAAACGGCCGAGGAAGACGGCAAACCAGAACGGGTTGAACCGCCCGGAGAGCTCGACCGGCGGCAGGTAGAAGGCGCGCGTCACGGCGATCGCGACGACAATGCCGGTCACGATGGTCAGGGGGGTCAGCGACCCCCAGAGCAGCATCCAGAGCACGACGAGCGCGACGAGCAGGGGCAGCTGTTCACGCAACGACGCGCGACGCGAGGTTTCACTGACGACGGCAACGGAGTTGTCGGTCATTCGACGACCCCTTCCTCGAAGTCGGGGAACAGCAACTGGATGTAGGGCTCGGGGCCGTCAAGGTTCTGAGCAGCACGGTCAGAGACCGCGTAGAGCGGTCCCGCGAAGATCGTCAGGGCGACGCCCACCGCGACCATGGCGCCCGTGCTGAGGGTCATGAGCCGCGGCGTCGTCTTGGTGATCGCAATCGACCCGGTCGTGAGCGGCTCCTGTTCGACGGCGCGCAGCAGTCGTGTCTCGTCGCCCTCGACATCGCCCGCGGGTCGCCAGAAGACGAGGTTCCACACCCGCACGAGCGCATAGAGGGTGAGCAGCGAGACGAGCGCGCCCGCGCCGATCAGGACGTAGGCAAGAGCGTCGCCCTGCTCGGCGGCGGCCTGGAAGAGCCCGAGCTTGCCGATGAAGCCCGAGAACGGCGGAATGCCGCCGAGGTTCAGGGCGGGGATGAAGAACAGCACCGCGACGATCGGAGCGCTCGCCAAGAGCCCTCCGATCTTCGTGATGGAGGTGTTGCCGGCCTCGCGCTCGACGAGCCCCGCGGCGAGGAACAGGGTGGTCTGCACGACGATGTGGTGCACGATGTAGAAGATCGCGGCAGCAGTACCCGCGACCGTGCCGAGCGCGACGCCGAGAATCATGTAGCCGATGTGGCTCACGAGCGTGAACGACAGGATGCGCTTGATGTCGGCCTGAGCGACTGCGCCGAGCGCGCCGACCACCATGGTCAGCAGGGCGAGCACCATGAGAGCGGGGTTGAGCTCAGGGCTCGGGAAGATCACCGTCTCGACCCGGATGATCGCGTAAACGCCGATCTTGGTGAGCAGGCCAGCGAACGCCGCGGTCACCGGTGCGGGCGCGCTCGGATAGCTGTCGGGCAGCCAGAACGACAGCGGGAACACGGCTGCCTTGATGCCGAAAGCGACCAGCAGCATGACGTGCAGCAGTATCTGCACGTCGGTCGGTAGCTCTTGCATGCGCTGCGCGACCTGTGCGAGGTTGACGGTGCCGAGCGCTCCGTAGACCATGCCGATCGCGGCGAGGAACAAGATCGACGACAGCAGGCTCACGATGACGTAGGTGACGCCGGCGCGGATGCGCGACTCGGTGCCTCCGAGCGTGATGAGCACGTAGCTTGCCACNNNTCATCGTCGCCGTCGGCGAGACCCTGCCCGATCGAGAAGATGAGCACGGCGAGCAGCACGACAGCCGAGACCACGATCATGAGCGCCGAGAGCCGGTCGACGATGAGCACGATGCCGAACGGCGCTTGCCAGTTGCCGGCCTCCACCACGATCGGCGTGCCGGTGTCGACGGCGATCAGCAGCGCGATGCCGATGCCGAGCACGGCGACGAGCGAGAGTGCAGCGACGATGCGCTGCGGTCGAGCTCGACGCCCGAGCACGAGAGTGAGCGCTGCGCCGAGCAGCGGAACGAGTACGACAAGGGGTACGAGGGCGGTCATCGCTGCTCCTTCCTCGGCGTCGAGGCCGTGATGACCGTGTCGTCTGGCTCGACTGGGAAGTCGGTGCCGCCGTCGTCGGGCGTGGGCTCTTCCACGAGCATCGAAAAGGCCCCCTCGCGCAACGCGACATCATCGGCGTCGTCGGAGACGTCGTCGGCGTTCGCGAGCCGCCACGACCGGTAGATGAGGGCGAGCAAGAAGGCCGAGACCGCGAACGTGATGACGATCGCGGTGAGGATGAGGGCCTGCGGCAGCGGGTCGGTGTACTCGTCGGGCGCGACGCCATCGGCGACGATCGGGGCGATGCCGGGTCGGCCCGCCATGATGAGAATCAGGAGGTTCACGCCGTTGCCGATGAGCAGAAACCCGAGCACGACGCGCGTGAGGCTGCGCTCGAGCAGCAGGTAGACGCCACTGGCGATGAGCGCCGCCATGACGATGACGAGCACGAGTGAGACGGTCATCGCGTGGCCTCCCTCTGAGCGCGGTCGCGCGCGGCGAGTGCGGGCGGTGCCTGCTCGTCGCCGCCCTGCCGGTCGACCTCGGCGCCGAGGCTGCGCAGCACGTCGAGCACGAGCCCGATCACGATCAGGTAGACGCCGATGTCGAAGATGGTCGAGGTGACGAACTCGATCTCGCCAAGCAGCCAGACCTCGGCCTCGAAGTAGGTGGACGTGAGGGGCGGAGCCCCGAAGAAGAGCGGCACGAGCGCCGCGCCGGCAGCGATGATCAGGCCCGTGCCGAGCAGCGCACCGGCGCCGATCGGCAGAGCGACCCCGAGCTCGTAGCGCCCGCCGGCGAGGTAGCGCCCGACGAGGGCGAGGCCCGCGACGAGGCCGCCCACGAACCCGCCGCCGGGCAGGTTGTGCCCTGCGAAAAGCAGGTAGAGCGAGATGACGATGATGGCGTGAAAGGTGAGCCTCACGACCACTTCGAGCAGAATCGACCGATGCCGCGGGTCGAGGGTCGGGCCGGCGAGAATCCAGGCATTGCGGCGTTCGCCCTCGGCGCCGAGCTCGCGAACCCGCTCGAGCTTCGAGGCGATGCGGCTCTTGATGACCGCGCGGCCGATGCGGTTTGGGGTGTCGCCGCGGTCGCGCAAGAAGAGCAGGCTCGCGACTCCTGTCGCCGCCGCGATGACGACGGCGAGCTCGCCGAGGGTGTCCCACCCGCGCAGGTCGACGAGCGCGACGTTGACGATGTTGCGGCCGTGCCCCTGCACGAAGGCCAGCTCGGGCCACTCGAGCGAGATCGGCTCGGCGACGCGCGAGCCCGCGGCGATGAGCGCCACGAGCGCCATGACCACGCCGACACCGATCGCGATGACGGCACGCAGTGCCTTGTGGGTGCTGCCGTGCCGGTCGCCGAGAGTGGCGGGCAGGCGGCGCAGCACGAGCACGAACGCGATGAGGGTCACGATCTCGACGAGAATCTGCGTGATGGCGAGATCGGGCGCGCCCTGCAGTGCGAAGAGCGCCGACATGCCGAAGCCCGTGACACCGACGATCACGAGTGCGGCGAACCGCTTCTGGGCCTGGGTCGCGGCGAGGGCGGCGCCGATCATGACGGCGCCGATCGCGAGCTGCGCCGGCTGATCCCAGGCGCGCAACTCGGCGGGCCAGCTGTCGCCAACCACGAGACCGGCGGTCATGACGGCGACGAAAACGACGAGAATCACGCCGAGGTAGAACGACAGCGAGCCGCGCTGCGTCAGGCTCGTCACTCGCGCTGCGAGACGGTCGACGGCGCTCATGGTGTCCCAGTAAGCGTCAGAGGCGTTGGCACCCGTGGCCAGGCGCGCCTGCAGCCGGCCGAACTGCTCGCGCAACGCGAACAGGGTGGCGCCCGCGATGATCGTGATGAGCGAGAGCCCCAGCTCGGGTTCGAGCCCGTGCCACAGCGCGAGCTCGTAAGGCTTGGCTCCATCGCTCGGGAACAGCGCCGGGTACCCGGCGAGGCCGGTGTTGACGAGGGAGGCGAGGGGGCCAAGCGCGAGGCTCGTGACCGCGAGCACGGCCGGCGCCAGCATGAAGCCGCGGCTGACCGTCTCGAGGGCTGTCACGTCGTCGACGCCCGGCTTGCGGGCAAACGCCCCCCAGAAGAAGCGGATGCTGTAGGCGACGGTGAGCGCCGACCCGACGACTACGCCCACGACAGCGATCGTGCCCCACAGCTGGCCGTTCTCGCCGACGACGGCCGCGTTCTCGCCCGTCGCAGCCGCGAGCAGGCCGTGCAGCACGGTCTCTTTCGCGACGAAGCCGAACATCGGCGGCAGGCCCGCCATCGAAGCGAGCACGAGAGCGGCGGTCACCGCCAGTACGGGAGATCGTCGGCCGAGGCCGCTGAGCTTGCGCAGATCGCGAGTGCCCGCCTCGTGGTCGATGATGCCAACGACGAGGAACAGGGCGCTCTTGAAGAGCGCGTGCGCGAGCAGCAGGGCCAGTGCCCCGAGCGCGGTCTCGCGCGTGCCGAACCCGGCGACGACGGTGAGAAAACCGAGCTGGCTGACGGTGCNNACCAGTACTTCCCGCCACCCGGGCACCTCGACGAAGGCCGGCGCCATGCGCGCGAGCAAGAAGGATCCCGCCTTTACCATGGCTGCGGCGTGCAGGTAGGCACTGACCGGGGTCGGTGCGGCCATGGCGCCCGGCAACCAGAAGTGCAGCGGCACAACCGCCGACTTCGAGAGCGCGCCGACAAGAACGAGATAGACCGCGACGGTCGTCAGCGTCGTGGTGGGAGCCGTCGCGAGAATCACCGAAAGGCTCGACGTTCCGGCCTGCACGGCAAGTAATACGAGACCGACGAGCATGACGAGCCCGCCGAGGGTCGTCGTGATGAGGGCCTGCAGCGCTGCGCCACGGCTAGCCTTGCGGTGCGTGTAGTGCCCGATGAGCAGGTACGAGAAGACGCTCGTGGCCTCCCAGAACGTGAACAACAGGTAGACATCGTCGGCGACGACCAGACCGTACATCGCACCCGCGAAGGCCAGCAGCACGGCCGCGAACCGGCCGAGGCCCTTCTCGTCATCGCGGAAGTACGAGCGGCAGTAGAAGAGTACGAGGCTGCCGACGCCCGTGACGATGAGCGCGAGTACCCACGACAGAGTGTCCATGCGCACATCGAGTGTGAACTGCAGCTGGGCGATGTAGGTGACCTGCTCGAACGGCAGCCGCGCGGCCTCGTTGCTGAGCACCGCGGGAGCCTGCAGCAGGGTGTGCACGAACGCGCCCAACGGGACGAGCGCGGCGACCCAGAACACCCGGGTCTTCAGAGCACGCGCCACGAGGGGTAGCGCGATGGCGGCCAGCGCGAACACCGTTAGGACGGCGAGCATGCGTCCTCCCTCGGTGTCGGTGAATCGGCAAGGGGGCAGGGCGTCGCGGCGGGGTCGCCGGATGCCTTCAGTCTACTGAGCGAGAACCGCGAAGTCTCCCATCGCCGATGGCCACGAGGGAGAGCCTGCGCTCGCCGCTGTGTCGACGACTGCAGCTCAGGTTGTCCGCCGCGCCTCCGCGAGCGTCGCGAGGGCGAGAACGAGCTGATGCGGACTGCTCACGCGCCACGGCGCGACCGTCGGTGCCTCGCCGACCTTGATGCCGAGGTCGCCGGGCTCGAGCACCGCGAGTGCGTCTTCGTCGGTCACGTCGTCACCCGCGAAGAGCACCGCGTCGGGCCGGAGACGCGCCCGCAGCGCGCGAAGGCCGTCGCCCTTCGTGGCATCCCGCACGGCGAACTCGATGACGTTCTTTCCGTCGCGCACCGTGAGCCTGGTATCGAGTGCGGCAGCCGCCTCGACCACGGCGGTCTGCAAGGCGGCCGCGGCATCCGTCTCCACCACGCGAGTGTGCACGGCGCATCCGGCTGGCTTGTGCTCGATCCAGGCGCCCTCGACCGCGTTGACCAGGGGCGAGAGAGCGTCGAGCAGCGCCTCGACGCGTGCGCGATCGGCGGCATCGACGGCGGGCACCTCGTCGCCCGGCGCTAGACGCAGCTCGAGACCGTGCGAGCCGATCATCGCAGCCGTCACGCTCGGAGGCACCACGACGTCGAGGCTCGCGAGCGACCGCCCCGACACGAAAGCGATCGTGACTCCCGGCGACTGCTGCAACCTCTCGAGCTGCTCGATCGCAGCGGGCAGCGCTCGAGCCTCGTCAGGAACATCAACGTCGGGCGCGAGCGTGCCGTCGAAGTCGAGGGCGATGAGCACGCTCTCGTGGGCCGCGAATCGTCGCAACTCATCCGTGAGACCGGCGTCGCTGGGTCTCGCTGTGGCGCTGTCGTCGTCGTGTTCGCTCATCGGGCATCAGAGTGGTGGTTCGCGTGCCGCAGCGTGTCGAGAAAGCTCTGCGACCAGCGTGCCACATCGTTGTCGACCAGTCGGCGGCGCAGAGCGCGCATCCGTGTCGTGCGTTCCCGCTGCGGCATGCGCACCGCCTGTAGCATCGACTCTTTGAGCCCGTCGATGTCGTGCGGGTTGACAAGCAGCGCGTTCTTGAGCTCGTCGGCAGCCCCCGCGAACTCGCTCAGCAGCAGCACGCCATCTTCGTCGTACCGACACGCTACGTACTCTTTCGCGACGAGGTTCATGCCGTCGCGCAGCGCCGTGACGAGCATGACGTCGGCGGCAAGGTAGAGCGCCACCATCTCTTCGCGAGGGTAGCCGTGGTGCAGGTACGACACGACCGGGTGGCTAATGGTCGCGTAGGTGCCGTTCAGCCGGCCGACGGTGAGCTCAATCTCGTCGCGCAGCTGCATGTAGGCGGCGACCCGCTCACGGCTCGGGCTCGCCACCTGCACGAGCACCGTCTCGCCGGGCTTCGTCGCGCCGTCGCGCAGTAGCTCGCCGAACGCCTTCAGGCGGTGACGGATGCCCTTCGTATAGTCGAGGCGGTCGACGCCGAGCATGATCGTGCTCGGGTTTCCGAGGTCGTCGCGAATCTGCTGCGCGCGTGCCTGCACGTCGGGGCGGCGCGCGAGCTCTTCGAAGCTCGCGACATCGATCGAGATCGGAAACGCCTTGGCGATAACCGTGCGGTGGCCGCTCGGCCCGTCGGGCACGCGGATCTCGGGCGTGCGAGTGGCGTAGCCGAACAGTCGGCGCACCGCCCGCGAGAAGTTGCCGGCGTCGGCGACGCGCTGAAAGCCGATGACATCTGCGCCCAGGAGCCCTTCGATGACCTGCTTGCGCCAGGGCAGTTGCGCGTAGATACCGTAGGGCGGAAACGGGATGTGGTTGAAGAACCCGATGGTCAAGTCGGGTCGTTGCTCACGCAGCATCTTGGGCACGAGCTGCAATTGGTAGTCCTGCACCCAGACGGTCGCGCCGGGGGCAGCGATGCGCGCGCTCACATCGGCAAACCGCTGATTCACCGACACATAGGCGTCCCACCACTCGCGGTGGAAGCTCGGAGGCGCGATGACGTCGTGGTACAACGGCCACAGCGTGTCGTTGCTGAAGCCCTCGTAGTACTGCTCGATCTCACCAGGGCTCAGCGGTACGGGCACGAGAAAGGTGCCGTTGTCGGTGAACGGCGCCAGGTCGAGATCGGGCTTGCCTGCCCACCCGACCCACGCCCCCTCGGAGGCCCTCATGACCGGCTCGAGGGCGGTGACAAGACCGCCAGGCGACCGCTGCCAGGTCTCGACGCCCTCTGCGTCGATGGCGCGGTCGACGGGCAGCCGGTTCGAGACGACGATGAAGTCGTACTGCGCGTGCTCGTCGCTACGTGGGTCAGAGGTCATGTCGCTCGTGCGTCTCCTTGTGGGAAATCGTCGGGGCGGGGCCGCCGCCGCCACCGTATCAGCCGAATCTCAGAGGCTTTTCAGCAAAGAGCCGGTCGACGCGCGTTCGAAAGCTCGTCACGCAGCGTTCACTCCGGCCTCGCGGGAGCGCGCGGAACGGCGACGTACAGTGACCTCGTGATCAGCATCGGAATGGGAACCACGAGCGTCTTGCCTCGTCGCCTGCACGACGCCTTTCGCCTCGCCGCCGACGCGGGCTTCGACGGCGTGGAAATCATGGTGACGTGCGACCCCGATACGCGCGACCCTCGCGTCATCAAGGAGTTGAGTGAGCGGTACGGGATGCCCGTGCTGAGCATCCACGCCCCGGTTCTCGTCTTGACCGCCTTCGTCTACGGCCTCGACCCGCTCGTCAAGCTCGAGCGCAGCATCGCGCTCGCGCAGCAGGTCGGAGCGGCGACCGTGGTGGTGCACCCGCCGTTCCGCTGGCAGGTGCTCGCCGCGCGTCGGTTCGAGGCCTCGGTGGGCGCGCTCGAAGCCCGGCACGGGGTGACCGTCGCGGTCGAGAACATGTTCCCCGTCACCGTGCTCGGCCGCGACCGCGAGGCGTACGCCCCGAGCTGGAACCCCGGCGAGCTCGCCGTTGGCGCCCTCACCCTCGACTTCTCGCACGCGGCGCTCGCGGGCGTGAGCGCCCTCGACCTCGCGCAGCAGTGGAGTGACCGGCTGCGCCACGTGCACCTGTGCGACGGCTCATCGACGGAGCCCAACGACCGGGTCTTCGACGAGCACCTGCTGCCCGGGCGCGGCGCTCAGCCCGTCGCCGACGTGTTGCGGCTGCTGGCCGACCGCGACTTCGACGGCGCGATCGTCGCCGAGATCAACACGCGCTCGTGCGGTGCCGACGACGACGCGCGGGTCGAGCTCCTGCGCGAGACCGCGCGGTTCGCGCGCGAACACACGATGACGCGAGCGAGCGCGCCGTCGCACGACGACCAGTTCGCACGCGCTCGGGCGACGGCGCGCTAGTTCAAGAAGGCCCGCAGCAGCGACTGCGAGCCCTCGAGGTGTTCGGCCATGGCCTTGGCCGCCTGATCGGCATCGCCCACGAGCACCGACCACACAATGAGCTCGTGCTGCTCGTTCGAGTGCGCGATGTTCGGAGCGAGCAGCGGAATCAGGTCGAGCAGTCGGTTGACGCGCATGCGGTTGTCGGCGACGAGCGACACGAGGCTCGGGCTGCCCGAGAGCTCGGCGATCGTGAGATGCAACCGCGAGTCGAGCCGACGGTAGTCAGAGGGCTCGGCGGCCACGAGCTCGCGCAGCCGGGCGTGCAGCGATTCGCGCTCAACCGCCGAGAGGGTGCGACCAGCGGCGGCGCGCGTCGCGCCGACTTCGAGCACCGACCGCAGAGTGAGCGTGTCATCGAGCTCGGCCGCGGTCACGGTCACGGTCGAGTCGACCTCGGCCCGATCGGGCGGCAGCGGGTCGCGCACGAAAGTGCCGCCGTATCGGCCACGCCGCGACTCGAGGTAGCCGGCATCGGCGAGTGAACGGATCGCCTCGCGCACCGTATCGCGACTCACTTCGAAGCGAGTCGCGAGCTCTCGTTCTGGTGCGAACGCCTCCCCCGGCGCGACGATGCCGAGCCTGATGAGCTGCAGCAGCCGCGCGAGCGTCTCCTCGAAGGCGTTGCCTCCGCGCACGGGGCGTGACAGCGCTTCGTGCGCGAGCGACTCGGCCGACTCGTCGCGCTCCGCCTCCATGATCGCGACCCTACAACGGCGTCACGTAGGCGCCGCTGATCCCTCCGTCGACTAGGAAGGTCGACGCCGTGATGAACGACGCGTCGTCGCTCGCGAGGAAGGCGACCGCTGCGGCGAGCTCTTCCGGCTCGGCAAAGCGGCCCTTCGGAATGTGCACGAGCCGACGCTGCGCGCGCTCGGGGTCTTTCGCGAAGAGCTCTTGCAGAAGCGGCGTGTTGACGGGACCGGGGCAGAGCGCGTTGACGCGGATTCCCTGCCGCGCGAACTGCACCCCGAGCTCGCGTGTCATCGCGAGAACGCCGCCCTTGCTCGCCGTGTACGAGATCTGGCTCGTGGCGCTGCCCATGACGGCGACGAACGAGGCCGTGTTGATGATCGAGCCCGACTGCTGAGCGACCATGTGGCGCAGCGCGGCGCGCGAGCAGAGGTAGACGCTCTTGAGGTTGACGTCTTGCACGAGATCCCATGCGGGCAGCTCGGTCGTCTCGATCGAATCATCTTCTGGCGGGGAGATGCCCGCGTTGTTGAACGCAATGTCGAGCGAGCCGTAGGTCGACTGCGCCGTGTCGAACAAGTGGTTGACCTCGGCCTCGTCGGTGACGTCGACCCGCACGAACAGGCCGCCGACCTCGGCCGCGGCGGCGTCACCGGTCGCAGGGTTCATGTCGCCGATGACGACCGTCGCGCCCTCGGCGGCGAAGCGGCGAGCCGTCGCCAGGCCGATGCCGCTCGCGCCGCCGGTGATGACGGCGACTTTGCCCTTCAGGCGCTGGGTGAGGTCGAGGGGGGTGATGGTCATGGGGGTGAGCTCCTTAGCTGTGCGAGAAGAAGACGTTCTTGGTCTCGGTGAACGCGAGCGGAGCGTCCGGCCCGAGCTCTCGCCCGAGCCCGCTCTGCTTGAAACCGCCGAAAGGGGTCGCGTACCGCACCGACGAGTGCGAGTTGACGCTGAGCGCGCCGCTCTCGACCCCGCGGGCGACGCGGATGCTGCGACCGAGGTCGCGCGTAAAGATCGAGCCCGACAGACCGAAGATCGAGTCGTTCGCGAGCGCGATCGCGTCGGCCTCGTCGTCGAAGGGCAGCACAGAGACAACGGGGCCGAAGATCTCGTCGGTCGCGACGCGGTCGGTGCGGTTCGGCAGCAGCACTGTCGGGGCCATCCAGTAGCCGGGGCCGTCGGGCGCTGAACCGCTGAAGGCAACGGGCACGCTGCCGTCGAGGAACGCCGCGACGTTCTCGAAGTGGCCCTTCGACACGAGCGGCCCCATCTTGGTGGCCTCGTCGTTCGGGTCGCCGACGCGGAAGCCCTGCACGGCCGGCTCGAGCAGTTCGAGAAAGCGGTCGAGCACAGTGCGCTGCACGAGCAGGCGCGAGCGCGCGCAGCAGTCTTGCCCCGCGTTGTCGAAGACCGAACCGGGGGCGCCGGACGCCGCTGCGTCGAGGTCGGCGTCGGCGAAGACGATGTTCGCGCTCTTGCCGCCGAGCTCGAGCGTGACGGGCTTCACCTGCGCCGCGCATCCCGCCATGACGTGCTTGCCGACCTCGGTGGACCCGGTGAAGACGACCTTGCGCACCTGCTCGTGCGTCACGAAGCGGTCGCCGACGACCGAGCCGCGGCCCGGCAGCACCTGGAAGAGGTGCTCGGGCAGGCCCGACTCAAGCGCGAGTTCGCCGAGCCGGATCGCCGTGAGCGGGGTCCAGTCGGCGGGCTTCAGCAGCACGGCGTTACCCGCGGCGAGCGCCGGCGCGAAGCCCCAGCCCGCGATGGGCATGGGGAAGTTCCACGGCACGATGACGCCCACAACGCCGAGCGGCTCGTGGAAGGTCACGTCGAGGCCGCCCGCGACGGGGATCTGCTGACCCGTGAGCCGCTCGGGCGCCCCGCTGTAGTAGTCGAGTACGTCGCGCACGTTGCCCGCCTCCCAGCGGGCGGCGCCGATCGGATGGCCAGAGTTGCGCACCTCGAGCTGCGCGAGCTCCTCGATGTGGGCGTCGACCGTCACGGCGAAGCGGCGCAGCGCGCGCGCCCGGTCGACGGGCGCGAGAGCCGCCCAGGCGCGCTGGGCGNNGCCGATGACGGTCTCGTCGGCGGGGTTCACGAGCGTGGTCTCACTCATGCGCGTACCTTCCGGTTCTCGCGGTACTCGGCCGCGGCGTCGACGAGGGCGGTGAACAGCCGGGAGTCTTCTCGGGCCGCTTCCTCCGGGTGCCACTGCACGGCGACCCCGAAGGTGAGCCCGTCGACGTCGACGGCCTGAATGACGCCGTCGTCGCCTCGAGCGCTGACGGTGAGCCCGGGGGCGACCCGGTCGATCGCCTGGTGGTGGTAGCTCGGCACAGTCACCTGCTCGCCGAGCAGCTCGGCGGTGCGCGTGCCCGGCACGGTCGCGACCGAGTTCTCGGTGAAGACACCGCCGCCCGCGTTGTAGCGCGTCGAGCCGATCGCGTCGGGCAGGTGCTGAATGAGGTTGCCGCCGAGAGCGGTATTGAGCACCTGCAGGCCGCGGCAGATGCCGAGAAAGGGCACGTCGCGGGCGATCGCCCTCTCTAGCAGCCGGTCTTCGAGAGCGTCGCGATCGAGGCGCGGCTCATCGTTCGTCGGGTGGGGCTCTTGCCCGTAGCGCCGCGAGTCGACATCTTTGCCGCCTGTGAGAATGAGCCCGTCGAGACCGTCGAGCACGGCATCGGCACCCGCCGCGTCGAGCGGCTGCGGGGGTACGAGCACGACGAGACCTCCCGCGCCCGAGACCGCCTCGATGTAGACGTTCGGCAGGAACGAGGCGCGAACATCCCACACTCCGCTCTGGGCCTGCTCGAGATACGTCGTCAGGCCGATGACGGGGCGCTGGTCAGAACCGTTCGAAGCCACGGATGCGCTCCCAGTCGGTGATCGCGGCGTCAAAGGCCGACAGCTCAACCTTCGCCATGTTGAGGTAGTGCGCCATAACCTCGTCGCCGAACGCGGCGCGCGCGAGCTCGGAGCCGGCGAACAGCTCGGCCGCATCGCGCAGGGTCGAGGGCACGCGCGGCAGGTCGGCCGCGTAGGCGTTGCCCTCGAAGATGTCGGGCAGGGTGAGCTGGTTCTCGATGCCGTGCAGACCGGCGGCGATGATGGCGGCCGTCGCAAGGTAAGGGTTGACGTCGCCGCCCGGCACCCGGTTCTCGACGCGTAGGCTGTGACCCGAGCCGACGACGCGCAGCGCGCACGTGCGGTTGTCGACGCCCCAGGCGATGGCCGTGGGTGCGAAGCTGCCGGGCACGTAGCGCTTGTACGAGTTGATTGTCGGAGCGAAGAACAGGCTGAGCTCGCGCATCGCGGCGAGCTGACCGGCGAGCCAGTGCTCCATGAGCGGTGAGAAGCCGTGCGCGCCGTCGCCGGCCATCACCGCCGAGCCGTCGGTGCCGCGCACGCTCAGGTGAATGTGACAGCTGTTGCCTTCGCGCTCGTTGAACTTGGCCATGAAAGTGATGGCCTTGCCGTGCGCGTCGGCGATCTCTTTCGCGCCGTTCTTGTAGATGACGTGGTTGTCGCATGTCGCGAGGGCGTGGGCGTAACGGAAGGCGATCTCCTGCTGGCCGAGGTTGCACTCGCCCTTGACACCCTCGCAGTACATGCCGGCGCCATCCATGCCGGTGCGAATGTCGCGCAGCAGCGGCTCCATGCGCGTCGAGGCGAGCAGTGCGTAGTCGATGTTGTAGTCGCTCGCGGGGGTGAGGTTGTCGTAGCCCTTCGCCCAGGCCTGCCGGTAGGTCTCGTCGAAGACGATGAACTCGAGCTCGGTTCCCACGTAGGGCACGAGGCCGTGCGCGGCGAGTCGGTCGACCTGTTGCTGCAAGATCTGGCGGGGGCTCGGGGCGACCGGCCCGCCGTCCATGCGCTGCAGGTCGGCGATGACGAGGGCCGTGCCGGGCAGCCAGGGAATGCGGCGGAGCGTGCCCATGTCGGGCTGCATGACCATGTCGCCGTAGCCGGTCTGCCACGACGAGAGGGCGTAGCCCTCGACCGTGTTCATCTCGACGTCGACGGCGAGCAGATAGTTGCAGCACTCTGCGCCGTGGGCCGCGACCTCTTCGCGGAACAGTCGCGCCGAGACGCGCTTGCCGACGAGGCGGCCCTGCATGTCGGCGAAGGCGACGATGACGGTGTCGATCTCGCCCGCATCAATGAGGCTCTCGAGCTCGGCGATCGTCAGGTTGCCGGATCTCACGGTCGACGGCGCAGCAGACATGGGGCCTCCCTTGGCACGATTGTCGACCATTACTACCACAAGGCCAGACGGGCATCGACGGGCACGACCGGAATTCTTGTTTTCAATGGTAGACAAGACCCACCTTAAGGGCCATGCTCAGGTGCCAAGGCGCAGTGTGGCGCTTCCGCCTGCTCCGCCGTTCCACCCGCATCCACCTCCAGGAGGAATGAATGGCAGAAACAACCAAGGCGACCGGCGGTGTCTCGTACACCAGCGTCGACCAGAACTACTTCGAGAAACGCGGTCTGCGCCGCTCGGCCGGTGTGTGGGGCCTCTGGGGCCTCGGCGTCGCCGCGGTCATCTCGGGCGACTTCTCGGGGTGGAACTTCGGCATCGACTTCGCCGGCTTCGGCGGCATGCTCATTGCCTTCGTCGTGCTCGTCGTCATGTACTACGGGCTCACCTTCTCCATCAGCGAGATGTCGGCCGCCATGCCGCACACGGGCGGCGCCTACTCGTTCGCTCGATCGGCCATGGGGCCGTGGGGCGGCCTGGTCACGGGCGCTGCCGAGACGATCGAGTACGTCGCCACAACGGCGGTCGTCGTGTTCTTCTCGGCCCAGTATCTCGACGGGGTCACCGCCGGGCTCTTGAACTTCTCGCTGGCCGAGTCGAACTTGATGTGGGTCTGGTGGCTCGTGCTCTACGTCGCCTTTGTCGGCCTCAACGCCGCGGGTGCGCACATCTCGTTCCGGTTCGCGATCGTCGTCTCGATCATCGCGATCGCCATCATCCTGGTGTTCTCGGTCATGGCACTCGCCTCGGGGCTGTTCTCGTTCGACAAGCTCTGGGACATGGCGCCGAACCCCGACGTGGCTGGCTCGTCGACGTTCCTGCCCGAAGGCTGGGTCGCGATCTTGTTCGCGCTTCCGTTCGCCATGTGGTTCTTCCTCGGCATCGAAGAGCTGCCGCTCGCCGCCGAAGAGTCGCACACCCCCGAGAAAGACATTCCGCGCGCAGCAGTGCTTGCCCGCGGCACGCTCATCATCACGGGCGTGCTCGTGCTCTTCTTGAACACGGGCGTCTTGGGCGCTGAAGCCACGGGCGTATCGCTCGAACCGCTGCTCGACGGGTTCAGGGCGATCGTGGGCGATGAACTCGCTGCGCTGCTCGCGATCTTCGCGCTCATCGGCCTGCTGGCCTCGCTGCACGGCATCATGTTCGCCTACGGGCGCAACATGTACTCGCTGTCTCGCGCGGGCTACTACCCGAAGTTCCTCTCACTCACGGGCAAGAACAAGACCCCCTGGGTCGCGCTCACCGTGGGAGCGGTCATCGGCTTCATCGCGATCGTCGTGCTCGACGTGCTGTCGAAGCTCGACCCCGAGGGCGTCGGTCTCGTCGCCGGTGCGATCATCTTGAACATCGCGGTCTGGGGCGCGGTCGTCGCGTACTTCTTGCAGATGGTGTCGTTCTTGATTCTGCGCCGCAAGTTCCCCGACGCGAACCGCCCCTACAAGAGCCCCATGGGCACCTTCGGCGCCTACAGCGCCGCCGCCATAGCGGCCCTGGTGTTCATCGGACTGCTGGTGAACCCCGCCTTCCAGGCGGCGATCATCGCGATCATCATCGTGTACGTGCTGATTCTGCTCGGGTTCGGACTGCATTACCGCAAGCAGCTCGTGCTGTCTCCTGAAGAGGAGTACGCCATGAGCGGCGGAACGCACGAACTCACGAAGAAGTAGGTCAGCAGGAGCACTGTCGCGGGCCGCGAGCATCATGCTCGCGGCCCGCGGTGCGTGCGCCCACGTGCATCCCCGTCACGCCGTGCGCGACCGTCACCCCATGGCGGCCGCCATCGACGGCGCGAACGCGTCGAGCGCATCGCGGCGGCGCGACCGAGCCGCTGCCAGGCGGGCGACCGCGAGCGAGACGAGCCCGAGCAGCACCATGACGCCGAACGCGGCGACGATGCGCGACGGCTCACCGCCCGCGAAGAGCGCCTGCAGGCCATCGACCGCGTAGGTCAGCGGCAGCACC
>DIUS01000077.1 GCA_002423075.1 Microbacteriaceae bacterium UBA6152
GGCGACGCGATGAACGCCGGCATCGGCATGGTGCACCAGCACTTCATGCTCATCCCCGTGTTCACCGTCGCCGAGAACGTCATGCTCGGGCACGAGCAGACCAAGGCAGGCGGGCTGCTCGACCTCGATGCCGCGCGCGAGCTCGTGCGCGAGATTTCGAGCCGCTTCGGCTTCAACATCGACCCCGACGCCAAGATCGAAGATCTGCCGGTGGGCGTTCAGCAGCGGGTCGAGATCATCAAGGCCCTGTCGCGCAACGCCAACGTGCTCGTGTTCGACGAGCCGACCGCGGTGCTCACGCCGCAAGAGACCGACGAGCTCATGGGCATCATGCGCCAACTGCGTGACGAGGGTACGTCGATCGTGTTTATCACCCACAAGCTGCGCGAGGTGCGCGAGGTTGCCGACCGCATCACGGTCATCCGCCTCGGCAAGGTCGTCGGCGAGGCGTCACCCACGGCGACGAACGTCGAGATGGCCTCGCTCATGGTCGGCCGCGCGGTCGAGCTCACCGTCGAGAAGGCCCCGGCGACACCCGGTGACCCCGCACTCGTCATCACCGATCTCACTGTCACCGACCATGTCGGGCACGTGCTCGTCGATTCGGTCAGCTTCACGGTGCACCGGGGCGAGATTCTCGCCATCGCGGGCGTGCAGGGCAATGGCCAGACTGAGTTGACCGAGGCGATCATGGGCCTGCACGACCGTGTGCTCGGCTCGATCACTCTGGGCGACCACGAGCTCGTCGGGCGCAGCACGCGTCAGGTGCTCGATGCCGGCGTCGGCTTCGTGCCCGAAGACCGCACCGAGGACGGCCTGGTCGGCACGTTCACGATCGCCGAGAACCTCATGCTCGACCGCTCGACGGGTGAGCCTTTCGTCAAGCGCGGCACCCTGCAGCTCGCCGAGCTCGCCCAATTCGCTTCTGACCGCATCGTTGAGTTCGACGTGCGCACCCAGGGCATCACGTCGACCGCGAGCAGCCTTTCGGGCGGCAACCAGCAGAAGGTGGTGCTCGCGCGCGAGTTGAGCCGAGACCTCAGCCTGCTCGTCGCAGCTCAGCCCACGCGCGGCCTCGACGTCGGATCGATCGAGTTCGTGCACAAGCGCATCGTGGCTACCCGAGACGCGGGCATTCCCGTCATTGTCGTCTCGACCGAGCTCGACGAGGTCGCCGCGCTCGCCGACCGCATTGCGGTCATGTACCGGGGTCGCATCATCGGCATCGTGCCGGGCGACACCCCTCGTGATGTTCTCGGATTGATGATGGCCGGAGAAGCTCCCACGGAGGCAGCAGCATGAGCGACGACACGACGAAGCCCTCGGGCGCCGAGGCGCACGAGCAGACGAGCGCCGAGGCGGTGCACGAGCAGGTGGTCGCGCATGAGACCGGGCGCGACGCGTCCGAGCCCCCGGTGCCCCGCGGCAACCAGATTCTCAAAGAGATCTTCGGCGGCAGCGCCGCGATCTCGGTACTCGCTGTGGTGCTGGCCCTCATCGTCGGCGGCATTCTCATCGTCATGACCGACGAGGCCGTCGCCGAGGCCAGCGGATACTTCTTCTCGCGCCCGCTCGACACTCTCACGACGATGTGGGATGCCGTGGCCGGCGCCTATAGCGCCCTGTTCCGCGGGTCGGTGTTCAACTACCTCCGGGCCGATGATCTCGTCGCGGCGTTCCGGCCGGTCACCGAGACGCTCGCCAACGCGACGCCGCTCATCGCGGCCGGCCTCGGTGTCGCGCTCGCGTTCCGCGTGGGGCTGTTCAACATCGGTGGTCGCGGCCAGATGCTCATCGCGGCAGCGGCTGCAGGCTACGTCGGCGCCTACATCCCGATGCCGCCCGTGATCCACCTCATCGTGGCCCTTGTCATCGGCCTCATCGGCGGCGCGCTGTGGGGCGGTCTCGTGGGCCTGCTGAAGGCCCGCACGGGTGCGCACGAGGTGATCGTGACGATCATGCTGAACTACATCGCCTTTTACCTTGTGTCGTTCTTGCTGCGCACTCCGGGCGNNTGCTCGGCGAGCAGTACAACCTGAACCTCGGCTTCATCCTCGTGATTCTCGCGACGATCTACACCTGGTACCTGCTCAACCGCTCGGCCCTCGGGTTCCGGTTCCGCGCTGTCGGCGAGAACCCGCACGCGGCGCAGGTCGCGGGCATCAACGTGAAGAGCGTCTACGTGCAGGTGATGCTCATCGCCGGGGCGCTCGTCGGCCTCGCGGGCGTCTACCAGGTGCTCGGCAACTTCACCGGCGGGTTCGCGGCCGGTCTCGATGCCAGCATCGGCTTCGACGCCATCACGGTCGCGCTGCTCGGTCGGTCGAAGCCGTGGGGCGTGTTCTTCGCCGGTATCTTGTTCGGCGCCTTGAAGGCGGGCAGCTACACGATGCAGGCCGCCGAGGGCATTCCGGTCGACATCGTGCTCGTCGTGCAGTCGTTCATCGTGCTCTTCATCGCAGCACCGCCCCTCGTGCGCTCGATCTTCCGATTGCCCACTCCCGATCCGCTCTTCCAATGGCGGACCCCAAAGCTCGCCCGCAAGGCGGAGGTGACCAAGTGAGCGTTGTGACGACCACTCGCGACTCGGGTTCGGGCCTGGCGCCGTCGACCATCGTTGTGCGCAGCTGGAAGGCCCCTATCGCCTTCGCTATCTTCGCCGTGCTCGGCGCCGTGCTATTCATCGGGCTCGCTCGGGGAGGAGATACGACCTATCGCCTGAGCAACGAGGGCGACGCGATCGTGCTGCCAGCGATCGTGCTGCCTTCTAGCGCGACGGGCATCGCGACGGTCGTGCTCATGGTGGCCGTCGCGATCTACGCCTTCTTGCTCGTACGCTCGGCGCGCAAAGTTCCGCTCTGGCTGACGACGATCTTCGCGATCCTGTTCCTTCTCGGGTTCTTGACCTGGGCGGCAGCGGGTTCGACGGTGCCGCTCGTGGGCCTGCTGGCCGGCGCACTGACGGTGAGCACGCCGCTCATCTTCGGCTCACTCGGCGGTGTGATCTCTGAGCGTGTGGGCGTGGTCAACATCGCGATCGAGGGTCAGCTGCTCGCCGGCGCCTTCGTCGCTGCGATGGTCGCCACCCTCACGGGCTCGGCCGTCGTCGGGTTGCTCGCCGCGATGGTCGCCGGGGCGCTCGTCTCGGTGATTCTCGCCGCGTTCGCCATCAAGTACCTGGTCGACCAGGTGATCGTCGGTGTCGTGCTCAACGTGCTGGTGATCGGTCTGACGAGCTTCTTCTATTCGACCGTGATGGTCGCCGACCCCGACCTGTTCAACAAGCCGGCCCGGTTCGAGCGTTTGACGATTCCGCTGCTCAGCGACATCCCGATTCTCGGGCCGATCCTGTTCAACCAGACGATCATCGTCTATATCATGTTCGCGCTCGTGCCGACAGTCTGGTTCGCGCTCTTCAAGACCCGCTGGGGCCTGCGCCTGCGCTCGGTCGGCGAGCACCCCAAGGCCGCCGACACGGTGGGCATCAACGTGCGGGCCACGAGATTCTGGAACGTGCTGCTCGCGGGCGCGATCGTCGGAGGCGGCGGTGCGTTCTTCACGCTCGCCGCGATCGGCTCGTTCACGAAAGAGATGACGAACGGTGCGGGCTTCATCGCCCTGGCCGCCGTGATCTTCGGTCAGTGGAATCCGATTAAGGCGACGCTCGCCGCGCTGCTGTTCGGCTTCGCGACGAACCTGCAGTCGACGCTGTCGATCGTGGGGTCGCCCGTGCCGAGCGAGTTCATGCTCATGCTGCCCTACCTCGTGACGATCTTCGCGGTGGCCGGTCTCGTGGGCGTTTCGCGGCCGCCGGCGGCGTCGGGCAAGCCCTACATCAAGTCGTGAGCGGAGCGGGGATGACCGATATCGATTGGGATGGTCTGCGCGCTGTCGCTCTCGAGGCGATGTCGCACGCCTATGTGCCGTATTCGAAGTTTCCGGTCGGGGTCGCGGCGATCGTCGATGACGGTCGAGTGATCTCAGGCTGCAACGTCGAGAATGCCTCCTACGGCCTCACGCTGTGCGCGGAATGCGCGCTCGTGTCGAGCCTGCACATGACGGGCGGCGGCAGGCTCGTCGCCTTCACGTGCGTCGACGGCGATGGCGGTGCGCTCATGCCCTGCGGCCGCTGCCGTCAGCTGCTCTACGAGCACTCGGCCGAGGGCATGCTGCTCGAGACGGTGTCGGGCATCAAGACGATCGATGAGGTGCTGCCCGACGCCTTCGGCCCGCGCACCCTGAAGGAGTACCACGATGGCCATTGAGCCGTTCGACGTCGTCGACCTCATCCGCACCAAGCGTGACAAGGGCGTGCTGACGACCGCCCAAATCGACTGGATGGTCGACGCCTACACGCGCGGTTACATCGCCGACGAGCAGATGTCGGCCATGACGATGGCGATCTTCTTGAACGGCATGCAGCGCGACGAGATTCGCGATCTGACGCTGGCGATGGTGGCCTCGGGCACGCGCCTCGACTTCTCCGGGCTGTCGAAGCGCACCACCGACAAGCACTCCACCGGCGGAGTGGGCGACAAGATCACGCTGCCGCTCGCCCCCCTGGTGGCCTCGTTCGGCGTCGCGGTGCCGCAGCTCAGTGGTCGTGGGCTGGGCCACACGGGGGGCACGCTCGACAAGCTCGAGAGCATCCCGGGCTGGCGCGCCTCGATCACGGTCGACGAGATGATGCAGCAGCTCGACGCGGTCGGCGCCGTCGTGTGCGCGGCTGGTTCGGGCCTCGCGCCCGCCGACGGCAAGCTCTACTCGCTGCGTGACATCACGGGCACGGTCGAGTGCATTCCGCTCATCGCGTCGTCGATCATGTCGAAGAAGATCGCCGAGGGAACGGCCGCGCTCGTGCTCGATGTGAAGTTCGGCTCGGGCGCGTTCTTGAAAGACATCGAGCAGTCGCGCGAGCTGGCGAAGGTCATGGTGCGCCTCGGTGAGGACGCCGGGGTCGCCACGCGCGCGGTGCTCACGAATATGAACGTTCCGCTGGGCCTCGCGATCGGCAACGCTAACGAGGTGCGCGAGTCGGTCGAGGTGCTCGCCGGCGGCGGGCCTGCTGACGTGGTGGAGCTCACGGTCGTGCTGGCGCGGCACATGCTCGAGCTCGCGGGCGTCACCGACGTCGACGTCGAGGGAGCGCTGCAGAACGGGCAGGCCATGGACGCCTGGCGCGCCATGATCAGCGCTCAGGGCGGAGACCCGGATGCTGCCATGCCAGTCGCCCGTGAAGCCCACGTCGTGACGGCCGATCGTGACGGCGTGCTCGTCGAGCAGCACGCTCTGCCCTTTGGCATCGCTGCCTGGCGCCTCGGAGCGGGCCGCGCCCGCAAAGAAGACCCGGTGGATCACGGCGCGGGCATCGACCTGCACGCTAAGCCGGGCGACACGGTCGCCAAGGGGCAGCCGCTCTTCACGATGCTGACGAACGACGAGGCTCGCTTCACCCGTGCGCTGGAGGCGCTCGAGGGCGGCTACCGCATCGGCGACCCGGGCGACGAGGTGCACACGGGCGGGCCGCTCATCGCGGGAGCCGTCGACTAGCTAAACCGACGGAGCGTAGCTCCGTCGGCGCTGGGGTCGCGGGTCGCGATGCGACCCTTAATGCTCCACCGCGGGGTCAGCGATACGCTCGAGCGCGTCGACCACGAGACCCCAGAAGCGGTCATTGTCGATGTCGAGGGCGACCTGCGTCGTGCATCCGTCGGGGGCGGGGCCGCGCAAATCGGCGACGGTCATGCCGAGCGTGAGGCCTCCGGTCAGCTCGACGTCGAGCGGGGCCTTCACGACCCGCAGCAGCGTGGGATCGATGACGAAGGCCACCGCGCAGGGGTCGTGCACGGGCGGATGATCGAAGCCCTGCGCGTCTTTGTACGAGTGCGCGAAGAACTCGAGCAGCTCGCCCACGAAGCGTGCAGGGGCCGTGCCGACCGCGGCGATGCGGGCCGCGACCTCGTCGGTCGCGAGCGCCTGGTGGGTCGCATCGAGACCGATCATGGTGAGCGGCCACGCCTCGTTGAACACGATGTGCGCGGCCTCAGGGTCGATGATGATGTTGAACTCGGCGACGGCGCTCCAGTTGCCGACGTGCACGCCGCCGCCCATGAGCACGACCTGCTTCACGCGTTCGGCGATGCGGGGCTCTTTGCGCACGGCGAGGGCGATGTTCGTGAGGGCTCCCGTCGGCACGAGCGTCACGGTGCCGGGATCGTGCGCCATGACGGTGTCGATGATGACGTCGACCGCGTGGCGCGGGTCGAGCTCGACCGCAGGCTCGGGCAGCACCGGCCCGTCGAGGCCCGACTCACCGTGGATATCGGGGGCGGTTTCGACCGTGCGCACGAGCGGCCGGTGGGCTCCGCGGGCGATGGGCACAGCATCCATGCCGATGACGCGCGCGACGGCGAGCGCGTTGCGCGTGACTTTCTCGATCGTCTGGTTGCCCATGACGGTCGTCACGGCCAGCAGCTCGATCTCCGGGCTGCCATGGGCGAGCAGCATCGCGACCGCGTCGTCGTGGCCGGGGTCGCAGTCGAGGATGATCTTCTCGGGCATGCATCGAGCCTAGGATGCCCGCGCTCGGTCGCCCGCCGGCGCAGGCCGCGCACTCGCGCGCCATCGCCAGTCTTTTCGGGTCACAGCACGGTAACGAACCGGTAGGTTTGAGGGTATGACGATGGCGACTCCGATCCTGCTTGCGGGCACCGACCTCGACCTCGTGCAGTTGCCCAAGGTGTCGCTGCACGACCACCTCGACGGTGGACTGCGCCCGCAGACGATCATCGAGCTCGCCGACGAGATTGGGCTGACGCTGCCCACGACCGATGCGACCGAGCTGGCCGGCTGGTTTCTCGCACAGTGCACAGCCGGCTCGCTCGTCGAGTACCTGAAGACCTTCGACATCACGACCGCCGTCATGCAGACACGCGAAGGTCTCGAGCGGGTCGCGCGCGAGTGCGTGCTCGACCTCGCGGCCGACGGTGTCGTGTGGGGCGAGATCCGCTGGGCGCCCGAGCAGCACCTGACCGCCGGGCTGAGCCTCGATGAGACAGTCGAGGCCGTGCAGGCGGGTCTGGATGCCGGGGTCGAGCAGGCGCGCAACGCCGGTCACAGCATCCAGGTCGGTCAATTGGTGACCGCGATGCGCCACGCCGACCGGGGGCACGAGATCGCAGAGCTTGCCCTGCGCCACCGCGACGCGGGCGTCGTCGGCTTCGATATCGCGGGTGCCGAGGCCGGCTTCTTGCCGAGCCGCATGCGCGACGCCTTCGACCTGCTCGCCGCCGAGTGGATGCCCGTGACCGTGCACGCCGGTGAGGCCGACGGGCTCGAGTCGATTCGCAGCGCCCTGCTCGACGGGCGCGCCCTGCGACTCGGCCACGGCGTACGGCTCGCCGAAGACATCGAGCTGCGCACCGAGGGCGACACCACGTTCGCGACCCTCGGCCGCATGGCCGAGTGGGTGCGCGACCGGCAGATCGCGCTCGAGACGAGCCCGAGCTCGAACCTGCAGACCGGGGCGATCGCGGCGTGGGGCACCGAGATGGTCGACCACCCGCTCGATCTGCTCTACCAACTCGGGTTTCGCGTGACCATCAACACCGACAACCGCCTGATGAGCGCCACGACCCTCAGCCGCGAGCTGCAGCTTGTGAGCGAGGCTTTCACCTACGACCTCGACGACATGCTCGCTCTGCAGCTCAATGCCTCTCAAGCGGCGTTCTTGCCCGTCGACGACCGCGAAGCGCTCATGGAGACGATCATCGCCGGGTTCGAGGCTGCGGCATGAGCCTGCCCGCTCTTGCCGACCGTGCGATCGTGCTTCGCGCGCGCGCACACGACTGGCGCGCCGCCGTGCGCCTCGCGGGCGATGCGCTCGTCGAGAGCGGCTGCACGACGGCCGAGTACACCGAGGCGATGATCCGCATGGTCGACGACCACGGGCCGTACATCGTTATCGCGCCCGGGCTCGCCCTCGCGCACGCGCGCCCCGGCTCTGACGTACGCTGCGACGGCCTCTCGGTCGTCACGCTCGCCGAGCCGGTCGAGTTCGGCCACGCCCATAATGACCCCGTGCGCGTCGTCATCGGACTCGCGGGCGTCGCGCCCGACGCGCACCTCGAGGCTGTCGCCCAGTTGGCCAACGCCTTCAACAACGCTGACGCGATTCCGGCGCTCGCCGAGGCGACGACGCGCGACGAGGTGCGCGCGATTCTGACCGGAGGCGCCCCGGCGTGAAGATCGTCACGATCTGCGGTGCCGGCATCGGCTCAAGCGGCATCCTCAAGGTGAACGCCGAGCGGGTGCTGCAGCGGCTCGGGCTCACGGCCACCGTGGTCGCCGCCGACATCGCCTCGGTCGGCCGGGTCGCCGCCGATGCGCAGGTCATTCTCACGAGCGCAGAATTCGTCGAGGCTATCGGCCCCACGCGCGCCGACGTAGTCGTCATCGAGAACTACTTCGACACCGGCGAGCTCTCGACGAAGCTCGAGGCCGCGATCGGCTGAGTGCCGGTCTCCGGATGCTCGCAGACGGCCTCGCTCGCCGCGGGTCTCGGCGGCACTGGGTCAGTGTTGCCCGGCCGGCCCGTTCAACGGGTCGTGCCCGCCCGAGGTGCGCCTGCCCATAAGCAGGGCGACGCCGACACCGAGCGCACTGAGCGGTGCGATGAACGGGGCAAACGAGAATAGCGCGAGCGCCACGAGTACCCCGACACCCACTGCCACCGCCCACCGACGGCCGGTACTGGCGGCATTCTGCGCAAGTGGGAGGACACCCCATGCCGCGAACGCGGCCGCGACGCCCGTGGTCGCAAGCAACAGGTAGGCCGGCAGTTGCGGGCCGAGACCGAGGTGAGACCACACATGCACGGGCGCTGCCACGATCTCGGGCACGAGCGCAAGTGGACGGATGAGCAGCGCGGCGTAGGCGGCGGCCATCGACCACGCTGGCACGGCGCGTGCTCCGATGATCGCGTGCACCGCGTACAAGAGCGGAAGGAATCCGAGGAAGGCGAGAATGTTGCCCCCCAGGAACCAGCGCACGAGCGTCACCTGATCGATCTCCTCGGAGAAGATCGACGGGATGACCACGGCCCCGATGAACATCATCGCGAGGGCGAGGCCTGCCGCCACGACGCCCGCCGTGCGCGACGGTGCGGCCGCGAGCCGGTCGAGCGTTCCGCCCGAGCTGGAGGGGTCGGTCATGCGCGTACCTTTCGACGGAGTGCTATGAGTGTCGTGATGACACCGATGAAGGCGAGCGGCAGAGCACCCGTCGGCACGAGCACGAGCAGCCAGGTGAGCGCGGCGGTCGTGCCGAGCATGACGCGGCCGAGGGTCGTGGCGCGCGGCGCGAGCAGGGCGGCCGCGTACCCGATGGCGAGTGACTGCACGATGACGGCGCCGAAGTAGACCGGCTGCACGGGCGCCGTGAGCACGGCGAGCGAGGCCGCGATGAGCATCCCGCTTGTGACGGTGAGTGCGTACCGCGCGGTCGACGCGACCCGCAGCAGCAGCGCCGCCTGCCACAGCAGCGGCACGACGCCGAAGGCGACAGCGGCGTAGCCCGTGCCGACGATGCCGACCACCGGGAGAGTCCCGAGCTCGCCGAGCGTCGCGCCGACGGCCCAGGCGACGGCGACGATGAAGACAGCCGCGACGCCGAGCCAGATCGTCAGGCTGCGCTCCCGTGCCGACCACGGCAGCGTCGGGCGCGGTGCCCGCGGGGTCGGCGGGCGGCCCGGCAGACCCGAGACGCCGATGCCGCGACCGGCGTCACCCTCCTGCGCAATGCGCTCGGCCTCCAGTGCGTGCCGGAAGGCAAGGTCGGCCTCGACCCGGAGGCCGTGCACGCGATCGAGCGTGGCGAGCAGCATGACCCCGGCCATGATGAACATGGGCGAGACGCCAGCGACCATGAAAGGCAGCGCAATGCCTGCTCCGCCGATGCCGGCCCAGACGTGCGCCGCCATGACGTCGACATACGGGCGAATGAGCACGGCAGTGGATGCTGCTGCCGCGGCCGTCGCGAGCGCCGCACCGGTGCCGACGGGAATGTCGATGAGTCCGATCGGCCGATCGGGCCCGGCGGCGATGAGGGCGAGCACCGCGACGGCCGAGAGCGCCCCGGCCACGGCCATGACGCTCGCCGAGACCGCAGCGACGCGCGAGAGCGGGTCGGGCTCGCGGCGCATCCAGAGCACGGCGAGACCGATGGCGGCGAGCACCACGGCGATCGTCGTCGGCAACGACTGCAGCGCACTGAGGCGTTGCGCGTCGGCGAGCCACTCGGCGTCGCCGAAGATGCCCCCATCACCCGGGCCCGCGGGCGGATCGGGGAGCGAGAAGACGCCGAACTGCCCGAGGAGTCTGCCCGTGGCCCAGATGGCCACGGAGGCGAACCACAGCAGGGCGACGGGCCTCGGCAGCAGCGGTCTCCGCGGCGCGAGGGAAGTCGGGTCGGTCACTCTCCCACCCTATGCGCGCCCGCGTGTACGCAACTCAGGCTGAGACGACCGATGTGCGCCCGTGTACCGTCACATCTCGTCTCTCATCCTGAGTTGCGAACACACGCGGCGG
>DIUS01000103.1:0-2892 GCA_002423075.1 Microbacteriaceae bacterium UBA6152
TCTACGACGCCGAGCAGAAGTCGAAGCCCAAGTGCGGGTTCGTGTGCGTGCTGCAGACGACACTCATGGGGGCCTTCGTCGGGTTTCTCGTCGGAGGGCCTGCTGGCGCCCTTGTGGGTGCGTCGATCGGTCTCGGAGCGGGCCTCGTGAGCACGGTCTCGCCCGGTGTGTACGAGGCGCTCACCGAACTGTGGGACACAGTGGCGGGCATCTACAACAAGATCTATGCGACCGCGATCGACGTGCTCGATGCCCTCAACCCGGTCTGCCTCGCTGCCGGCGCGGCTTCGCCCGATGTGAAGCAGGCCTGCGACGCGGTGACCAACTTGGCGGTCGCGGTCGCCTTCACCTATGCCACCGGTCTGCCGCCGCAGCTGCCCATGCACGAGAACATCGCGGCGGTGGCGGAGGGCAACATGACGGCACTGCTCGTGGCGGCGATGGATTACGCCCTCTCCCAGGCGGGCCTCAGCTGCGAGACCTTCACGGTGCCGGCAGGCTCCGCCGGCGACCTGACTGCGGTGGCCGAACTGTATGGCGATCCCGATGTCGACGCAACGCTCGGGGCCGCGACGGCCCCTGATGGCTCGCTGTCGGCATGCCAGGCGTTCGCCAGCGTGCTGTACTCCACCGTGCGACGTGGGCTCGAGAGCGAGCAGGGAAAGCTCATCTCGAGTGCGTACCGCGTGGGCTACATACCGGGCCTCGTGTATCGACCGGTGGGGGATGCTCCACCCTCGATCGTCGTCACGGGAGGGGTGCCCGGCCAGCTCGCCAACGGCACGACCTGCACCGTCACCGCGAACACGACCCTCGTCTTGAACGGACGCGCCTTCGCTCTAGCACCCGCGATCGAGTCGGCGGTCGTGCGGCGCGCCGCGAGCTACGAGCAGGTGGCGGGTATCACCTCTACCTGGAGCGGCACCGTTGCGCTGCCCGTGCTACCCGATTGGGACTTCTTCTCGGGACCTCCGTCTGCGCTCGTGCGGTCGATCAGCCAGGCAGCGCCAGGCGCCCCGTACTTGACTGTGCAGGTCGATTCTCCGTGCTTCGGCGACACGGTGACCTTCACGCGCGCACGGTTCGAGTCAGGCATCCGCGCATTCGAGACCGACTCTCGGGGTGTGGCGTACTACTACCCCCAATACGGATTGACAGACACTCCGTGATCGCCGGCTTGCTGGTGTCACGCATCGCGATCGGTGCGGCGATCGTCGGTGCCGTGGGGCTCGGCGCGGCGATCATCGTGCCCGTTCCGACTCCTCCGGCACGCGTCTGGTTCGACCAGCCGCTCGACGGCTCGCTGCTCGCACCCGGCGAGCACAGCATCCGTCTTCACCTGCGCGACGACGCGCCTCTCGTGCGCCTCATCATCACTCGCGACGGCCAGCAGGTCGGNNCTGTCGTCGGTCACCATCACGGTCGTCGATGGTGTGACCCGACCTCCGAGCCCGATCGACCCGGCGCCCCTACCAACCGCGACGCCGAGCGCGACTCCGACTCCGACGGTCGCGCCGACCCCGCAGCCGTCGGCCGAGCCCAGCGTCGCACCCACCACCGCCCCCAGCCCGACTCCGACTCCGACCCCGAGCCCTTCCGCCCCGCCTGTCTTCGCCGGTACGGTGTCGCGCACTCCGGGGCCCAACGACTGGGTGAGCACCTTCACCGGCTCGGGTATTTCACCGGCGGGCGCGATCGTCGATGTGCAGGTCAACGTGCGCAACGACGACACGGGCTCGTTCGGCGGATGGGTGTCGACGCCGTGCATCACCACGGGGGGAGCGACAACTCCGTTCACGTGCACGGTGAGCAACCACGTCATCCCGACCTACGGTCGCGTCGGTGCCTACGCGCCGTCATACCTCGTCGTCTACCGCCTGGCCGTGACGTACCAGGGCACCACCTATTACGGGACGGGAGGCAACTGGATGACTGCCGTGCGCATCGGCTAGACCGTCGCTGGAAGGTCTTTGCGCCACGCGCCCTCGTAGACGACGGGCATGAACCCGAGGGCCTCGTTCACGTCGAGCATGGGCCTGTTCTCTTCGGCGTGGTGGGTGACGACCGACGGATGCTCAGGCCGAACCCTCTGCGGGTGCAGCAGGTTCGCGGCTTTCAGCAGCAGACCCAAGCGGTGCCTGCGGTGCTCGATGAGCACAATCGTGTGCTCCTCATAGACCGGTGAACCCCGTGGGCGCCGCGAGGCGCTCGCCTCCGACCTTCCAGCACGGGGCGTAGCTGATGGCGCGGCGCTGAGAAGAAGCCGTTTGGGCTTGAACTCTTGCTTGCGCGAGCGCGCCAGAATAGCCGCGGCCGCTCCGGTACGGTAGCCCTGACCGTTCTGCGCCGTGCGGCGGTCGCCGTCGACCGTGCCGAAAGGGGGCAGTGCGTGCACCTCAAGAGCCTGACCCTCAAGGGCTTCAAGTCGTTTGCGCAGCCGACCACCTTCCAGTTCGAGCCGGGAGTCACCTGCGTCGTCGGGCCCAACGGCTCGGGCAAGTCGAACGTCGTCGACGCTCTCGCCTGGGTCATGGGCGAGCAGGGTGCCAAGACTCTGCGCGGCGGCAAGATGGAAGACGTCATCTTCGCGGGCACCGCCACGCGCGGCCCCCTCGGTCGCGCCGAAGTGCTGCTCACGATCGACAATGCCGACGGCGCTCTGCCCATCGACTACAGCGAGGTCACGATCTCGCGCACGCTCTTCCGAAACGGCGGCAGCGAGTACGCCATCAACGGCACGGCATGCCGCCTGCTCGACGTGCAAGAGCTGCTGAGCGACTCCGGTCTCGGGCGCGAAATGCATGTCATCGTCGGGCAAGGCCAGCTCGACGCGGTGCTGCATGCGAGCCCAGAAGATCGTCGCGGATTCATCGAAGAGGCGGCGGGCATCCT
>DIUS01000103.1:2904-9706 GCA_002423075.1 Microbacteriaceae bacterium UBA6152
TCGCCGCGATCGTGCGGGATGCTCGCGCGAGGCTGCTCGCCGACGACGTGGTTGCCCTGCGCGACTCGCTGGCCGACCACGCCCGCACCGAGAGCGAGCGCACGAGCGAGCGCATCGTCGTGCAGAGCCAGCTCGACCAGACCCGCCTGAGGGTGCAGCGCATCGAATCGCAGCAGGTGGGCGACGCGGTCGACGAGGCCCGCCGCGTGACGTTCGAGCTCGAGCAGGTGCAAGAGCGCGTGCGCAGCCTCTCGAGTCTCACGCAGCAGAAACTGACCCTGCTGAGCCAGCAGGCCGAGTTGCCCGGCATGTCGACGACCATCACGCAGCGCCAAGTCGATGAGGCCCGCGCCGAGGCCGAAGCGCTGCGCGACGGAGTCGCCGCCGCTGAGCAGCAGGTCGGCGAGGTCGCCGCACGCACGGCGACCGCGCGCGCCGCGCTCGACGCCCTCGACGACGAGATCGCGGCACAGAGCGCCCTGGTCTCGCAGCACGACCTCGAGCTCGCAGCGCTCGCCGGGCGCGTCGATGTCGCGCGCTCGACCCTCGCGGCCGCGCGAGGCGAACTGTTGCGGCAGCAGAACGCCCTCGAGGCGGCGGCGGCCCGGCAGCAGGCGACCCGCGCCGAACTGTCCGCCCTGCCCGAGCTCGACGAGGGCGATGGCACCGACGAATCGCGGGCCCTCGATGCCGCGCTCGCCGACGCCGATGCGCGCGTGACCGAGATCACGGCACGCATCGACTCCGAGCGCGACACCGTGCACGCTCTCGAGCGCGAGCGCGACGCCCTCGCGGCCCGGGTCAGCGCGCTCTCGCAGGCGATTGACACGGGCGACGGCGCGATCGGGCTCGTCGGCTCGACGGGCATTCGCGGCCTCGTGAGCGACCACCTGCAGGTGACGCCGGGCTTCGAAGCCGCGATCGCGGCCGCGCTCGGCACCCTCGCCGATGCCGCGCTCGCCGACGACCTCGATGCGGGTCTCGCGGCACTCGAGCGCGCGCACGCCGCCGAGGCGGGCCGCGTCGATGTCGTGCTCGCCCGCGTGTCCGGCGCTACCGCAAGCCTGGCGGCGGTCGGCGGCCTCACCCCTGCCTCCGAGGTACTGACTGCGCCCGATGGCGTGCTGGCCCTGCTCGCGCGCACCTTCATCGCCGACGACCTCGCGGCCGCCCGCGCCGCCTGGCCCGCGGTTCAGAAGCTCGATGGCGCCGACTCGGTGAGCATTGTGACCCGCGAGGGCGACGTGCTCACCCGCTCTGTGTTGCGCGGAGGCTCAGGGGCGGGGCGCAGCCGACTCGAGCTCGCCGCCGAGCGCGACGCTGCCTCGGTGCGGCTGACCGAGGTCTCGACCGGCATCGAGCGGGCTCGGGGCGTGCTCGACGAGTCGCGGGCATCCCTCGCTGCCGCGAAGCAGCAGGCCGCCGAAGCGCTCGCCGCGGTGCGCGATCAGGATGCCCAGCGCGCCGCCCGCAGCGAGCAGGTCTCGCGGGCTCGGGCGCAGGCCGAGGCCGCCGAGGCAGAAGCCGCGCGGCTCGCCCTCGGGGTAGACGCGGCGCAAGAGTCGGTGCGCGAGGCCGAGTCGGCCGTCGAGCGGGCACAGGCCGAGCACGAGGCCTTTGCCGCGCGGCCACGCCCCATGCTTGACGCCTCGGCGCGCGAGGCTCTGGTCGTCGACCTCGAGGCGGCGCGGGCCACCGAACTCGAGCGCCGCATCGAGCTCGAGACCGTGCGCGAGCGCGTGCGCGGCGCGCGCGAAGCCGCCGAGCTGCTCGAGAAGCGTCGCCTGGCTGAGAAGGCAGCGGCCGACGAGGCCGCACGTCGCACGGTGTTGCGACAGCGACAGGTCGAGCGCGCGACTGCCGTAGCTGTGGCCCTTCCCGCCGTGCAGCAATCGATCGACCGCTCGGTCGCCGAAGCGCGTGTGGCGCTCGCCCAGCGCGAGTCGGAGCGCGCGGCCCAGAACGACGAGCTGCTCGAGCTTCGCCGCAGCGAGAGCTCGCTGCGCGAGCGCCTCAACGCGATCACCGAGGGCGTGCACGGCCTTGAGCTGCAGATCTACGAGAAGAAGCTGCACTTGACGCAACTGCTCGAGCGCGCGGGTGACGAGCTCGGCCTTGTCGAAGACGTGCTCGTCGCCGAGTACGGCCCGCACGTGCCCGTGCCCGACGATGATGCGCTGACTGCGGCCGCGCGCGCCGTCGCCGACGCGATCGCGGCCGAGGCGGCGTCTCGCGTAGACCCCGACCCCGATGCGCCCGCGTTCGACCCGACCTCTGACGACGAGGCCACGCGGGTCGCCGACATCGTGGCCCAGGCCGCCGCGAACCCGTTCGCAACTCAGGCTGACGGTGCTGAGGTGACACCTGACGGCGCACAATCCGCGGCAGAGCCTGAGTTGCGAACAGAACCCGCCGGCAAGCCCTTCGACCGCGCCGAGCAACAGGCCCGCCTCGCGCGCGCCGAGCGCAAGCTTGCCCAGCTCGGTCGCGTCAACCCGCTCGCCCTCGAAGAGTTCGCGGCGCTCGAGCAGCGCCACAAGTTCCTCACCGAGCAGTTGCACGACCTCGCGAGCACCCGCCGCGACCTGCTCACGATCATCGACGAGGTCGACGCGACGATGCAGACGATCTTCGCTGCCGCGTTCGCCGATACCCAGGCGGCCTTTGACGTCGTCTTCCCGATCTTGTTCCCCGGCGGCACCGGCAGCCTGCTACTCACCGACCCCGAGAACATGCTCACGACGGGCATCGAGGTCACGGTCAAGCCCGCGGGCAAGAAGATCGAGCGACTGAGCCTGCTCAGCGGTGGCGAGCGCTCGCTCGCAGCCGTGGCGTTGCTCATCGCGATCTTCAAGGCCCGCCCGAGCCCGTTCTACATCATGGATGAGGTCGAGGCAGCGCTCGATGATGCCAATCTCGGTCGACTTCTAACAATCTTCCGCGACCTGCGCCAGAGCTCACAGCTCATCATCATCACGCACCAGAAGCGCACGATGGAGATCGCCGATGCGCTCTACGGCGTGAGCATGCGCCATGACGGCGTGAGCGCGGTCGTGGGCCAGCGGGTGCAGGCGCCTGACGAGCAGGCGAGTTAACAGCTAGATCGTCAGCGTCGGCAGCGCGGGCTCGCCGCGGCTGAGCCGCAGAGCCGAGGCGGGCAGCTCGGCGACCGCGGCGGCGCAGTGCTTGCGCGCCGCGCGCACCCCGTCGGCGCCGAGCCAACGCGCGTCGGGGGATCCGTCGACCATGAGCGGCACGGTGAGCTCGCGAGCGACGACGGCGGCATCGGGTTCGAGACCTTCGGGCACACCATCGCGGTCGTCATCCACCACGTTGCGCTCGGCAAGAGCGACGCCGTCGCGCAGCAGCCGGTGGGCGCGTTTCGCTCCGCCCGCCGAGACCTTGCCGGGCGACGACTTGGCGACGGGCATCCACTCGCCGCCCTCATCGCGTCGCGCCACGAGCTTGTAGACGAAGCCTGCCGCGGGCGATCCCGACCCGGTGACGACGGCGGTGCCCACGCCGAACGCGTCGACGGGCGCGGCGCGCAGCGCCGCGATGGTGTGTTCGTCAAGGTCGCTCGTGACGGTAATGCGCGTGCCGGTGGCCCCGAGTGAGTCGAGCTGCGTCCGCACCTCGCGCACGAGCGAGGGCAGGTCACCCGAGTCGAGCCGCACGGCCCCGAGCGACGGCCCGGCAACGCGTACTGCCGTCTCGATCGCCGTCTTCACGTCGTAGGTATCGACGAGCAGGGTTGTGCCCGATCCGAGCGAGTCGACCTGCGCGCGAAAAGCCTCTTCTTCAGTGTCGTGCAGCAGCGTGAACGAGTGCGCCGCGGTGCCCATGGTCGGCACGCCCCAGGTGCGGCCGGCCTCGAGGTTCGAGGTGGCGCTGAATCCGGCGATATAGGCGGCGCGCGCGGCAGCGACGGCGGCCGACTCGTTCGCCCGCCGTGACCCCATCTCGGCGAGCGGGCGTCCGTCGGCGGCAGACACCATGCGGGCGGCGGCGGTCGCGACCGCGGAGTCGTAGTTCAGGATGCTCAAGATCACGGTCTCGAGCACGACCGCCTCGGCGAAGGTGCCGCGCACGGTCAGCACGGGCGAGCTCGGAAAGTACACCTCGCCCTCGCGATAGCCCTCGATGTGCCCTGAGAAGCGGAAGTCGGCGAGCCACTCGAGGGTCGCCTCGTCGACGACGCTCTCGTTCGCGAGCCAGTCGAGCTCGGCGCGCCCGAAGCGAAAAGCCTCCACGGCCGCAAGCACGCGACCCGTGCCTGCGAGCACGCCGTAGCGCCGCTCGCCGGGCAGTCGGCGGCCGAAGACTTCGAACACGCACTCGCGATGCGCACGGCCCGAGCGCAGGGCCGACTCGATCATCGTGAGCTCGTAGTGGTCGGTCAGCAGTGCGGTCGTCACGCGCTCAGCCTACGCGCGCGGGTTCGCCGTGGGTTCGGCGCATAATCCGCAGCCGCTGCAGCGGGGCCACTCGGTGACGATTCGACAGCGCGCGCGGCCCGCCCGCGATCTACCAAGCCCAGATCTGGCACGAGTGCGGGGCAGTAGACTCAATCACCGTGAGCAGCGCGCCGATCGGAGTCTTCGACTCAGGCCTCGGCGGACTCACGGTGGCCCGCGCGATCATCGATCAGCTACCCCGCGAGCAACTGCTCTATGTCGGCGACACCGCTAATGGCCCGTACGGTCCACTGCCGATCGCCGACGTGCGCGAGCACGCGCTGCGCATCATGGACGAGCTCGTCGACCAGGGCGTCAAACTGCTCGTCATCGCGTGTAACACCGCGAGTGCCGCGATGTTCCGGGATGCCCGCGAGCGGTTCGAGCAAGGCCACGGCATCCCCGTGGTCGAAGTGATCCAACCCGCCGTGCGCACAGCGGTGCGGCGCACGCGCAGCAAGCGCATCGGCGTCATCGGCACCGAGGGCACCGTGCGCTCGGGAGCCTACGTCGACGCGTTTATCGCCGACCCCGAGATCGTGGTGACGCAAGCCGCGGCCCCGCGCTTCGTCGAGTTCGTCGAGGCCGGCATCACGAGCGGCCCCGAGTTGTTCGCCGTGGCAGAGGAGTACCTGGCACCCCTGAAGGCTGCCGAAGTCGACACTCTCGTGCTCGGCTGCACGCACTACCCGCTGCTCGCCGGCGCCATCCAGTACGTCATGGGCGAGCAGGTCTCGCTCGTCTCGAGCGCAGAAGAGACCGCGTATGACGTCTACCGCCAGCTCGTGGCGCACGGTCTCGAGACCCCGGCGACGGATGCCCCGCACCACGTCTTCGAGGCCACCGGCCCCGACACTGAGCACTTCCGGTTGCTCGCCTCCCGATTTCTCGGCCCCGAGATCGGGCACGTGAAGGCGTTTCCGACCGGCACGATTCCTGTAGTCACCACCACGAAAGGCGCCTCATGACCACCATCGCCGAAGCAGCCGGCCTGCGCGCCGACGGCCGCACGCCCACCCAGCTGCGCCCCGTCACGATCGAGCGCGGCTGGAGCGCACAGGCCGAGGGCAGCGCTCTCATCACGGCCGGCAACACCAAGGTGCTGTGCACGGCGAGCTTCACGAACGGCGTGCCGAGATGGCTCGTCGGCAAAGGCCGTGGCTGGGTGACGGCCGAGTACGGCATGCTGCCGCGCTCGACCAACGACCGCATGGACCGCGAGAGCGTTAAGGGCAAGGTCGGCGGTCGCACGCACGAGATCTCGCGGCTCATCGGCCGCAGCCTGCGCGCGATCATCGACACGAAGGCGTTGGGCGAGAATACGATCGTTATCGACTGCGATGTGCTGCAGGCCGACGGCGGCACGCGCACAGCATCCATTACCGGTGCCTACGTCGCTCTCGCCGACGCCGTCGAGTGGGGCCGCGAGCACAACTTCATCGCCAAAAAGGCCACGGCGCTCACCGACTCGATCGCCGCGGTGAGCGTCGGCATCATCGAGGGAGTGCCGATGCTCGACCTGCCCTACGACGAAGACAGCCGGGCCGAGACCGACATGAATGTCGTCGTCACCGGCAGCGGAAAGTTCGTCGAGGTGCAGGGCACCGCCGAGGCCGCGCCCTTCGACCGCGCCGAGCTCGACGCCCTGCTCGACCTCGCGCTCGGCGGCTGCGTCGAGCTCGCCGAGCTGCAGCGCGCGACCCTGGCGGGCTAGCGCCGTGTCGGTCGAGCCCTTCAAGGTCGTCGTCGCGACGCACAACGCTCACAAGGTGGCCGAGCTGCAGAGCATTCTCGAACAGCACGTGCCGGGCATCCACCTGCTGGCCTATGGCGGGCCGGTGCCGGTCGAAGACGGCGACACCTTCGAGGCGAACGCCCTCATCAAGGCCCGCGCCGCCGCGTCCCACACGGGGCTGCCGTCGATTGCCGACGATTCGGGCGTGAGCGTGGATGCTCTCGATGGTGCCCCCGGCATCGACAGCGCGCACTACTCAGGCGAACGAGACGACACGGCCAACCTGCAGCTCGTACTCGCCCAGCTCGGCGACGAGTCGAACCGCGCGGCGCACTTCACGTGCGCGGCGGCGCTCGTCGACCCGCTCGACGGTTCGGGTGCACCGTTCGAGCACGTCGCCCTGGGGGTGTGGCCCGGCACGATCGCGCGCGAGGCGGCGGGAATCGGCGGCTTCGGCTACGACCCGATCTTTGTTCCCGAGGGGCTCGAGGTGACGAGTGCCGAGCTCAGTGCCGAGGAGAAGAACGCGATCAGCCACCGCGGGAGAGCCTTCACGGCACTTGCCGAGATACTGCGAGAGCGCTACAGCCAGCTCGACTCGTAGGCTGAC
>DIUS01000103.1:9765-12131 GCA_002423075.1 Microbacteriaceae bacterium UBA6152
CTCGCCGAGCGCCTCGCGCTCGCGCCCTCGAGCGTCACCGAGATGGTCAAGAAGCTCGCTGCCGCGGGTCTCGTCGACCACCGCCCGTACAGCGCGATTCGGCTGACGCACGAAGGTGAGAAGCGCGCTCTGGCGATGCTGCGACGGCACCGGCTCATCGAGACGTGGCTCGTCGCCGAGCACGGCTACGGGTGGGACGAGGTGCACGATGAGGCCGAGGTGCTCGAGCACGCCCTGAGCGACCGACTGCTCGGCGCGATCGACGCCCAGCTCGGGCACCCGACGCGCGACCCGCACGGCGATCTCATCCCCGCCGCCGACGGCACGCTGCACCGCCCCGACGCCGTGCGCCTCGACGCAACCCCCGTCGGATTCACGGGCCGCGTCGTGCGCATCAGCGACCGTGATCCGGATGCCCTCCGCGTGCTCGACCGCCTCGGCGTCGCCCTCGACGAGCTCATAAGTGTCAGCGAGCCGACGTCGGGCGCGGGTGTCACCATCGCCCGCAGCACAGGCACCGAGGTTGTCGTCTCGCCGGCCGTCGCGGCCGCCATCTGGCTCGAGCGAGAGTCATCGTCGTAGATTTCGGTACACCGAAAACTCGGTGCTAGTGTCGAGGCGTGCCTGCTGACGCGACCCCTGCACCTGCCGCGCGCCTGACCGCTGCGCGCCGCGGCCTCGTTATCGCGCCGATGCTCGGGCCTGCCATGGTCGCGGGCGTGGCCTACCTCGACCCGGGCAATGTCGCCGCGAACATGACGGCGGGCGCCCTGTTCGGCTACCTGCTCATCTGGGTTGTCGTGACGGCGAACGTCATGGCGTGGCTCATCCAGTACCTGTCGGCGAAGCTCGGCATCGCGACCGGGCTGAGCCTTCCCGAGGCACTCGGCCAGCGCATCCGTCAGCGCCCGGCCCGGCTCGCCTACTGGGGCCAGGCCGAACTCGTCGCGATGGCGACCGACGTCGCCGAGGTCATCGGCGGGGCGGTGGCACTCTACCTGCTCTTCGACCTGCCGCTGCTCGTCGGGGGCATCATCACCGGTGTCGTCTCGATGCTGTTGCTGGTCGTGCAGAGCCGAGAGAGCGCCAAACCCTTCGAGCGCATCATCACGGGGCTCATCGCGATCATCGTCATCGGCTTCTGCGCCGGCCTCGTCATCGGTCCGCCCGACCCTTCCGCGGCGGTGGCCGGACTGTTGCCGATGTTCGACGGCACCGAAAGTGTGTTGCTCGCCGCGAGCATCATGGGTGCGACGGTCATGCCCCACGCGATCTACGCGCACTCCGCTCTCACGCGCGACCGCTTCGGCCAGGTCTCCGCAGGCGCCGAGCGCAGGCTCGTGCTGAAGGCCACGCGAATCGACGTCACGATCGCCCTCGCGATCTCCGGCACCGTGAACGTCGTCATGCTCTTGCTCGCGGCGGCGAATCTCGCGGGCGTCGAAGGCACCGACACTCTCGAGGGCGCGCATGCGGCTCTCGGTGACGCGCTCGGCCCCGCGGTCGCGCTGCTCTTTGCCATCGCGCTGCTCGCGAGCGGACTCGCCTCAACCTCGGTCGGCGCCTACGCGGGTGCCGAGATCATGACGGGGCTGCTGCGCGTGAACATTCCGCTGCTGCTGCGTCGGGCGATCACGATCGCGCCAGCGCTGCTGATTCTCGCCCTCGGTGTCGACCCGACGCTCGCGCTCGTGCTCAGCCAGGTGGTGTTGAGCTTCGGCATTCCGTTCGCGCTCATCCCGCTCGTGCGGCTGACCGCCGACCGACAGCTCATGGGCGAGTCGGTGAACCGCCGCCTGACGACGGCGCTCGCGATCCTGTGCGCGAGCCTGCTCGTCGCCTTGAACGTGACGCTGCTCGTGCTCCTAGCGTTCGGGCTCTGACCGGTGCTGTGCGCGCTCAGTCGGCAGCTCACCCGCGGCGGCGGTCTCGTCGGGCTCGTGCACCGCGGGGTCGGCGATGATCTCCGGCGAGAGCATCCGTCGTTTCAGCAGCGCCGCCTCGATGGCCATGATGCCGAGCACAACGCTCGCACCCACGATGACGAGCAGCAGCACGAGGCCGAGGTCGTCGTCGGGCGGCAGCACCCCACCGGTCCCCGTCTGCCAGGGCCAGAGCGCTCGAAGTGAGCCAAGCATGAGGCCGGTCATGATCACGAGCGTGACGCGGCGGCGGTTCTTCAGCAGCCACTGCAGGCCCGAGACGAAGACGCCGAGACCGACGATCGCCCCGAGCACGAAGGCGCCCAGGTAGGCGAAGTTTCGATCGTTCACGGCGGCGAGCGTCGGTGCGTACATGCCCACCGTCAGCAGCAGATACGAACCCGAGACGCCGGGCAGAACGAGCGCGCACACCGCGAACGCGGC
>DIUS01000103.1:12211-24286 GCA_002423075.1 Microbacteriaceae bacterium UBA6152
GCGCGCGTGCCCGTCGGGTACGCCTCGAGCAAGGGGGCGAGCAACGCGGCGCCGACCACGATCGCCGTGAGCATGCCGATGCCGATCGGTAGTACGACGCTCCAGCGCACCGAGCGGAAGTGCGCGGCGGCCTTCGAGAGACCGCGTCCCCGCATCCCGTCGCCGATCGTGCGCGCGACCCCGCGTGCGAGGTGACCGGCGCCGTCGATGAGGGTGTCGTAGACGCCCACGAGGAGAGCGATCGTGCCGCCGCTCACCCCGGGAACGATCTCGGCGAAGCCGATGAGCGCCCCGCGGGCCGCGTCGCCGACGGTGCGAGCAACGGGATGGACGCGCGTCACGAGATGCTCGGCTTCTTCTCGTGCTGGCCGTCGTGCGGGCCGACGCCGTAGGTGGCTTTCGGATGTTCTGCCTCGTGCCGTCCGTCGTGCTCAGGCTCGGCTGTCCAGATCTCGAACTCGGGCACGGGCAGCCCGGCGGCCGCGGCCCTCTCCTCTTTGCGCTTCTCCCACTGCTCGCGGCACAGGTGCCAGGCAATGCCGATCACGGCGAGGCCGATGACCGAGAGAAAGACGATTTCGATGTACTCGGTGACGACCTCGGCGACCCCCGGAATGTGTGCGGCCCCCCAGCCGATGAGTGGCAGGCCGACGCCCCAGAGAAAAGCGCCGAGCATGTTGAAGAACAAGAACTTCTTGTAGGGCATCTTGCCGACGCCCGCGGCGACCGGTGCGATCGTGCGCACGACGCCGATAAAGCGGGCGATCGTAACGGCCCAGCCGCCGTAGCGCGCGAAGAAGTACTCGGTGCGCGCGACGCTCTTCTTGCTGAAGAAGCCCGCCGACTTTCGCTCGAAGATCGGTGGCCCGGCCTTATAGCCGATGTAGTAGCCGAGCTGATCGCCGAGCGTCGCCGCGACAAAGATACACAGTACGACGAGCCAGATTGGCTGGGGAATGACGCCCGTGAACGTCAAGATTCCGGTGATGATCAGCAGGGTGTCGCCGGGCAACAAGAAGCCGATGAGCAGCCCGGTCTCGACGAAGACGATCGCGCAGACGAGTACGAGGCCCCAGGCGCCCGCGGCCGTGATCCACGCCTCGACATCGAAGAGGCCGAGGTCCATCGGCATCATGCGCGGCTCCGGTGCTGAGTGGTGAAGTGGTGGTGACTCAGGTTACCGGGCGCACGCCAAGAAGATGCCTTGCTCCCGTGCGGAAGGAGGGACTTGAACCCTCACGCCCGAAGGCACAGGAACCTAAATCCTGCGTGTCTGCCAATTTCACCACTCCCGCTGGTGTCGCCAGTCTAGAACTCGAGCGCTAGAAGCGCCCCGCGGCCTGCAGCGCGGCCCACACCTCGGCACGAGCCGAGAAGGCGTCGAGGTCGCGGTCGAGCAGGTCGGCGGCGCGCCGCAGGCGCGCTCGAACCGTGTGGCGGTGGATGCCCAACCGCAGCGCCGCGGCCTCGGCGACTGCGTCGCACCGCAGCCAGGTGCCGAGCGTCTCGACGAGCTCGTCGCCCGTCGCGGCGTCGTGCTCGAGTAGCGGTCGCACGAGCGCAACCGGGTCGCTTGGGTCGGGCTGCCCGGCGACCAGTAAAGAGGATGGCTCGCTCGCGACGAGTGCTTCGCGCATGGCCGACTGCAGGGCCGCGAGGCGTGCGGCGGTGTCGGCGGCCGACGCTGCGTGAGCATCCCGATCGGCGATGCCTGCGAGACCCGCGAGCGCGACGACGCTCGTGACGACCGCGCGCTCGGCGTCGTCGTGCACCGACCCCGGGCCGATCGCGAGCACCCCGGTAAGAGCGGTGGCGGCGCCGACGGTCTGCAGGCTCCACTCGTCGATGGTGCGCGCGGCGCGGCGGCCGGCCCGCAGCATGCCGTAGGCCTCATCGAGTACGGCGGCGGGCGGCTCGTCACCCAGCACGCGTGCCTCGCCGCCGCTGCCAGGCTCAGACCGCACGATGCCCGCCTCGGCCCCGATGCGCCGCCCGAGCTCGGCAACGACGGCCCCGAGACCCGCGGGCTTGAGTGCTGCGACCGCGATGGCGCGCTGCGTCCCGAGCGTCCACCGCACGCGCGCGTAACGCTCTTCCGCATCGAGGTCGGCGACCGCGCGAGCCACAGCGATGAACGGCGTTCGGTAGGGCACTTCGAGCAGCGCGATGCCGTGCGCGGCGCAGGCCTCGGCGAGAGCATCCGGTGTGCCGTCTCGGACCACCTCGGTGCCGAAGCCGACGGCCGGCACACCCGCCACGGCCAGACGCACGACCCACGGAGCGATGTCGTCGTCGCTCGCCCACTGCGTGCCGGTCGTCAGCAGCGCGTCGCCGGGGGAGAGGAACGGAGCCGGGTCGACGAGGTCACTCGAGTGCACCCAGCCCCAGGGTTGAGCGCGCGCGACGTCGTCACCCCAGATGAGCCGCAGGTGCAGCTCGGGGCGAGCGAGAACGGCGTCGAGCGTGACGGGCATCGGGCTTCCTACACTTCGGGAGTCTGCAGAACGTATACACAGCGTACAGACTGCAGCAGATCTACATACAACGTGTACAGCACCTCAGCGCGCCAGCGCCCCTACCCTGGCTGCATGAGCTTGACCATCGACACCCCGACGACCCTCGGTGGCCCGAACCTGCGGCAAGAGCGGCGACTCGTGACGAGCATCCCGGGCCCGAAGAGTGAGGCCCTCATGGCCCGCAAGCAGGCAGCAGTCTCGGCCGGTGTCGGCACCATGATGCCGATCTACGCGGCAGCTGCGGGCGGCGGCGTGATCGTCGACGTCGACGGTAACAGCCTCATCGACCTCGGCTCAGGCATCGCAGTCACCACCGTCGGCAACGCAGACCCGCACGTGACCGCCGCCGTCATCGAGCAGGTGCAGCGCTTCACGCACACGTGCTTCACGATCACCCCCTACGACGGCTATGTCGAGGTGGCCGAGGCGCTCAACCGCCTGACTCCGGGCGACCACGCCAAGCGCACCGCCCTCTTCAACTCGGGGGCTGAGGCCGTCGAGAACGCCATCAAGATCGCGCGCTACTACACCGGCAAGTCGGCCGTCGTCGCGTTCGACCACGGCTACCACGGCCGCACCAACCTCACGATGGCGCTCACCGCCAAGGCCATGCCCTACAAGGCCGGCTTCGGCCCCTTCGCGCCCGACGTCTACCGCGCACCCATGTCGTACCCCTACCGCGACGGGCTCAGCGGGGCAGAAGCGGCGGCGCGCGCCATCCACACCATGGAGAAGCAGATCGGCGCCGACCGCCTCGCCGCCATCATTATCGAGCCCATTCAGGGTGAGGGCGGCTTCGTCGTGCCCGCCCCGGGCTTCCTCCCCGCGCTGCAAGCCTGGGCCAACGAGAACAACGTGGTGTTCATCGCCGACGAAGTGCAGACCGGATTCGCTCGCACCGGCGCGATGTTCGCGAGCGAGCACGAGGGAATCGTTCCCGACCTCATCACGCTCGCCAAGGGCATCGCGGGCGGTCTCCCGCTCGCGGCCGTCACCGGCAGGGCCGAGATCATGGATGCTCCCCACGCGGGCGGCCTCGGCGGCACCTACGGCGGCAACCCCATCGCGACCGCCGCGGCNNTCATCCTCGACGAGCTCACCACTCTGCAGGCGCGCGACGGCCGCATCGGCGACATCCGCGGACGCGGTGCCATGATGGCGATCGAGCTCGTCGACGAGCACGGTGCTCCGGATGCTGCGCTCACGAACCGCGTCGCCAAGCACTGCCACGTGAACGGCGTCGTGGTGCTCACCTGCGGCACCGACGGCAACGTCATCAGGCTGCTGCCGCCGCTGTCGATCAGCGACGAGCTGCTGCGGGAGGGCATCCGCGTCATCGGCGAAGCCCTCGAATCGAACTAGAAGAGAGAAGCCACCATGATCACCGAAGCCGAACTGCTCGCCAAGGTTCCCCGGGGCCTCTACATCGACGGCGNNGAGATCGCGAGCGCCTCGGTCGCCGACGGCAAGAAGGCGATGGATGCTGCGGCCAACGCGCAGGCGAGCTGGGCTGCTACGGCCCCCCGTGTGCGCGCCGAGCTGCTGCGCACAGCGTGGGAGCTCGTCATCGAGCGGGCCGACGAGTTCGCCCTGCTCATGACGCTCGAGATGGGCAAGCCGCTCGCCGAGTCGCGCGGCGAGGTGACCTACGGCGCCGAGTTCTTGCGGTGGTTCAGCGAAGAGGCCGTGCGCATCACCGGCCGCTTCGGTGAGAACCCCGAGGGCACGGGCCACATCGTGGTCTCGCACGCCCCCGTCGGGCCGTCGTTCCTCATCACCCCCTGGAACTTCCCGCTCGCCATGGCCACCCGCAAGATCGCGCCCGCGATCGCCGCCGGCTGCACCTCGATCATCAAGCCGGCCGCGCTCACGCCGCTCACGACGATGTATTTCGTCAAAACGCTCGAAGACGCGGGCCTGCCTGCGGGTGTCGTGAACGTCGTCACGACCGCCAAGTCGGGGGCGTTGTCGGCCGAGATCATCGCCGACCCGCGCTTGCGCAAGCTGAGTTTCACGGGTTCAACCGAGGTCGGCCGCGTGCTCATGAAGCAGGCCGCCGACGGCATCCTGCGCACCTCGATGGAGCTCGGCGGTAACGCCCCCTTCGTCGTCTTCGCCGACGCCGACCTCGACAAGGCCATCGACGGCGTCATGCTCGCCAAGTTCCGCAACATCGGGCAGGCGTGCACCGCGGCCAACCGCATCCTCGTGCAGCGCGACGTGGCCGACGAGTTCAGCCGCCGCGTCACTGAGCGGGTCTCCGCGATGAAGATGGGCCGCGGCACCGAGGAGGGCGTGCAGATCGGCCCGCTCGTCGACGACAACGCCGTGCGGGGCTCGCACGAGCTCGTCGAAGACGCCGTGTCGAAGGGCGCGACGGTCACGACGGGCGGCACGATTCCGGATGGCGCGGGCCACTTCTACCCGGCGACCGTGCTCACGGGTGTCGTGGCCGGCACGCGCCTGCTGACAGAGGAGATCTTCGGCCCCGTGCTCGCGATCGTGCCCTTCGACACCGAAGACGAGGCCGTCGCGCTCGCCAACGCGACCGAGTACGGGCTCGTCTCCTACGTCTACACGCAAGACCTCGCGCGCGGCATGCGCATGATCGACCGCCTCGAGACCGGCATGATGGGCCTCAACGCGGGCGTCATCTCGAACGCCGCGGCGCCCTTCGGCGGCGTGAAGCAGTCGGGCATCGGCCGCGAGGGCTCGCTCGAGGGCATCGACGAGTACCTCACCACGAAGTACACCTTCGTGCCGAAGGGCTAGCCCTCATACTTCCGCTGCCGGGCGCTGTGGTGGCCGCTCGGCAGCGGATCCTTTCCTCACGCAACTCGCCCTTGTGCCACTGTGCGCGTCGATCGGTCAGTAGTTGCGAACGGCCGGGCGGCGACCCGCAACGAGTGACCGATCGACGATACTGAGGGCTAGCAAGGCGTGCGAGGAGGCACCGCGTGAGCATCCGCTGGGTCATGGTGTTGACCGAGAACGACGCGATCGTCGACCCCCGTGACCTCGCCGGGCTCGTCGACCTCGCCGTGACCGCCGAACGCTGCGGAGTCGACGCCGTCATGCTGAGCGACCACATCGCCCTCGGGCCGTCGGCCGGCGCAAACGGCGTCATGGAGAACCTGCGCGACTACGCCGCACCCGGCAACCAAGATCCCGAGACCGCGTGGCCGAGCTCGATCGTGCTCATGTCGGCGATCGTCCAGGCCACGACGACGCTGCGGCTCGTGGCGGGTGCCATCATCTTCCCGCTGAGGCACCCGCTGCAGCTCGCAAAAGATCTCGGCACGCTCGACCTGCTCTCGCAGGGCAGGCTCGTCGTGCTGCCGACGGTGAGCTGGCACGAGGACGAGTATGCGGCGCTCGGGGTGCCCTTCCAGCGCCGCGGTGCGATGCTCGACGAGCAGCTCGAGGTCGTCACGCGCGCGTGGCGCGAGTCGCCGGTGCGCCACGAGGGCGAGTTCTACCAGTTCGATGACGTGTGGCTCGAGCCGGGGCCGTTCCGGCCCGGCGGCCCACCATTCTGGTTCGGCGGGCAAGGCATGCACCCGCCCCTCGTGCGGCGCATCGTGCAGTACGGCTCGGGCCTTAACCCCTTCGGCACACTCACCGCCGACGACCTCGGCGTACTCGAAACGGCCATGACCGAGGTCGGGCGATCGATGAGCGAACTGGAGCTCGTGGGGGGCATCCGGGGCTGCTTCGACGGGCCGGATGCTGTCGCCGACATCGACGAGGCCCTCGCCGCCCTGCCCCGGCAAGTCGAGCAGGGCTACACGAGCATGTGCATCAAGCCAGCGATGTTCTGCCGCACGGTCGACGAGGTGCCCGACCTCATCGCGCACCTGCGCGCTGCGGGCGACGCGCTCACCGGTTGAGGGTCAGCCGAGCTGGTAGAGCGCGAAGGCGAGGGCGAAGCCGAGGGCCGCCCAGAGCCCCGTGAACGACCGGTCGGCGGCGAACGCCTCAGGAATCATCGTGTTGGCGACCATCGCCATGATTCCACCCGCGGCGATGGTCGTGACCACGGCGACGACCTCGGGCGCGGCACCGGCGAGCAGGGCGAAGCCGAGCATCGCGGCCACACCCGAGACGAGGGCGATGCCGCCCCACACTCCGAACACGTACCTCGCGCTGCGGCCCTCGTGCTTCATGCCCGCCGCGCTCGCGAGGCCCTCAGGGATGTTCGACACCGCGACAGCGACCAGCAGCGGGATGCTCACCGCACCGCCCTGCGCGATCGACAAGCCCAGCACGAGGCTCTCGGGCACTCCGTCGAGCAGTGCTCCAATGGCGACGGCGAGCCCCACGCTCGCGCTCGCGGCCGCGGCCGGGGGCGCGTGCACGCCCGGCTCACTCTGCAGGGCGATGGACCGCTTGCGCGCTCGGGCCCCTCGTCGCGCGAGGGCCAGGTCGGCCAGCACGTAGATCGCAGCGCCGGCGAGAAACCCGCCCAGCGTCGGCAGCAGGCCGCCCACGGCGTGCGCCTCGCCGACGAGTTCGAACGCGAGCGTCGAGATGAGCGCCCCCGCGCCGAACGCCATCACGCCGGCGACGGCGCCGGTCGGAACCCGCGCGAACCAGCCGATCGCGGCGCCAATGACGAGAAAGCTCGCGGCGGCGAGCCCCACCGCTCCGGCGCCCAGGGCCTCGAGCATGCGCGCCTCCTGTCGTGGGTCACCGCCCTCGCGGCAGTCGCCGCCCAGCCTAGAGATGCCGATGATGTACGGCGAGCATCCGTCGGTCACATATTTCGGCCTCCTCCCCATCACACCGCAATACGCGACCGATAGACGGGTTCGGTGCGTGTGCCGCAGCGACATCGCAGTGTCGCCCAGTCTGCGTTGCGTGAACACTGACCACGACGTGCTGATCGAGGACGCATGGGTCGTTCGCGCAACCGTGCCGGGCGACCGGATGCCCTACTCGCGCACCCGTCGCACCGACGTCGATCATCCGTACCGCGGAGTCGCGGCGCGCCACGTGGACTTCGACGACATCGTTCAGCGTGCCCACGCTCTCTCACTGTTGCTCTGCGACGGATGCGCGATCAGTCACGTTAGCGCCGCCGGCGTGCGTGGATTCCCCCTTCCTCGGGCTCTGCGACTCGATCGTGCGCTGCACGTATCCGTGCCGAGGCCGGGCCGTGCCCCGCGCATCGCGGGGGTGCACGGCCACAGCATCGAGCTCGACCCGGCCCGCGTCGAACGCGCGTTGGTCGTAGCGCCGAGCACGCGCGAAGCGTTGCCCGTGCCGCTCGTCGATGAGCCGCTCACCCTGCTGACCTGCGCGACGCAGCTCGCCCAACCGGATCTCGTGGCGCTCGCCGACGCGATGCTGTGGCGCGCAACCGTGGAGCGGCGGCCCGACCCCATGGTCGTGGCGCTCGAGCTCGCCCACGGGCGTCCGGGGTTCGCTCGCCTGGCGCGCGCTGCGCCCCTGCGTCGAGCGGGCGTGCGGTCTCGCGCAGAGACGCTGCTGCGGCTCATGGTGGCGAGCGCGGGGCTTCCTGAGCCCGTGGTCGCGCATCCAGTGCGGTCGACCGAGCGCTCGCCCGAGACCTGGAGAGCCGAGGCCGACCTTGCGTGGCCGCAGTTCGGAGTGCTGGTCGAGTACGAGGGCGACGAGCATCGCACCTCGCGCCGACGCTTCACGACCGACGTGCGCCGGTTCGAACGCTATGCGGATGAGGGGTGGCGCGCAGTGCGCGCGACTCGTGACGATGTGTTCGACGACCCCCGCGAGCTGATGAGCCGACTCGAGCGTCGGCTGCGACAGGGCGGGTGGCGCCCGCACAGTCGTTGGCGCCGACGTCAGGTGGGGCCCGCTATCGCGTGACGGGCAGGCACGCCCTCGCGGTGGGTGTATGACACCCCACCATCGGTCACATATGAGCCTCGTCACGACAGGCCGCCGCACTTTGTGACCGATCGATGCCGTCACGACACGCTATGGGCCGCACCGCCTGGAGGTCGACCAAGGAAGCGTCGCGGGCAGCGCTGGGGGAGCATCCACTGCCCGCGTGCTTGTGGAGAACCGAGCAACCCGACTGCGCCCGCTCACCAGAATGGCGCGCATGCCCTCCGCCGTCACCGTCATCACCGAGCGCGTGCGCGAGCGGGTGCGCGCCGAGCGGCTCGACCTCAGCGCCGACCCGACCGCGGCTGAGCGACTCGTGCGCGACGAGCTGCGGGCCTACGCCGAGCGATCGCTCGCGGGCTCGCTGCCGCCGCTCGCCGATGAGCAGGCCGCGCTCGGGCGTGTGCTCGCCGACCTCACCGGCTACGGCCCTCTGCAGCCCTACTTCGACGACCCGGACGTTGAAGAGATCTGGATCAACGCCCCCGACGCCGTCTTCATCGCGCGGGCGGGCGTGACCGAGCGAGTGGATGCTCGCCTCACCGACGACCAGGTGCGCACCCTCGTCGAGCGCATGTTGCAGAGCACGGGCCGCCGCGTCGACCTGAGCAGCCCTTTCGTCGACGCGAGCCTGCCCGATGGTTCGCGGCTGCACGTGGTCATTCCTGATGTGACTCGGCGGCACTGGGCCGTCAATGTGCGCAAGTTCTCGCAGCGCATCGGTAGCCTCGAGCGCCTCGTCGAGCTCGGCTCGATGACGCCCCTCGCCGCGGAGTTTCTGCGCATGAGCGTGCTCGCCGGCTGCAACATCCTCGTGAGCGGCGCGACGCACTCGGGCAAGACGACCCTGCTCGGCGCGATGCTCGCGAGCGCCCGCCCCGCCGACCGCATCGTCACGGTAGAAGAGACCTTCGAGCTCGATCTCTCGGCAGGCGACGTCGTCGCGATGCAGTGCCGCACGCCCAACCTCGAGGGCACCGGCGAGATCACCCTGCGCCGACTCATCAAAGAGGCCTTGCGCATGCGCCCCGACCGCCTCGTCGTCGGAGAGGTGCGCGAGGCCGAATCGCTCGACCTGCTCATCGCGCTCAACTCGGGGTTGCCGGGCATGTGTTCCATTCACGCAAACTCCGCGCGCGATGCCCTCGTGAAGCTCTCAACCCTGCCCCTGCTCGCGGGCCGCAACATCGACTCGGGCTTCGTCGTGCCCACGGTCGCGAGCGCGGTCGACCTCGTCGTGCACTGCGAGCTGGTCAAGGGCGGTCAGCGCCGCGTCGCCGAGATCGTCGCGCCGACGGGGCAAGTCGTCGATGGCGTGATCGAGGCCGACACGCTGTTCCGGATGCTCGAGGGCGGTCTCACCCCGACCGGCGTCTTGCCCGCTCGAGCCGAGCGGTTCACCGGCGCCGGCTTCGACCCCGCAATGCTGCTGCGCGCTGAGACCTACGCCGAGGCCTCGACAAGTGCCGCGCCGTCCGCGGTTCGCGTCGCCGCCGTCCACAAGGGCCCCCGCGCATGACACTTGTCGCCGCACTGCTGCTCGCCGCGGGCGTGCTGCTCGTCGCGTCGCCGTGGCTGTGGCCGCGTCGGGAGCGGCCCGCCGAGACTCGCCGCGACCCTTTGGCCCCGCTCGCCGAGCTGCTCGCGCGTGCGGGAGTCAGCAGCGTGTCGCCCGTGGTGCTCGTTGCGGTCATCCTGATGACCGCTCTCGCCGTGGGCGCTGTGACGCTCATCCTCGTTCCCGTCGTCGCGCTCGCCCCGGTCGCGGCGGTCGTCGCGGCGGCCGTACCGGTGCTGATTCTGCGCAGTCGGGCGGCTTCGCGTCGCCGAGCCCTGCGTGCCGTGTGGCCCGACGTCGTCGACCACCTGCTGTCGGGCGTTCGTGCGGGCCTGAGCCTGCCGCAAGCCGTCGCGGCGCTCGCCGACTCCGCGCCCGAGCCGGTGCGGCCCGCGTTCTTGGTGTTCCGTCGCGACTACCTGCGCTCGGCCCAGTTCAGTGAGTGCCTCGACACTCTCAAGGCGAGCCTCGCCGACCCCGTTGCCGATCGCATCGTCGAGACGATCCGCATGGCGCGCGAGGTCGGCGGCACCGAGCTGCCGGGCGTACTGCGCTCGCTGTCGCACTACCTGCGGGCCGACGCCGCCGTCAGGTCAGAAGTCGACGCCCGACAGTCGTGGGTGCGCACCGCGGCCCGCCTCGGTGTCGTCGCGCCGTGGATCGTGTTGCTGCTGTTGAGCACCCGCCCCGAAGCAGCCGCCGCTTACAACACCCCCGGCGGCGCCGTGCTTGTCGCCGGCGGACTCGCCGCGACGCTCGTCGCCTATCGGCTCATGATCGCGCTCGGGCGGCTGCCCGAAGAGGGCCGGTGGTTCCGATGACGCCCCTGCTCGCGGCCGGAGCACTCGCTGGACTAACGCTGGGCGTTGGCCTCTGGCTGCTCGTCTCCACGATGCCCCGGCTCGGCCGGCCGCGACTCGTCAACCGCCTCGCCCCCTACCTCGTCGACGTCTCGGCCGAGGCGCGCGCGATGACCGAGGCGCGGCGCAGTGACCCGCTGCCGGTGCTCGGTGCCCTCGCGGCCCCCGCCGTCGAGTGGGCCCAGCGCGTGCTCGACACGGTCGTCGGTGGGGAAGAGGTCATCCGCGTGCGCCTGCGGCAGTCTGGCTCGGCGCTCACCGTCGCTGGGCACCGCACTCGGCAGCTGTTCGGCGCACTGCTCGGAGCCGCCGCGGGTCTCGCACTCGGCATTGTCGCGTCGCGAGACGGCGCGCCACTCGTCGCGCTTGCGCTGGCGGGAGTCGTCACGGGCGCGATCGTCGGCGTCGCCGCAGTGGATGCTCTGCTCGCCCGATCCGCCCGTCGACGTGCGGCGCGCATCGCCGACGAGCTGCCCACTGTCGTTGAGTTTCTCGCGCTGAGCGTCGCGGCGGGGGAGAGCATCCAGGATGCCCTGCGGCGCGTCGCTCGCACCGGCTCCGGCGAGCTGGCCGGAGAGTTGCAGCGGCTCGTGCGCCGGTCGTCCGCGGGGCAGCCGATAACGGCCGCGCTCGCCGAGTTGCGCGACGGCCTCGCGATCATCGCCGTCGGCCGCCTGGTCGATCAGATTCTCGCCGCCCTCGACCGCGGAACCCCGCTCGCCGAGGTGCTGCGCGCCCACGCCCTCGACGCCCGCGACGAGTCGAAGCGGCGCTTGCTCGAGGCCGCCGGTACGCGCGAGGTCGCGATGCTCGTGCCCCTGGTGTTCCTCATCCTGCCGGTGACGGTACTCTTCGCCGTCTGGCCGGGCCTCATGGTGCTCCAGCTGGGGTTCTAGCCCGGGTGAGTATCGACCTCGACGCAGTTGTTGAGTCTCGCAATCAGTTGCTCAGTCTCTGCACTCGAGAGGTGAGCAGCCTCGTTGCTGAACCACTTCATCCACACCGCGCGGAGGTCGGGGACACTGATGCGTCCGTTTTCGTCGAGCAGTCGAGCGAACGACTGAGCTTAGAACCAGTATTCGTCTAAGGGCGCCCAGCCGGGTTCGCCCGGGTGTAGTCCTTCCAGGTCGAATTCGTTGAGCACCTTGAGTACTTGTCGTGTGAGTGCATCGACGTTCTGCGGATCAGCGGATAGCTCAGCGTCTGACATGTGCGCCAGTCTGCACGAGACCTCGGACACAGCGCACTAGGGCGTGTCTGTTAATTGCCT
>DIUS01000053.1 GCA_002423075.1 Microbacteriaceae bacterium UBA6152
GGCCGATGATCCACGCGAGCACCGCCCCGGTCGCGATGCGCCGGAACGGATCGGTGTGGCCGCGCACGAGGCGAATCAGGCCGACGGCCAGAACGGCGTAGAGGGCGAGCACCACGAGGGCGCCCACCAGACCCAGCTCTTCGCCGATGATCGCGAAGATGAAGTCGCTCTCGGCGTGCGGTAGCCAGCGCCACTTCGCCGCCGAATTGCCCAATCCCTGGCCGAAAATGCCGCCCGAGCCCATCGCCCAGAGGGCGTGGATTGACTGCCAGCAGGTGAGCTCGTAGTCTTCGGGCGCGCAGCCGTTGAGCCACACGTCAATGCGGTTCGAGCGCGACGAGCTCGAGAACGCGAAGGCCACGGCGCCTGCGGCGAGCACGATGACCATGATCGCGAGTTTGCCGAGCGGTGCGCCCGCGAAGAACAGTGCGGCCAGCACGATGAGCACCATGATGGATGCTGTGCCGAGGTCTTGACCCGCGAGCACCATCGCGATCGCGAGCCCCGACACGGGGATAGCGGGCACAAGCACGCTGCGCCAGTCGCTGAAGCCGTCCGCCCGATCGGCCAAGACAGTCGCAAGCCAGATCACGAGGGCGAACTTCAAGAATTCGCTCGGCTGGGCGGTGAGACCTCCGATCGAGATCCAGTTCTGGTTGCCGCCGTAGCCGTACCCCAGACCGGTGAAGACGAGCAACTGGAGGGCCAGTGCGACCATGACCGCGATGCGAGCCCAGCGCCGCCAGAACACGGCGGGCAAGCGGGCGAGCATGAGCATGAGCGGAATACCGATGAGCGCGAAGAGTCCCTGCCGGGCGAAGACCGCAAAGAAGTCGCCCTCGTTGTTCTGACTCGACGTCACCGCCGACGACGAGAGAACCATGACAAGGCCGAAGAGTACGAGGAAGATCGTCGTGCCCTGCACGAGCGCGACGTCGGAGCGGTCGGCGCCGAAGAGGCTCCGCACAGCGACGACGACGGCTCGCGGTCGGTGCTCGGGTGTCGGCTCAGTCGCCCCGCGGCGCGGGGGTCGGATTGTGGTCATCCGACTCTCCCTTCACGTGCTGCCTGACTGCTGCGGCGAAACGATTGCCGCGATCGGCGTAGTCAGCGAACTGGTCCATCGATGCCGCAGCCGGTGCGAGCAACACGGTGTCTCCTGCGTGCGCGAGCCCGGCTGCCAGCCGCACCGCGGCAGGCATCACACCGTCAGTCTGTTCCTGCTCAACCTCGAAGAGAGGCAGCTCGGGGGCGTGTCGCTCGAATGCCGCGCGCACGGGTGCACGGTCAGACCCGATGATGATGGCTGCGCGCAGCCGGTCTCGGTGCGTCTGCACGAGCGGCGCGACATCGATTCCCTTGAGGAGCCCGCCGACGATCCACACCACCGATCGATAGGCGCTGAGCGCCGAAGCGGCGGCGTGCGGGTTTGTTGCCTTCGAGTCATCGACCCAGGCGATCTCCCCCTCCGTCAGCACCAACTGCGTGCGATGCGCGTCGACTGTGAAGCGGCGCAGCGCGTCGCGCACCGCGCGCGGCTCGGCGCCCGCTGCGCGAGCGAGCGCCGCCGCCGCGAGCACATTGGCCAGACCGTGCGGCGTTGCGAGGCCCGCCGTCATGACGTCGTCGAGCGACGCGAGCTCGAGAGCGCCGCGCTGCCGATCGTCGAGGAAGGCCCGGTCGACGATGTACTCGTCGACGACCCCCACGTTGCTCGGCGTCGGAACAGCGGCACCGAAGCCGATGGCTCGGCATCCCTCCGCCACCTCGGCCTCTTCGACCATGCGCATGGTTGCCTCATCGGCGAGGTTGTACACGCAGGCGACGCGCGTGTTGGCGTAGACCTTGGCCTTCGCCGCGGCGTAGGCGGCAGGGCTGCCGTGCCAGTCGTAGTGGTCATCGGCGAGGTTCACGCACGCGCTCGCGAGCGGATGCACCGCGCCGGGGCCTGAGACGGGCATCCAGTGCAATTGAAAACTCGACAGTTCGACGACCAGCACGTCGAAGCCGGCCGGGTCACGAATGGCATCGAGCACCGGAACGCCGATGTTGCCGCAGGGCGCAGCGCGTCGGCCGTCGTCGAGCAGCATCGTTGCGGTCAGCTGGGTGGTCGTGGTCTTGCCGTTCGTGCCCGTGATGAGAATCCATTCGGCTGCAGGAGCCACCTTGTCGCGCAGCCGCCACGCGAGCTCGACGTCTCCCCACACGGGCGTGCCTCGGTCACGCGCCCACGCGACGAGCGGGTGATCGGGCCGGTAACCGGGCGACACGATGACGAGCTGCGGGTCGAAGGCGTCGAACTCGGGCGACACGGTGTCGTCGTCGTCGAGCGCCAGCAGGTCGACACCGATGACGGGCAGGATGCGCGCTCTTTCGTCATCGGGCTCGCGAGCCGCGACGAGAACGTGCGCACCGAGCTCGGCGAGGGTGTCGGCGACCGCGAAGCCCGTCACACCGAGGCCGAGCACGAGAACATTCAGCCCAGACCAGTCGTCGTGCCAACTGGTCAGCTCGTCGAGGCGCCCCACGGCTACTGACTGACCCACTCGAGGTAGAACAGGCCCACCCCGAGCGCCACGAAGAAGCCGCCGATGAGCCAGAAGCGCACGACGACCGTCACTTCGGCCCAACCCTTCAGCTCGAAGTGGTGGTGCAGCGGGCTCATGAGGAAGATGCGTTTGCCCCGCGTGATCTTGAAGTAGATGCGCTGCACGATGACCGAGCCCGTCACGATGAGGAAGAGGCCACCGATGAGCACGAGGAGAAGTTCGGTGCGAGTCAGGATCGCGAGCGCGGCGAGGGCGCCGCCGATCGCGAGCGAGCCGGTGTCGCCCATGAAAATCTGGGCGGGTGAGGTGTTCCACCATAGGAAGCCGATGAGGCTCGCGCCGATGGCGGCGGCAACGATCGCGAGGTCGAGCGAATCACGCACGTCGTAGCACCGGAACTCGTTGACAGGATCGAGCGTGATGTTGCTGCACGACTGGTTGAACTGCCAGAAGGCGATGAAGATGTAGGCCGAGACCGACAGGATCGACGCTCCGGTCGCGAGACCGTCGAGCCCGTCGGCCACGTTCACGGCATTGGACGTGCTCACGACGATGATGTTGACCCAGATCGCAAAGGCGATCACAGCACCGATTGAGCCGAACACGGCGAAATCGAGCCACTCGATGTCGCGCACGGCAGAGATCGCCGTCGACGCCGGCGTGAGACCGTTGTCGTCGGGAAAAGCGAGAGCGAGTGCGGCGAAACCCGTCGCGACGATCGCCTGACCCGCGATCTTCGCCCAGCCGCCGAGCCCGAGACTGCGCTGCCTGCGGGTCTTCGTGAAGTCATCGATGAAGCCGATGATGCCGAGCCCGACCATGAGCAACAGCACCAGCAGTGCGCTCGCGGTGACGCGCTCGCCCGTCACTAAGTGGCCGAAGAAGTAACCGAGCACGGCCCCGAGCAGAAAGACGATGCCGCCCATCGTGGGCGTGCCCCGCTTGATATGGTGCGACTGCGGGCCGTCGTCGCGAATGAACTGGCCCCAGCCGATCCGCCCGAACAGTCGGATGAACAGGGGTGTCATGAACAGCGTGAAGGCGAGCGAGAAGGCGGCTGCCATCAGCAGGGCGATCACGAGTCGCCCTCGCGCAATCGTGCCACAAGCTCGGCAAGCTCGGCTCGGTAGGTGCCGCCGCTGACGAGGATCACAGTATTCGGCCCAGTCGTCGCACGCACGAAATCGTACGCGCTCGCCGCGTTGTCGAAGAGCACTGACTCGCCGTCCCACGAACCTTCGAGGCTCGCGGCCATATACAGATGTCGTGCCTCGGCACCGATGACGACCAGTTGGGAGATGTCGAGACGCACCACGATGCGGCCGAGCGCGTCATGCTCATCGAGCCGATCGCGCTCATCGATCCGCAGGGGCCCGATGACCGCGACGGTGCGCAGCCCGCTCCGTCCGAGATCAGCGAGCACCCGTAACGACCCCCGCACCTCGTCCGGCGAGGAGGCGTGCGTGTCGTCGAGCAGGAGGGTTCCGTCGGGGCCAGCGAGGCGCTGCGTGCGGCAGTGCACGTCGACGAAAGGCAGTGGGAGGGTGGCCTCGTCGAGGCTGGCGCCGGCGTCGAGAGCGGCGCGCAGCGCGTCGACCGCCTGCTCGACGACGAGCGGCCCTAGACCACCCAGCCTGACGGTACGCTCGACACCGTCGACGGCTACGGTGACGGTCGAGCCGTCGGGGGCATGCACGACGTCAACGATGGTGAGCGTGCGGGGACTCATCGGCTCACCACCCCGCGTCCTTCAGCGCCGCTCGCGCCAGATCTCGGGCGAAAAAGGGCACCTTCCTGCCGCCGACATCCCGATAGTCGAGATGACCGGGCCCTGCCCACAGGATCGTGTCGCCCTCCCGCGCCCGCTGCACCGCTTCGATGATGGCCTGCTCTGGCGAGGCAATCTCGAGAATCTCGGCCCCAGAACCTGCCGAACGCGCTCCGTCGAGCAGCGCCGCGCGAATCAGGGCGGGATCCTCGAGCCGAGGGTGGTGGTCGGTCACGATGACGACATCGGCGCCGAGCGCCGCGACGCGACCCATCTCGGAGCGTTTCGTCGCATCGCGGTTGCCGTTCGCCGCGCACAGGATGAACAGCCGGCCGCTCGTAAACCGGCGGACGGCCGCGAGCGTCGTCGCGTAGGCGTCGGCGCTGTGACCGAAGTCGACGTAGACGCTGGGGCCGCGGTCGCCCGACACGCGCTCGGCACGCCCCGGCAGATAGACCGAAATCGGGTCGTCGCCGAGCGCCATCGCAATCTCGGAGAGGGGGATGCCAGAGGAGACGAGCATGGTGATCGCCAGCCCGGCATTCGCGGCCATATGCGCACCGATGACCGGCACCGATGACTCGATGTACTCGCCGTCGGGCGACGTGAGGCTGAAATAGGTGCGGTCGGGCTGCTCGTCGGTCACCGTGAGCTGCCAGTCGGCGCCGGTACCCACATGGGACGACATTGTCACGACGTCGACCTCGGCGGCCTCGACAAAGGCGCGCCCCCAGCTCGAGTCGAGTGAGACAACTCCTCGCTTCGCGCGCTCTCGCGAGAAGAGTGCCGCCTTCGCTGTGAGGTAGGCAGGCATGGTGCCGAAGTCGTCGAGGTGGTCGTGGCTGAGGTTGGTGAAACCGACGACATCGAACAGCACACCGTCGACCCGGTGCCGCGCGAGCGCCTGCGCGCTGACCTCGAGGGTTGCGGCGTCGATGCCGATCTCACGCATGAGCGCGAGCATGGCGTGGATCTCAGGGGCCTCGGGAGTCGTCAGCCGACTCGAGTAGGCGGTGCCGTCGATGATGCGCTCGGCGGTCGTGCTCAAGCCCGTGCGCCGCCCCAGATGCCGCAGCACCGCGTCGAGCAGATAGGCGGTTGAGGTCTTGCCGTTCGTGCCCGTCACGCCGAACAGGGTGAGGCGAGCATCCGCCGTGCCGTATACATCCGCTGAGACGGCACCGAGCGATTCCCGCGGCGTCGGCGAGACGAGCACAGGCAGGCCGCTGCCGTTCGCTAACGCGAGGCCCTCGGCATCCGTGAGCAGTGCGACTGCGCCACGTTCGCGCGCCTCAACGGCGAAGGAGGCACCGTGCGCATGCGCACCGCGCATGCCGACGTAGAGATCGCCAGGGTGCACGTGCGAAGCCGCGACAGCGACACCCGTCACCGCCGCGCCCTTGAGGTCGCCGACCATCGTGAGATCGAAGGTGTCGGCGAGGTCGAGCAACGAGCGAGGAGAGAGGTGCACGGGCCGAAGCACGCGGGGGGCGTGAGCAGACAACGCGACCTCTCTTCGTGGGCGCGCCTACCAGGTGATCGGAAGACGCGGGGCCGGCTGCGTCGACGGCTCGACCCGGAAGGTCTTGAGCACCTGGGTCATGATCGACCGGAAGGTGGGAGCCGCCGTTGCCGACGTCTTCATCGTATCGGGCCTGCCGTAGGTCACGACAACGACGAACTGCGGGTCATCGGCCGGGGCGAGGCCCGCCACCGAGATGATGCGCTCGTCGGTGTAGCGCCCGTTCTGGGCCACCTCGGCAGTGCCGGTCTTCGCAGCGACGCGATAGCCGGGAATGCTCACGAGCGAGGCGATGGCGCTATCAGTCGCCACGCTCTCGAGCATCGCCACCGTCGTGTCCGCAGCAGCCTCCGAGACTGCACGCACCCCGTCGGTCGCCGGGATATGTGTCATGGTGCCGTCGGCGTGCTCGCACCCGGTGACGAGCGTGAGCGGCTGCCGCACTCCCCCATTGGCCAGGGCCTGGTAGGCGCTCGCAATTTGCGCGCTCGTCGCCGTGACGCCCTGGCCGAACATCTGCGTGAGCGTGCCATGCCCGTCGATGCTCTCGGCCGATCGCAGCATGCCGTTCGATTCGCCGAGGAAGTCGACGGCCGTCTGCTCGCCGATGCCGAAGGCTGAGAGGTAGTCGTGGCGCTGCTGAGCGCTGAGTCTGGAGCTCAAGATCGACGTGCCCACGTTCGACGATCGCATGAGCACACCGGTCGAGGTCAGTCGCAGATCGCCGTGGGCCCAGGCGTCGGTGATCGAGTAGTTGGCGATTGTCGGGAGGCGACCCGGCACGACGAGCTGCTCGCCGGGACTGGTGACCCCCGCGTCGAGCAGTGCTGCGAAGGTCATCGCCTTGAAGATCGAGCCCGGTTCGAAGGGCTCGCTGAAGCTGCGTGCGCCCCAGTTCTCGCGAGCGGTTCCGTCTACGTCGTTCGGGTCGACCGTCGGCCAGTCGGCGGCGGCGATCACGTGGCCGTCATCGACGCGCACGACCCAGGCCGTCGCCCAGTCTGCGCCGATCGCCATCGCCTGCTCCGCGATCGTCTGCTGAGCGAACCACTGCACGTCGGCGTCGATCGTGAGTTGCAGGGTACCGCCGTCGACCGCCTCCTGCTGCACGACTGTGGTACCCGGCAACTTCACGCCATCGGCGCCGCGCTCGTAGGTCGATGACCCGTGCGTCGCCTCGAGGCAGTCGTTGAGACGGTACTCGAGACCAGACTGCGGACCATCTGTGCCCAGATAACCGACGAGGTTGCCTGCGACCTGCCCATTCGGGTACGTGCGGCTCGGCTGTCGCTCGAAATAGACCCAGGGCACGCGCAGAGCCCGGATCGCTTGGAAGGTCTCGGTCGTGACACCACGCGCCAGGTAGGAGTGGTCGTCGTGCGGATCAAGGGCGAGCTCGGCATCGATGCCCGCACGCAGTTGGAGCGGATCAGCGCCGATGAGCTCGGCAATCGCCGCCAAGGCTTCGGTGACCGAGTGCTGCGTCTGTTCGCCCGTGTCAGGGTCTCGCAGACTGTAGTCCTCGACGAACTGCGGTGACACGGCTATGTCGTAGCGAAAGACAGAATCGGCGAGAACGACACCATTCACGTCGACGATGTCGCCCCGAGCGCCGTAGAGAGGCGATGGAATCGACCGCCGTGCCTCGGACTCATCGGACAGCTGCTCGGCACGCACGACCTGAATGTCGACGAGGCGCACAACGAAACCCCCGAGAACCATAGAGATGACGAGCACGGCCGCGGCGACTCTGCGGCGGACACGTCGTTCTGCGGTCATGCTGACGCCGACTCCTCGATCACGCGCGCGGTCACCGGGTCACCGGAGACGGGATGGCTCCCGCGGTTGACGGTACCGATGCCAGGGCGCCGGGGTTCGCCGCCACGCCCGCAGTCTCATTCGGCGGTGCAGCGCCACTGAGAGGCGCTGTCTCCGTTGCCGGGCCGGTCACGGCCACGTCGGCGAGCAGCACATTGCCGACCACGGCCCCGGTTTCTTCGAGAAGGCCAGCGCCGGAGCCCGCGGCGATGGGAACACCGAGCACGCGACCATCGGCGAGCCGCAAGTAGGCGGGGCTCGAGTTCGCAACCATGCCGAGCGATTCAGCGTTCGCCGCGAGGTGCTGGGGAGAACGAAGCGCTTCGATCGATTCGGTGAGCACCTGCGCGGAGCGATCGAGTTCGATGCGTTGCGACTCGAGCGCCGTGATGCGGTACGCCCCGTCAGACAGCACGATGCTCAGCATGAGCTGCGTCATCAAGATCGCGAAGACCCCGACAATCGTAACGACCGCGTGAGCGGCACGCGGGCGGGCGCGACGCTGGGGACGCGAGGTGACGATTTCGAGCGGAGCACGCTGAGGAGCCGGGCGGGGGCTGCGCAGCGGCGCCATCGCGAGCGCGCTCATGCGGCCTCCTTCAGTCGCTCAGCGGCACGCAACCGCACGGGGATCGACCGGGAATTGCGCGTTCGCTCCTCCTCGTTGGCGAGCTCGGCACCGCGCACCAGCAGGCCGAACTCGGGGCGGTGCTCAGGAAGCTCGATCGGAAGGCCGGCGGGCGCCGTCGATCGCGTGCGGCGGGCGAGCTCGCGCTTCACGATGCGGTCTTCGAGCGACTGGTACGCGAGCACGACGATGCGGCCTCCGACGGCGAGAGCGTCGAGCGCCGCGGGCAGTGCGAGCTCGAGCGCCTCCAGCTCACGATTGACTTCGATGCGCAGTGCCTGGAACACGCGCTTGGCCGGATGCCCCGTGCGCTGCACCGCGCGAGGAGTCGCATCGACAATGAGCTCGACGAGCTGCGACGAGCGCTCGAGCGGCTGCACGGCGCGAGCGGCGACAATCCGGCTCGCATACCGCGGCGCGAGCTTCTCTTCGCCGTATTGGTAGAAGATGCGTCGCAGCTCCGACTCCGAGTACTCGGCGACGATCGTCGCCGCAGTGACGCCGCTCGTGCGATCCATGCGCATGTCGAGCGGAGCATCCTGCGCATAGGCGAAGCCGCGCCCTGCCTCATCGAGCTGCATCGACGACACGCCGAGGTCGAACAGGACCGCGGTCGCGCGGTCGATACCCAGTCCGTCGAGAGCTTCGCGAACACCGGAATACACCGTGTGCACAAGGTGGATGCGGTCGGAGAAGGGTCGCAAGCGCTCGGTCGCCTTGGCGAGAGCATCAGTGTCGCGGTCGAGCCCGACGAGCGTGAGCCCAGGGTGCCGCTCGAGCGCGGCCACCGCGTGTCCACCGAGACCCAAGGTGGCGTCGACGAGCACCGCACCGTCGACATCGAGTGCGGGAGCGAGCAGCTCGAGCGATCGCTCGAGCATTACGGGAACGTGCAGGTCGGAGGCCGTCATCATCGTTGCCGGATCGAGCGCGGGGCCCGGATCCCCATCCGCCTGCGACCTGGCACCGGGGAAGGTGCGCCAGGGCGACTCACGGCTGGGAGTCAGGGTCACGCGATCAGAAGAGTCCGGGGATCACCTCCTCCTCGGTGTTGGCGAACGCTTCTTCGCGCTCGGAGTAGTAGGCGTTCCATGCCTCGGTCGACCAGATCTCGGCGCGATCGCCGGCGCCGATGACCGTGAGCTCGCGGTCGAGGCCCGCGTAATCGCGCAGCACGGGGGGAATCGTCAGACGGTGCTGCGAATCGGGCTCCTGCTCGCTCGCCCCGGAGAGGAAGAGTCGCTGAAACTCGCGTCCCTGTTTGCTCGTCAGCGGCGCGGTGCGCAGCTTGTCGAGCTGCTCCTGGAACTTCGCTCCGCTGAAGACATAGATGCAGTGCTCCTGGCCTCGCGTGAGGACGACGCCACCGGCGAGCTCGCTGCGGAACTTGGCCGGAAGGATGATGCGCCCTTTGTCGTCGAGCTTGGGGGTGTGCGTGCCGAGAAGCATCGTCTTGGCCCCCCTCTCATCTCCGGCCCGAGATCAGGTGATGTTCTCCACTTTACTCCACTTTCCTCCACCAAGTAAAGGACTTTTCGCACTCTAGGGCATATTCCTCGCCACTGCACGCCAAGAACCCTGGAATGGCGCGACTCATGGGCCGAGGCCGTAGTGGAGGAGAGTGCTCGCGCTACTGTGCCGAAGGCACAAAAAAGGGGCCGACCCTAAGGTCGACCCCGAGAGAGGGAGGGAAGTGGAGAGCTACTTGCCGCGCTCGTCCTGCCGACGTTCCCAGCGCTCGGTCATCGTGTCCATCCACGACGCGCGAGCGGGCTTGCGAGCGGAGGTACCTGGAGTGGTCGAACTCGCGGTGTCGGAGCGAGCTCGGCCCGGCGAGAGCACCATGAGCACTCCGCCCAGCATGAGGCCAAAGCCGACGACGCCGATGAGGGGCTGCTGCACGATGACTCCGGCGACGAGAGCTGCCACGCCCGCCACTGCCAGAAGAGCACCGATAACGATCAGTCGGTAATTGGGTTTCCCACGGCGACCCGAGACGGTCGCGACGAAATCTGCATCGTTCTGGTAGAGATTGCGCTCCATCTCTTCCAGCAGACGCTGCTCGTGCTCCGAGAGCGGCATGACTACCCCTTTACCCACTATCGCGGAGCTCTTCTCCGCTGCTTCATTCTAGGACTGCCGTGCTGGATAGGCTAGGAGAGTGCCTGAGAGATTGCGGTTAGTCGACCTGGTCAACGCTCGACTCGAGCAGTTCCTCGAGCAGCGGGCCTCACATGTTACGGGCATCGCCGACGAACTGGCCGTGTTCATCGACGCCAGCAGCGAGTTGCTGAGTGGAGGAAAACGGTTCAGGGCCCTCTTCTGCTATTGGGGCTGGCATGCGGTGGCCGGCACGGTGAACCCTGACGACCTGCTGGCCGAGATCGACTCGCACCCCGATCTGTCGAGCATCATCGACGCGGCCGCCGCCCTCGAGCTTTTCCATGCGGCAGCTCTCGTGCACGACGACATCATGGACAACTCCGACACGCGGCGCGGCATGCCCGCCGCACACCGGAGATTCGAGCGCGACCACCGAGAGCACCACTGGGCGGGCAGCGCCACGGGGTACGGCACGTCGTCAGCCCTGCTGCTCGGCGATCTTCTGCTCGGCTGGAGCGACCAGCTGCTCGACGCAGGCCTGTCGCGCCTCGACGACGCCGTGAGCGCGAACGCTGCACGACGCGAGTTTCACACCATGCGCACCGAGGTCACCGTGGGGCAGTACCTCGACATTCTCGAGGAGGTGGCGTGGCGCGACGCCGACGAGCCAGACCTGCTGCCGCGCGCCCACCGGGTGCTGACCTACAAGTCGGCCAAGTATTCGATCGAAGCTCCTCTCGCGCTCGGTGCCCTGATGGCCGGCGGCAGCCTCGAACAGGTGTCGGCGCTGCGTGCGTTCGGCCTGCCGCTCGGCATCGCCTTCCAATTGCGCGACGACCTGCTCGGCGTCTTCGGCGACCCCGAGGTGACCGGCAAGCCAGCCGGCGACGACTTGCGCGAAGGCAAGCGCACGGTGATCATCGCTCTCGCCCGGGCGGCTCTTCCCGCCGGGGCGGTGGCGCTCATCGACGAGTTGCTCGGCGATGCGACGCTCTCCGAGCACCAGATCGCGACCCTGCAGGCGACGATCCGCGACAGCGGCGCGGTCGAGACGGTCGAGCAGATGATCGCACGGTCAGTCGCCACGGCCATCGCAGCCCTCGACGACGCTCCCCTGAGTCGCTCGGCGCGGGCCGAGCTGGTGGGCCTCAGCGACCTCGTGACGCGGCGCGCGCACTGACCCGAAAAGTCAGAACGCGAGCGCCTGCGCCACGCGGCGCACTTCGGCCTTGCGGCCCGCTCTCAGCGCTGCGATGGGGCTCGTGCCCAGCATGTCGTCAACCTCGAGCATCCACCGCATCGCCTCTTCGTCGGTGAAGCCGTCGTCGAACAGCAGCATGAGCGTGCCGCGCAGATCTTTCAGTGGCTCGTTATCGTCGAGGAACTCCTCGGGCACCCTGAGCACCGCATCGCGACGCACGGCGAGCAGCTGCCGGTCTTCCAGAAGGCGGTGCACTTTGCCCGGGCTCAAGCCGAGGCGTTCGACCAGGTCAGGGATGGTCAACCAGCGAGCGGATTCTGCGGCCACAGGTCTAGCGTGCCATGTCGCGGCGGTCCGCGGCGACATCGCCCTATGTTACGAACATGTAAACTGCAGTCACTTCTTCCCCTCCTGTTGACTTTCGTTGTACTGTGAGGCGGTGGGCTGGGGGGCTCGCGAGTGCCCACTCGGGCGCGACGGGGCAGGTGCACTCTCGATGACGTGTGAAGGGCCGAATCACATGACCGACACTCGCAGCGCTGCTGACACTGCGCACAGTCTCGGTCTGGGCGACCCCATCGACGTCCGCGCGCACGCGGTGTTCGCAGGCCTGTCGCCGTCGACCGCCACGGCGCCCGCTCGCCACCGCCACTCTCTCGGCGCGCGTGCTCGCTCGGCCACCTTCACGACGGTGCCCGTCGTACTCACCGGTGCCATCGCGCTCGGCATGGGCCTCACCGGTCCGATCGAGCCGGCCCACGCGCGCAAGCCTGCTCCGCCCAAGCCGGAGCAGTCGCCCGCGCCGTTCGGGCTGCGGGCCGCACTGACGCAGCTGAGTGCGGCAATCGTGCCGGGCGCACTGGCGACTTCGACCGTCGCGGCGACCTCGGCACCGGCCGTGTACGTGGTCGAACCGGGCGACACAGTCAGCAGCGTCGCCCAGCGATTCGGGCTCTCCACCGCGTCGGTGCTCGCTCTCAACGGGCTCTCCTGGAGATCGACGATCTTTCCCGGGCAGGTACTGAGCCTCACTACCGCTCCGGTCAAGACCACCGCTCCCCCGCCCGCGCGCACGCACGCTGGACGCTACACGATCGTCAAGGGCGACACGATCTCGTCGATCGCTGCACGATTCACAGTCTCGACGCGCTCGATCCTCGCGGCCAACGGCCTCGACCGCGCCAGCATCATCTACCCGGGACAGACCCTGACCATCCCCGGTCGCGAGCCAAGTGCGCAGCCGCTGCCGGCACCGGTGGTCGGCGTCGCCCTTGATGCGCCGAAGCCCTCGACCCCCGAGGCACAGGCGGCTTCGCGCCAGGAGCCCGCGTCGACAGCCGCCGCTGTCGCCGCACTCCCGATCGCCGAGCGCCCCGTGCTGCCGGTCAGCTTCGCCGCGCGCCCCAGCACTCCCTCGGCGCCCGGCGCACCGAGCGGACCGCCCAGCGGCGGTAGCGTCACTCCCCTCACGGGCGAGATGCGCACGCACGCCGCGACGATCGTGCGCGTCGGTCGCGAGCTCGGGGTGCCGCAGTACGGCATCGTCATCGCTCTCGCGACGGCGATGCAAGAATCGACGCTGCGCAATCTCTCGTGGGGCGACCGCGACAGCGTCGGGCTCTTCCAGCAGCGTCCTAGC
>DIUS01000134.1 GCA_002423075.1 Microbacteriaceae bacterium UBA6152
TTGTCGTGCACAACCCGGCGAAAGAGGCGATGCTGCCTATCGCGCAGCGCGTCTCGCTCATCGAGCAGGCGATCGCCGATCGAGCCCTGCCCGACAGCATTCTCGTGACGAGCTGGAGCGTCGGACTGCTCGTCGACTACTGCTCTGACGTCGGGGCCAGCGTGCTCGTCAAGGGTGTGCGCAGCCAGGTGGACGTCGCCTACGAGACGCCGATGGCCATCGTGAACCGCAACCTCGCGGGGGTTGAGACCATCTTCATGCTGCCCGACCCCGCGCACGCTCACGTCTCGAGCTCGCTCGTGCGGCAGGTCTCGGCGCTGGGCGGCGATGTGGCACCGTACGTGCCGCGGGCGGTGGCTGAGTACCTCACCATCGTCGATCACGACTGACAGCGATGGCGCGGCTCAGAACGACTGAAGGCCGTTGCCCACCAGCACGCCGCCGACGAAGAGGAAGATGACGCCAAGCATTGCCGAGTTGTGGCGGATCATCCAGTCGCGAATGCTCTCGAGACCGCTGTAAACCCGCTCGCCCGCGATCAAGAAGGCGATGATGGGTGCTCCGAGCGAGATCGACGACACCCCGAGGAAGACCCCGAGCACCACGACCGCCTGAGCGCCCACGAGGCCTGCCGTGCCGGCCGCGACGCCCGATCCGAACGCCAGAATGATGTTCTTCGGCTTCGTGGCGGCGAGCGCGATGCCGAGCGCAAACGACCGCAGGGCCGAGAGCCCGTCGATGCGTGACATCCATCCCGGCAGCTCGACATCGTCGTCGGCACTCGGTCGCGTGCGCCACTGTCGCACGGCGAAGCCGATGCTCACGCTACCGATAACGACGAGGGTGAGCGGCCCGATCGCACTCACGCCGCCCACGCCTTCGGGCACGAGCTCGGCGAGCAGGTAGCCGGCGACACCGACGACTGCGATGCCCGCGGCCCATCCGAGCACGAAGCCGATGCTCGTCGCACGGGGGTAGTTCGATAGCAACATGACCACGACGGCGACGATGCCGAACGGACTGAAGGCGATGGCGATCGCGAGCGGCAGCGTCTCGCCGATGACCGTCAGCACACGCGACCGTTCACGCGCCGAGGGTGCTCAGTGCCTTGCCGATGAGCAGCACACCCACGAGAAGCAGAATGACGCCGACCACCGCAGAGTTGTGGCGCACCATCCAGTCGCGCAGCCGATCGAGCGCTGCGCTGATGCGCTCGAGCGCCACCAGAGACAGCACCACCGGCACCATGATCGGAATGGACGAGACGACGGCGACGGCCACGAGCACGATCGCGGCCTCCCCGCCGCTGATCATCGTTGCCTCGACGCTCACGCCGAGGCTGATGCTGAGCACCAGGTTCTTTGGCTTGATGCCGCCGAAGAATGCGCCGAGTGTGAAGGCCGAGGGCGTCGAGATGCCGTCGACCTTGGCGATCCAGCCCGGCAGCTCGAGCTCGTCGTCGGGCTTCGGGCGCGCGAGCCATTGCCGCACAGCCAGAACGATCGCTGCGATGCCGAGGAGCAGCAGCAGGTACGGCGCCGAGATCGAGGTGTCGTCGTCGCTGTGGGGCAGCACCGACGCGAGCAGGAAGGCCGCCGTCGCCACGACGGCGATCGAGAAGACGAAACCGATCAAGAAGGCGAAGCTCGCAGCCCTCGGCTTGCTCGACAGCAGCATGAGCACGACCGAGGCGATCGCGAGCGGGCTCAGGGCGAGCGCCACGGCGAGTGGAAGGACTGTGCCGATGGCATCGAGCATGTCGGGCCTCCTCGCGCCGCAGGTGCGATCGCCTGCGCAAACGCGCGAGCACCTCACAGTGAACACCAGTCATGCACGGGGCGCCAGTGGCTAGGGTGGCCACCATGAGTGCATGGGGATCAGGCGCGTTCGAGAACGATGCGGCGATGGATGCCGTCGACGAACTCGTCGACGGAACCTTCTCGTTCGATGAGTTGCGCGAACTCATGGCCTCGGACTACCTCGAGGAGCCGGGTGGCTCGATCGCCCTTGCTTTGACCGAGGTGGCGCTCACGGCGCTCGGTCGCATCGACCCGCCTGCCGCGCTCGACGAGGTGGACATCAGACTGATCTCGACGCAGTTCGACGACCAGACCTACGACCTCATCCTTACCGCTGCTGAGCGGGCCGTCGGTTCCGTCGGCTCCGAGCTCTACGAGCTGTGGGAAGAAGCGGGCGACGACGACCTGCGCGAATGGCGCACAGCATCCCTCACGTCGATCGAGACGCTGCGCGCCGCGATCTCGGAATGACCTCGACCACTCACCGGACGGACCCTCGATGACGCACCCCCTCACTCTCGGATACAAGGCTTCGGCCGAGCAGTTCGACCCGCGCGAGCTCGTCGAGATCGCGGTCGCGGCCGAAGCGCACGGCATGCAGAGCGTCGCCGTGAGCGACCATTTCCAGCCGTGGCGGCACACCGGCGGGCATGCTCCGTTCTCGTTGACGTGGATGTCGGCGGTCGGCGAGCGCACGTCGAGCATCCGCATCGGAACCTCGGTCATGACACCGACGTTCCGCTACAACCCGGCCGTGCTTGCCCAGGCGTTCGCGTCGATGGGCGTCATGTACCCGGGCCGCATCTTCTTGGGCGTCGGCACGGGGGAGGCGCTCAACGAGATCGCCACGGGCTTTGCGGGCCCGGGTGAGCAGGAGTGGCCCGAGTTCAAGGAACGTTTCGGTCGTCTTCGCGAGTCGATTGAGCTCATGCGCCAGCTGTGGACAGAAGACCGCGTCAACTACCGCGGCCAGTACTACTCGACCCACGACGCGTCGATCTACGACCGGCCCGAGCAGCCCATTCCGGTCTACATTGCCGCCGGCGGTCCCTTCGTCGCCCGCTACGCGGGACGCGCGGGCGATGGCTTTATCTGCACGTCGGGCAAGGGCGTCGAGTTGTACACCGACGAGCTCATCCCGGCCGTGAAGGAGGGTGCCGAGAAGGTCGACCGCGACTTCGAGCAGATCGACCGCATGATCGAGATCAAGGTCTCCTACGACACTGATCTCGACACCGCCCGCGAGAACACTCGGTTCTGGTCGCCTCTGTCGCTGTCAGCCGAGCAGAAGCACGACATCACCGACCCGGTCGAGATGGAGAAGGCGGCGGATGCTCTTCCGATCGAGCAGATCGCGAAGCGCTGGATCGTCGGCAACGACCCTGACGCCGTCGTCGCCGAGATCGCGAAGTACGTCGAGTACGGCATGAATCACCTCGTGTTCCACGCCCCAGGCCACGACCAGCGCCGGTTCCTCGAGCTCTTCGAGCGCGACCTCGCGCCGCGACTGCGCGCGCTCGCCTGAGTCTGGGCGCGCCCGGGCCGTCGTCGCGCGCGCTGGTATCCTGGAAGACGGTCATCGGCCCGGACTCCCGCCCGGTGACGTTCTCTGGGGGGATTCTGCACCATGTCGAAGCACCGTCGTCTCGCGCCGCGCCCGGCCTACCGGCGCCACGCCTGGTCGACGACGCGCACGGTCTTCACCTCGATCATGGCGGGCCTCGTGCTCATGGCGAGTTTTGGCTTCTCGACGCCGACGCGCGAAGAACTGTTCGCCGAATACGTCGACGAGAACGCGCAACCGCTCGCAGTAGCGGCCGTGGATGCTCTGCCGATCGCCGAGCGTCATGACTTCGGTGCCACGCCCGGGTATGAGACCTTCATCGCTGGTGGCACGAATCACGACTGGGCCAAGCTCGTGTTGCTGATGGGCGACTTTCCGCTGACCGACAGCAATGTCACCGTGGTGACGAGGTGGATGCGTCAAGAGAACTACGTCGACGCCTGGTGGACCCGCAACAACCCGCTCAACAACGGCTGGGGCTCGGGCGGCGGAGGCGGAACGGGTCGCTACGCGACCCTCGTAGACGCCGCCGAGAATGCCGCCGAGGCGCTCAACACCCTCGGTCGGTACAGCGAGATCGTCGCCACGCTGCGGGCGTCGGCGCCGACCGCCGAGGTCGAGCGGGCGATCTGGTTCTCGGGCTGGGCCACCGGCATGTACAACAACGGAGCGCACTGGTCGTACGCCGAGGTGCCGGTCATCGAAGCCCCGCCGAGCGCCTGGGGCAGGTAGCCGCCAGGCGCCCGGTTCGGTGCGAACACTCGTGCCTCGTCATCGCGGCGGCAGCAGGAGGTGCTGCAGTCGCTCCTGAGAGCGCTCGCGACGCTCGGTCGCGCGAGCGTTCGCGAGACGACGAACCTGACGATCGCGCGAGTCGAACTCACGCGGCCGCCTGCTCCAGGCGACGAGTGCGAGGCCCAGCCGCAAGGCCAGGCGATCGACAGGGCCGACGCGCCGCACGTGAGTACGGGTCTCGAGCGTCGGGCTCGGTGGGTGTTGCTGTTCCGTGCGGCCCGGTCGGGTCGCTGAAATGGTGGTGTTCACCAGAAGGGTGTCCTCACTGCACTCGGGCG
>DIUS01000099.1 GCA_002423075.1 Microbacteriaceae bacterium UBA6152
CCGCCGAGCGCGGCGCCAAGGTGAGTCCGTCGAACCGCACCAAGTTCCAGGTCGCGGCGCTGCTCGTGCGCGACGAGCGCGCTCGCGTGAAAGATGACCGCGAGGTGCCCGACAGCGAGCNNCGAGCATCATGGCCAAGACGGCCGCTCGCGACACCTCACTCATCGCTTTGCTGGCCCCGGAGGCGAAGGTCTCTGACGCCGCGAAGGCCCTGCGCCGAGACATGCTGCTGGCCTCGGGCGCCGAACTCGAGCCTGATGACCTGCTCATCGTCTCTGAGCCTGAGCCCGTCGCACCCGAGGTCGCGAAGCAAGTGGTGCCGAAGTCGGTCAAACAAGCGCAGCTCGCCAACCCCTTTTTGGCCCCCGACCTTTCTGCCCTGAACCCGCCGCCCGTGTCGATGGCCGGTCGCCTCGCCAACTGGGAGCTCATCGAGCCCCTCTTCCGCTCGTTCGAGTATGGCGCCGGCGGGCAGTCGGCGTCGATGCCGCTGCCCGACGCCGGTTCGCTCGTCACCCCCGGCGGCATGGATCTCATGCTTCACCAGTCGAAGCTCGTCGAAGCAGTGCGCCGCGGGCACCGCACGTTCCTGCTCGCTGACGAGCCGGGCCTCGGCAAGACGGCGCAGGCGCTCATGGCCGCGAACGTCGCCAACGCGTTCCCACTGCTCGTCGTCGTACCGAACGTCGTGAAGACCAACTGGGCGCGCGAGGTGCAGCGCTGGATTCCGCAGCGCTCGGCGACAGTCGTGCACGGCGACGGCGACGACCTCGACGCCTTCAGCGATGTCGTGATCGTCAACTACGAGATTCTCGACCGTCACGTCGGCTGGCTCGGGCGGTTCGGCTTCAAGGGCATGGTCGTCGACGAGGCGCACTTCATCAAGAACGCCACGTCGCAGCGCACGCGCCACGTGCAGGCGCTTGCGCAGAACGTGCGCGTGCTGCACCCGAAGGCGCTCATGATGGCGCTCACGGGCACGCCGCTCATCAACCAGATCGAAGACTTCAGAATGATCTGGAAGTTTCTCGGGTGGATCGACGACAAGAAGCCGCTCGGCCGCCTCATGTCGTCGCTCGAAGACACGGGTCTCACGCCGGCCGATCCGGGCTTCTTCGCGGCCGCACGCCAGTGCGTCATCGAGATGGGCATCGTGCGCCGCAAGAAGGTGGATGTCGCTGCCGATATTCCCGCTCGCCGCATCGCCGACATCCCCGTCGAGCTCGACGACGACGTGGCGCGCTCGATCCGCGCCTCGGAGGAGGCGCTCATCAATCGTCTCGTCGAGCGCTACCGCCGAGTGGTCGCGGCCCGCGACGTGCCGCCGATCGGCATCGATCGCGAGCTGGTGCGCCTCGTCGCGTCGGCCGAGCTCGAAGAGTCGAAGCAGGCCGCCAACGGCGACAACGTCTTCACCATGGTGCGCAAGATCGGCACGGCGAAGGCCGTACTGGCCGCGGATTACACGGCACAGCTAGCCCGCAACGTGGGCAAGGTGGTGTTCTTCGCGAAGCACATCGACGTGATGGATGCCGCTAAGGCGCATTTCGCGAGCGTCGGCGTGCGGTCGGTCAGCATCCGAGGCGATCAGACGCCCAAGGCACGGCAAGAGGCGATCGACGGCTTCACGAATGATCCCTCGATCAGCGTCATCGTCTGCTCGCTGTCTGCTGCCGGCGTTGGCGTCAACCTGCAGGCCGCGTCGAACGTCGTGCTCGCCGAGCTGTCGTGGACCTCGGCCGAGCAGACCCAGGCAATCGACCGCGTGCACCGCATCGGTCAAGCGCTGCCGGTCACCGCGTGGCGCATTCTCGCGGCCCAGACGATCGACGTCCGCATCGCCGACCTCATCGACGCGAAGGCGGGCCTCGCGGCCCGTGCGCTCGACGGCTCGGACGAGCAGGTCGCCGCCGAAGGGACCATGCAAGTGCAGGCGCTCATCGCCCTGCTCACCGACGTGCTCGAGCAGCGCCCCGCCGCGTAGGCCCTGCGCCCGCCCGCAGCGCGCACCGCGCACCCCTGCCCCCTGCTGGGCGCCGATACCGTGCGTTCCGGCTCAGAACGTGCACCGTTCCGCACGGTCACTGCCGAACCGCCCGGTGTTGCGTCGCCCTTGGCGGGGCGGAGCGACGCGAGGAGGGGAGGGCAGACGCGCCGGGCGCGGAGGCGCTCAGCGGCGCGCGGCGCGCTCGGGAGAGACTAGGGATGCGACCGCCGCGAGCGGGATCGGCAGCCACGACGGCCGGTTGCGCGACTCGTACATCGCCTCGTAGACGGCCTTGTCGAGCTCGAAGGCGTCGAGCAGAGTCTGGTGGGCGGCGAGGTCGAGTCCGCTGGCGCTGGCGTAGCCGTCGAGGAAGGCTCCTCGTGCGGCCCGCGCCCACGCGCCCCGCGCGGCGTCGTCGAGCATCGCCGCAGCACCGGTGGAGGCTCCCGTGTTGCGCAGCGAGCCGACGACATAGTCGAACGACCGCAGCATGCCCGCGATGTCGCGCAGCGGTGAATCGACTCGGGCGCGCTCGGCCAGCGGACGCAAGGGCTCGCCCTCGAAGTCGACGAGCAGCCACTCGCCCGACTGGCGACGCAACACCTGCCCGAGATGGAAATCGCCGTGGATGCGCTGCAACGGCGGCCAGTGCGCCTCGCGCGCGGCGTCGTACACCGACTCGATCGCCGGCCGCAGCTCGCGCAGTTCGGGCACATCCGACATCGCGATCGCCAGACGCTGGTACCAGCCGGCCACGAAACCGACGATGTCGCCGAGCGAAGCCGCACGCGACGGCAAGCAGTCGGCGAGCGCCGTGTGCACCTCGGCCGTCACGCGTCCGAGCCGATCGGCGTCGTCGGCGAACGACTCGTCAGCTGCCGCTGCCTCGAGCGCGAGCGGCCAGCCATCGCGCACGCCCGGCACGAACTCCTGCGCGAAAGCTATGTGCCCGGTCGACGGTTCGTCAGAGTGGGTGTGCGAGCCGTGCGGGTCGATCCAGGTCGACGACAGCGAGCCGAGCATCCGCGGCACCGAGCGGTTGCCGACCGCGGTGAGCGCCGTCTGCAGCACCACATCGGGGTTGTCACCAGCGTGCACGAGCCGGAACAGCTTCACCACGATGGGCGCATCGCCTGCGGCATCGAAGATGATCGACGTGTTCGACTGCTCGCCCGTGTGCACGCGCGACGACTCGTCGGCCCGACGAACACCCAGCCGCGCGAGCAGTTCGTGCGTGTACGTCTCGTCGTGCGCTGCATCGAACAAGTAGTCATCGTTCTCGTCGCGGCCGATGAACGTGCGGCCCGAGCCGCGCGGAATTGTCGACCGCAGCACGAGCGGCACGTGATAGAGCGACGGCGGATTGTTGGCGGTATCGCGCACCAGGAGGACGACGATGCGAGCATCCGGATCAGAGCACGGCCACGCTTCGCGCGCGACCTCAACGAGCTCGGGAACACGCCCTTTGCCCGCGTACCACCGCTGGCGAGACATCCAGTCGGTGAGGCACTCCATCGTGCTGTGCATACTTCGACCCTACACACGGGGTGCAAATCGACGTCAGGAGCGGCGAGCGTTCAAGAAGCCGTTCATGGTTGCGGTGAGGGCAAAGTCCACTGGCACCGCAACCCCGTCGATGGCCCGCACCGGGGCCGCATGCCGCACGCTCGAGACCAGCCACGCCGCATCCGCAGCGCGCAGTTCATCGGCGGTCAACGGTTCGACGACCGCCTCGAACCCCCATTCCGCTGCGGCCGAGAACAGGTCAGCCTGGGTGGTTCCGGGCAGGATGCCGAACTCTGCCGGGGGAGTCGACACGCGCCCGGCGCGCTTCACGATGAGCGTCGACGTCGGCCCTTCGAGCAGCAGCCCGTCGGTCGACATGAACACGACATCGTCGGCACCGCGGCGCTGCGCCTCACGCACCGCCGCGCGGTTGATCGCGTACGACAGCGTCTTCGCCCCCGCCAGCAGCCAGGGGCTCGACTGGGCCACGTCGCTGCGATAACCGCGGTCAAGCACGACGACCCTCAGCCCTTCCGTGCGCTCGCGCCGGAAGTCGGGCGACACGGCGCCGTAGACCCAGCCGGTGGGCAGCGGCTGCCCCTCGACTCCGCGCGAAAGCACCGTTTTGATCCAGGCTTCGTCGTGATCGGCGAGCCGCTCGGCCACGGCGACGATCGCGTCGCGCCATAGGCCTAGGTCGGGCAGCGGAAGGTCGAGCATGCCCGCCGACCGCTCGAAGCGGGTCAGGTGGGCCTCGAGCGCCTGCGGGTGCCCGCGTACGACGCTGAGCGTCTCGAAGATGCCGTCACCGCGCGTCGCCGCGACGTCCATGACGGCGAGCTGCGGATGCTCGGCATCGGCCTCGACCAGGTGCGGAGCCGCGTCAGCACCCGAGTGCACGACGAGCAACAGGTGCGCAACGTTCATGGGCTGAAGGTATACCCGCAATCGTCGTTGCGGCACTCGAACGCCGGCGGATCGGCGTCATGCACCACACCGCCCAACGCGATCTCGCCGCGCAGCGCAGCGCGGATGTGGGACGGCTCGGGGTAGCCGTAGTACAAGGGGAGCGCTCCGTCGGTTCCGCATCGCGGACACGTCGCCACTCCCGGCCCAGGGGCGGTGTCGTTCATGTCCACAGTCGAGCGCGCACCACCGACAAACGGCCCGAACGCTCGCCTTGTCGCGGTTCTGAGAGCCGTTTCATAGCGCTCAGCGCAGGTCAGACCGAACGATGGGGATCTCGCCGGTGTTGCGCCGCCCGTGGCCGACGCCGCGCACGCCCCGCGTGTGCACACGGTTGATCACGACCGCCAGGGCGGCGAGCACGATGATGAACGCCGCGATGCCGACGACGTAGGTGACGACGCCCATGACACCGTTGGGCCCGTCGGGCTCGAGGAACGGATACGGATACCAGCCGGTGAACTCACCGCGCAGCATCGTGACGCCGACCCAGATGAGCGGGTAGCTCACCGCGAGCCATAGCGTGCTCCAGGCGATGCGCACGCGGCCGGGAGTGAGCAGCCAGTCAAGGGCGATGTAAATCGGAATCCACACGTGCAACGACTCGTTCGGCCACTCGGGGCCGACGTAACCGTCGTCGTTCGGCACATCGCGCAACAGCAGGTTGTAGACCACGCCCGTGACAATCGCGTACGAAAAGACGCTCGCCCGAATGGCGGAGTAGAGCCGGGTGTCGCGATCGAGCCTCAGCGCCATGATGCCGCCCGCGAACAGCACGACGATGTTGATCATCGCGGTCTGAATCGTGAAGAAGGCGAAGTACTCGGTGGGCTCGAATCGACCGACCGAGATCTGGTCGGAGATCTGGGTGATCAACGCCGTCAGCAGGATCGTCGCAGCAACGATGCTGATGATGCCGGCGATATGGCGAAGAGTGGAGAGTCGGGCCGTTGCGGCTTTTTCGCCGAGGGGGGAAGGCGCAGTCACTTGCCTCACGCTAGCAAGGTTCGTCGATGCGCACGCACTCTTTTTGGCGAGCATCCCTCGCCTGATCAGCCTCTTTGTTGATGCGTTCAGTTTTCGGCGGGTACCTGCTCGGCGAGCCCGAGCACGTCAAGAAGCCAGGCGAGCTCGATGGCGCGCTGCTTCCAGGCCGAGTAGCGCCCGCTCACGCCGCCGTGGCCGGCCTCCATTTCGCACCGCAGCAGGGCGTCGGCGCCGACGTCGCGCAGGCGCGCGACCCACTTCGCTGGCTCGACGTAGAGCACCCGTGTGTCGTTGAGGCTCGTGACGGCGAGGATGCGCGGATACGGCTGCTCGGTCACGTTCTCGTACGGCGAGTAGGTCTTCATGTAGGCGTAGATCTCGGCGTCGTGCAGCGGGTCGCCCCACTCGTCCCACTCGATCACGGTGAGCGGCAGCTCAGGCATCAGGATGCTCGTCAGAGGGTCGACGAACGGAACGTCGGCGAGGATTCCGGCGAACAGTTCGGGAGCGAGATTCGCGACCGCGCCCATGAGCAGTCCGCCCGCACTACCTCCCTCGGCGACGAGCCGGTCGGGCGCCGTGACGCCGGTGTCGACGAGGTGCTGGGCGACGGCGATGAAGTCGGTGAAGCTGTTCGTCTTCGTGAGCGTCTTGCCGGTCTCGTACCAGGCGCGGCCGAGCTCGCCTCCGCCGCGCACGTGCGCGATCGCGAAGACGACGCCGCGGTCGAGCATCGACAGGCGCGGGATGCTGAAGCCGGGGTCGATGCTCGCCTCGTAGCTGCCGTAGCCGTAGAGATGCGCGGGCGCGGAAGCGCCCGCGACAGACAGCAACTCGGGCACCGCGCCAGCGTCACGCAGATCAAGCGCGGGTACGAGCCCCTTCTTCCACACCAGCGAGATCGGCACCCGCGTTCCGTCGGGCGCGGTCGCCCAGTCTCGATGCTCGGCGTAGTCGGCCGAGCGGTAGCCGCCGAGCACCGGTTGCTGCTTGAGTACCGTCACAGCGGAAGCGCCCTCGTCGATGCGCGCCACGTCGAGGCTCGCCACGGTCGACGGCTCGGTGAAGCTCGTGTAGCCGAAGCGCAGTAGCGGCTGGCGCCACTCGGGGTTGCCGCGGGCTCCGATCGAGACGAGCTTGTCGCCGTCGCCGTCGCCGTCGCCGTCGCCCTCGCCGGCGCCGTCACCCGCGATCGGTGCGACGAGGTCGCGCCACTGGCCGCCGCTCCAGTCCAGCGCGTCGAGGGCGACCGTGTCGTCGAGCCGCGCGAGCGCGGTGCGGGGCAGCCCGTCGGCGCGGTAGTCGAGCACGAGAAAACGCTCGAACGCGTCGATGCCCTCGACTCGCCGACCGGCCTCGTGGGGTACGAGTATGGCGGGCGGCGCGAGCGGAGCATCCACCGGTACGGCGACGACGGTGAAGTCGGGAGCCTCGTCGTTGTGGGTGATGAGCCACAGGTCGTGCCCGCCGATGACGGCGTGGTCGAGGTCGTACTCGACTCCGGCTCGTCGGGGCCAGACGATAGTGAACTCACCCTCGGGGTTGGCGGCGTCGAGCACGCGCGACTCGCTCGTGATGCTTGAGGAGGCTTCGATCACGAGGTAGCGGCCGCTGCGGCTGCGGCCTGCGCCCACCCAGTAGCCGTCGTCGGGTTCGTGGAAGACCGCGACGTCCTGCTCGCGCGGGGTGCCGACGCGGTGGCGCCACACGGTGTCGGGCCGCCACGCCTCGTCGACGGTCGCGTAGAACACGAACTGACCGCTCGGGTCGAAGAACGCGCCGGCCGAGATCTCGGTGATCTCGTCGGGCAGCGTCTCGCCGGTGGTCAGGTCGCGAATGCGCAGCGTGTAGCGCTCGTCGCCCTCGGTGTCGACGCCGAACAGTAGCCACCGACCGTCGTCGCTGACGTCGAGCGAGCCGAGCGAGAAGAAGTCGTGGCCTTCGGCTTCGACGTTGGCGTCGATGACGATCTGCTCGCCCTCGCGCGGCTGTGACGGGTCGGCGAGCGGCGGCGGGGGAGTCCAGGCGGCGACGTCGAGGGGGTTAGTCGCGTCGATCGATGCGGCAGGCACTCGGCACTGGATGCCGTACTGCAGCCCTTCGACCGTGCGGCCGTAGTACCACCAGTCGCCTTCGCGCACCGGGATGCCCATGTCGGTTTCTTGCGTGCGGGCCTTGATCTCGTCGACGATCGTGTCGCGCAACCCCGCGAGGTGCTCCATGCGCGCATCGGCATATTCGTTCTCGGCGGTGAGGTGCGCGATGACCTCGGGGTCATCTTTCGCGCGCAACCACTCATAGGGGTCGAGCACGACGTCGCCGTGGTGCTCGCGTCGGTGGGGCTTCTGGGCAGGGCGCGGCGCGACGGGTCGCACAGAATCTGAGCTCACTCGCTCAGCGTAGGGCGCTTCACGTGGGCGATTCGGCAGTGCGAGACGGCGGCTGGGAATTCGCCTGGCACCGTAGGGAGTTGCCGCTGCGCCTGTCACGCTGAAGTGAAACGTTGTCCCTAGACCCCGGACTCTCCTCCGCGACCTGCCTTCTAGCACGTCGCACCCAGAGTCGGCGAGGCTGTCGTCTCGTAGTACCCGAGCGACGAAGGACACCCTGTGGCCACCTTAACTTCTGCATCCACTGCCCGATCGACTGCCGCCGCGCCGCGCTTTGCGGCGCCCCGCACCGCTGTCATGACGAAAGCCACCAGGCGAGAACGGTCGCGCATCGCGCTCGCGATCGTCACCTCGGTCGCTGCTCTCGCGGCGACGAGCGGCATCGTCGTGCTCATCAGCCTGCTGCCTGCCGACGATCTCGAAGCGCTGACGGGGCTCGTCGGCCTGCTGAACTAGCGCGTTCGTTCCCACGGCTCGCTGAGCCGGCTCTGGGCTCGCCATCGTAGGCTGGCCGCACCATGTCTGATTCGCCCCTGGCTGCCAACCCCTACGAGGTGTTGGGCGTGAGCCCGACGGCGTCAGACGACGACGTGAAGCGCGCCTACCGCGTGGCGCTGCGCAAGGCGCACCCTGACACCGGTGGCTCGGCGGCGCAGTTCGATGCGGTGCAGCGTGCCTGGCAGCTGGTCGGCTCGCCAGCAGCGCGCAACGCTTACGATTCGGGGGCGGATGCTGGCGCTGCGTCGCGCGCCTGGTCGCAGTCGGGCGGCGGGGCCTCGGGCCCGCAACGGTACGACTCGCGCCCGTCCGCGAGGTCGCACGGGCACCCCGGCGGGTGGTTCCGCGAGCAGTACCTCGATCACATCCGCGAGTGGGTGGGTCGCGGAGCCGAGCTGCCCGACCCCTTCGATGACGCCCTCGTGCGCTCGGCCCCCCGGCAGATCCGGCACTTGCTCGCGGCGGCGATTGCCGAAGAGCGCTCGGCCGCGGCGCTTGGCGCCCTCGGCATGGGCTTCACGATCTGGCACGATGTGCTCGCCGGGCCGACGCGCGATGACAAGCTCGACCACGTCGTGCTCGGGCCGACCGGCTTGTGGGCGGTGCTCAGCGAAGACTGGGGCGCGCCCGTGTCGACCAAGCGCGGCGAGGTCATCGGCGCGGGGCTCGCGCCGGGCGAGAAGCCGCTCGCGCTGCTGGCCTCGCGGGCGAGGGTGCTGGCGCGCGCGGCGCGCGTGAAGTTTTCGGCGCTCGCGATCGTCGTCGAAGACGAGCAGGCGCCGCAGTCGCTCACCGAGCTCAGCACCGTGCGGGGCGCGCAGGGGCTGCTGGTCGAGCGCTCGCGGCTCGTCAATGTCATCCGCACCGGGCTGCCCGGCGTCGGGGTCGGCGGCACTGACCTTTTCGAAGTGCGCACGCGGCTGCAGTCGGCCGTGCGGTTCGTGTGAGCGCCTGGTAACCTGGCTAGGGAACAACGCCAGAACGAGGAGTGCACATGGAGCCGATCAACATTCTGGATGCCCGAAACAGCCTCTCGAAGCTTGTCGCCGCGGCCGAGAACGGCGACGACGTGGTGATCGCGAAGCGCGGCCGGCCAGTTGTTCGCCTCGTGCCGGTTGAGCAGAACCGACTCACAGGTGCGGCGCTTGCAGAGCAACTGGTGCGGAATCCACCACCGAACGTTCGCACGGTGACCGAGATCGACGACGACATTCGCGACGCTCGTGAAAGCTGGGGTTCGTAGTCAGTGATCTACCTCGACTCGTGCATCCTGATCTATGCGGTCGAAGACGAGGGCGAGCGTGGTCGAGTCGTGCGCCAGGCTCTGGCCGAGCTCGTCGACGTCGACCTCGTGATCTCGCCCCTCGTCGTGCTCGAGTGCATCACCGGCCCACTGAAGAAGGGTGACCTGGGGCTCGCCGACTACTATCGTGCACGACTCGCCAACGCCGCTCGGACGCCCTTCGACGAAGACGTGTTCGTGCGCGCAGCAGAGTTGCGCGCGCGTCATGGACTGTCGACGCCGGATGCCCTGCACCTCGCCGCAGCCCAGAAGGCGGGCTGTTCAGCTCTCTGGACGATTGACCGCCGTGTGGAACGAGCCGCACACGGACTCGCAGTGGCGATCGTCGACACCGAGTGAGTCGCAGATCAGTGCGAGTCGCCGGGGTCGACCTCGCCTGACGCCGGCGCCTCGCCTACCGCGAGACCGACCGCGTCGTCACCGAGCGCACGGGATCGCGGCCCTTGAGCGTCGCGACGGACCGGCTCGACATGACTGCGCTGCGCCGTGCTGCTGCAGCGTCTGGCCGCTGAACGTGATCAGCAGGTGCTCGCCGAGTCGGAGGGGTGGATCGCGATCCCCGCGGTCGGGCTCGCCGAGCTTGGCGCGATAGCCTAGAGACAGGGGGCCGGTCGCAGTCGTGCGAAGCCCCTGTGAGGGAGTCACGTGGTTGCTGGGTCAGTGTCAGAGGAATGCATTCACGGTTTCGAGCCGGGAATGTGCGCGAGTTGTTTTCCGCCCGACCCTCCCGCCGTGCCCCTGCCGGTCAAGCGCACGCCCCGCACGGCGGCGCGCAGTCTGCGCAGCCCGGCTCCGGGTAGCACGGGCAAGGCGGCCGAGGTGCGTCCGCCGGCGCTGCCGCACCGCATCTTCCACGTGACGCACATCACGAACCTGCCGCTCATTCTCGACGCCGGTGAGTTGCGTCCGTCGTCGCAGGCCGAACCCGCACTGCGACTCGCGAGCGAGGTCACGCACGAGCTGCGCGCGACCGCTCCCGTGAAAGACGGCGTGACTGTACACGACTGCGTGGCGTTCTCGCTCAGCCCGCTCGCGACCTGGTGGGGCGAGGTGCAAGATGGCGCCGCAGGCCCGACCTGGAGCGATGAGGCGCGCGCCGCATCCACCGTCGACTTCGTCGTTTTGGGCGTCGACATCGAGGCCGTCGCCAACGAGCTCGTCGTGACCGACGGAGATGCCGCTGCCACGCTCACGCGACTCGGTGCGGGCTCTGACGGTCGTGACCGGATGCTCGCTCGAGCCGCGGCCACCCCCTGGGCTCTGCAGGCTGCGGAGGCGCTGGTGCCCGGCACGGTGCCGCTCGACCGCGTCGCGCTGGTGGCGGTCGCGAACGACCGCCGCCGAGACGAGGTGCGTGCGCTGCTCACGTCGGCGGGTGTCACAGCCAAGGTTGCCGTGTACCCGCCGTGGTTCGTGCCGAACGTCGGCGAGTAGCGCGTCGCACTCCGCGCTCGTGACCCCTATTCTAGGGGTAGCGACGGGCCTCAGTGGTGCGCCAGAATGGCGGCAATCGCGGCCACCCACCGTGGCTCAGGTGCACCCACACCTGGATTCGCCGAACATCCCGAATACCCGTTTTTTGCACCCAACCCCCCGGGTGCTCGCAACCGGAGTCTTGAGCGACTTCTGATTCACCGTGAGCCAGTGGGGGCTACCCGCTGGGAGCGCACCCATGAAAGCTCAACCCTTTTCTTCTCCGGCACGACGAAATCTCTACCGAGTAGACGGCGTCGACAGCCGCAACGCCGTGACGCCCGAGAATGCTCCGCCGCCGAGGGGTATTCCGCTCGGGGGTGCGCCACCAGAAGGCGCTGTGCTCGATGACCCGGTGGTGTTGCGCATGGACCACCCTCTCTACGAGCACGACGATCGCGCCGCGTGGCTTGCCGACCAGTTGCTCATGCCGGGTTCGATCTTTCACGGCAAGGTTCACGTGGCTGGCGACAAGGCGGCACAGAAAGCGCCCCGATCGACGGTCGGCTCGACGCACGTCACGCACACGACCTTCACGAGCATCGTCGGCAAGATGCTGCACCAGTCTGCCTATGTCGAAGAGGTCTGCCTGCCTGCAGAGTTGATCTCTGACGCGATTCTGCAGGGCCCCCACTCACTCGCGCATCAGAAGGTCGAGCAGGGAGGTCAGTTGCTCGCGGGCCTCTTCCGGCATTACTGGCGCGCCGTCGCGACGGCTTTCTCTGAGGCGTGGGATGACCCCTACGAGCACCTGCTCTGGAATCCGCACGGCCTCACTGCGTTTGCTCGACTGGGCGGCAACGTCGTGCACGATCAGGTGGCCGCGTATGACATTCGCCAGCACTATTTCGACGAGGTGCTCGAACGTGTGGCCGACAGCGTGTCACTGGCGAAGGCGGATCACGCAGATGTTCCGGCACGCCGATTGTCTGAGCACTTGTTTCAGCAGTTGACTTCTGCGCGGCACGTGAAGCGTACGGCTCGGCCCGGGCTCATCGCCCTGCCGGGAGGTGTCGCCGACATCAACTGGGGGTCTTCCCCTGCTCCGAAATCACCGTCAGTGACGTCGGTTCCGATCGGACCGGAAAACTAGACGCTCGCCGTCAGCGATGCGTCACGCTCGTCACGGCAGCCCACCTCGCAGCGAGCGCAAGGCTGTTGATGACCGCCTGGCGGCATGCGGCGTGTGGCGGCCAACGGGTGACATGTGCCGCTGAGGCTGTGTGCCTTGCGCGGCACATGCCTCGGCAGGCACACTGCGCGAGCATCGACGCCCGCGCCCTCGCGGAGCGGCGCGCGAAGTAGTCTCACCTCATGGCCCGCATGATCCCGCCGACGATCGGCGACGACGCCCCTCCGGGCGAGCACGCGGTCTTCGCCGCCCTCCGCGACGCAGAGAAAACACAAGACTGGGTCGTCTTTCACTCGCTCGAGATCGCGCGGCACGTCAGCCAAGTGCAGGGCGAAGCCGACTTTGTGGTCGTGGCGCCGGGGCAGGGCATCCTGGTCATTGAAGTGAAGTCGCACGAGAGCATCGAGGCCGACGGTGAAGGGCGCTGGCGCTACGGCAGCCGCGACTGGGTCACCCGCAGCCCCTTCGAGCAGGCGTCGGGCGCGCAGCACTCCATCATCGAATACCTGCAGTCGAAAGGCGCCGGCCCCGTCGGCTACCCGGTCTTTCACGCCGCCTGGCTCACTCAGCTGAGCAAGAACGCCTTCGCAAAAAGCATCGGCTGGCATGACTGGCAATTGCTGGATGCCGCCGACCTCGCGAACGGCAACGCCGCCGCCGCGGTGATCCGCACGCTGACCCACGCGAACACCCACCTCGCCGACACCATCAGCGGCTACCGCCGCGTCGCCGGCCAGCCCGACGCCGAGCACACCGCGAGAATCACAGAACTCCTCACCCCGCGCTTCGTCGCCGAGCTCAGCGCGAAAGAGCTCGCCCGCCGACGCGAGAAAGAGCAGGCCCAGTTCACCGACGAGCAGGTGAAGATTCTCGACGTGGTCGGAACCAACCCGCGGCTGCTGGTCGAGGGGCCCGCCGGCTCGGGAAAGACGTGGGTGGCTGCCGAGGCCGCGCGCCGAGCATCCGACAATAAACAGCGCACCCTCGTCGTCGTCTTCAATCGCCTCATCGAAGCCCGTCTCGCCGAGCTGTGCGGTGAGGGAGTGGAGGTGCGGCGCATCCACTCGCTGATGGCAAACGTGGCCGACCGGCACGCCGGGCGCAACGAGGCGCGGCGCAAACTCGAGAGTGGGCGCGTCGAGGCCGATTGGTACGACCAGACCCTGCCCGAGCAGGCGCTCGAGGCGGCGCTCGAGCTGGGGCCGCAGTTCGACTACCTCGTCGTCGACGAGGCGCAAGATGTCGCCCTCGAGCAGTACCTCGACGTGCTCGACGCGCTGCTCGTGGGCGGTCTCGAGCGCGCGCCGGTCTTCATCACCGGAGACTTCGACCACCAGGTCATCTACCGCCGCCAGGCTGACGGCGATGAGGTTCCGGATGCTCGCGCCACCGTGCTGCGTCGCATGCCGGGTCTCGTCAGCCTGCAGTTGCGCTCGAACGTGCGCACGACCCCGGAGGTGGCGAGGTTCGTGGCCGAGCTCATCGGCGAGCCGACCCTCTACAGTGAGCACCGCCGCAGCGACGACGACCAGGTCTCGGTCGAGCGCCACACGTTCACCACCATGAATGAGCAGCTGCGCCTGCTCGCCGACGCCGTCGAGCGCATCCTGTCGGAGCCGTTCACAGTGCGCGAGCTGGTCATTCTGTCGCCCTACGCCCGCGAGCGGTCGGCTGCCGGCCAGGCGCTGGCCCATCCGGCGACGGATGCCCGCCTCACCTCGCGCCTCGGCACCAGCATTGACGACCCCACGCGGATTCGGTGGGGGAGCATCCACGAGTTCAAGGGTCTCGAGGCGCCCGCGGTGATTCTGACCGATGTCGACCTGTCGAAGGAGTACCACGGCGATCTGCTCTATGTGGGGGCGTCTCGCGCGACCGATCGGCTGGTTGTGCTGGAGCAGGCGGAAGCCTCTCGGTAAGGATAAGACTCTCTGTTGCCGCGAAGCCTAGTGCGCTACGGTACTCGGGTACCACGATACCGAGGAGTCTCATCATGGCCACTGCGCCGCTCAAGGTCTCGCCAGAGACCGATCGCATTCTGAACGAGGCCTCGCACTACTTCGGCCGCACGAAGAAAGACCTGGTCGACGTCGCGGTTCGCGAGTATGTCGAGAACCACCGAGCCGAACTCGCTGCCGCCGTTCGTGCGTCCCTTGCACGCCTCGACGGAACCCTGCCGGCGATGGTGTCTGAGATCACCGGCTTGTCGCGCGCTGAGCTCGACGAGCTCGGCGGATTCGATGACGGTGGTGCCCGCTAGCTTTCGGGCATGAGCGATGCCAAGAGTGAGGGCGTACGACCAACGCGCAGAGTGTTGGAGTCACTGCGCCTGCCCGTTCCGCCGCTGACCACAATCTTGCACGAGCTTGATGAGCCGCTTATCAAAAAGGCGCAGTCCGTTCCCGATGCCCTTCGTTCCGGAAAAGCTGAACGCATTCTCGCGCTGAGCGACCGCGTCTGGTTCAAGGTGAAGCGTGCTCGTCAGCGGGGTGCGGCAACGTGCCTCTCCACAGAGGAAGCAAGGGCGCTTCCTGTCGAACATCACTGGTGGCTCGGGGCCACCGGAATCAGACATGAAGACAGCCCCCACGATGACTTCTACGCGCAGCTCAAGGGCTACTTCGACGACTCGACCGGGCTCTTGCCCGACGAGTGGGACAAACGTCGTCTTCTGGCCGAAGCGGGAACCCTCGCGGCGCGCGTGACTCAGGCTGCCGTTCGTGGAGCGGTGGCAGAAGCACTGCGAACGGGCGAGATTGTGATGCTCGGCCTCGGCGACCGTGACGTTCGTCTGCGAGTACGGGTGCTCGACGACGGAGAGGCGTATCTCGCCGTCAGCTTTCGCAACACCGTTGAAGACAAGTTCATGGTGGCCGTGCTCGGTTCGATACCTGGCGTTGTCGGCGAGGACTGGCTCGTCGAGCCCACGAGTCCGCTCGAGCTGCCGTTGGAACCAGGCGAGATGGTGTGGTCGACGCTTCTCAGCACAGAGGTGCAAAGGGAGCTTCTAACCGGTACGTGACACACGCACCATCGGCGCCACAGTCATCTGTCGGGCTCTCACCCACGCCCAATAATGGGAATCGCAGTAACCCCCGCTCGCCTGTACCGAGCCCAGCCATCGCCATCAGGTGCGTCCCACTGAAAGCTTCGGCCCGCGCGATTCAACCGATCGTGTTCCTCAGAGGTCACCCAACACTTCACGAGTAGTCGGTCGAAGATGGTGATCAGTTCTTCGGGCGAGGTGGCAGGTCCGCCGCCGATTGGCGCGAGTGTTGAGTTAGATCGGGGGTCGGCCTGACCAGGGTCGACGATCTCAATGACAATTCGCTTCATCGGGATAACGTGCTCGACGACCCTTTGGCTTTGGTCGATCAGCATCGCGTCGTGCGTCGCGAACGTGACGGCGTGAGCGCGGTCGAGCCCCTGCAGCATCTGGCGAAGGCGGCGCGGGTATCCTTGCGACCCCTTCGACCAGAGTCGCCCACCGGCCGCGAGGAAGGGCCGCACTTCGTCGACTATTAACTGGTAGGCAGCCGCCGCGATTTGTTGCCGAGGCTGTAGCTCCAAGGTTTCGCCCACCTGCTCAGTTGAGGTTCATGCCGTGGCGACGGCTGTCGAGCGCCAGCTTCCAGAACGATTCGCGCTTGATGATCGTGTCGCGGCTCGTTTTGGGGTCGAAGATTTCCAGAATCGAGTACTGGAAGTTCTCGACGATGTGCGAGTCGCCGAGCTCAGATCGAAGCCTCTCGAGCTCTTGATTCCCGCCCGTCAAGTTCTTCAGGTGCGCGTAGCCTGACCACCGTTGCCAGAGACCGTTTGCCTCTCCTGACGCTGATCCAACGTAGAGCCGGCCCGAGCTGAGGTCGGTGATGACGTAGACGCCCTTCACGCTCGACAGGGCGTCTTTCCAACTCGGTTCGTCGTTCGCGATGATGCGCTGGAGGTCTTTGTGGCGCACTCTCAAGTTTTGGTAGCCAGGGAACGTTCCGAGCTTCGTGTCGGGGGCGAGTTCGTGAATCTGCGGGTTGAGCTTGCTGCCCTGAAGCTTCTCGTACCAGCGCAGGTAGAGGTCGCGACCGACCGGTTGTTCGAGCTTGATGATCAGCCGCTTGATGTACTCGGAGTACTGATCGAGTAGTTCCAGTTCGTAACCGGACCCACCAATCAAGGTTGGGGTGACTGGCCGCACACGGAAGAAGCCTCCGAAGATGAAGTACTGAGGGCCGTATGGGTAGTACTGCGCGAACGCGAGCACGTACTTGGCATGCCCCATGTTGTTGTTCTGGTGAAGCTCACGGTGGCGAGTCATGTCGAGCCACTCTTCAGGGTCGTCTGCGAGCAGAAGGTCCCACGCGGCAGCTCCACCTGACCCGGCTCGGATGTTCAGCTTGACCTTCGTTTTGCTGGGTTCGGGCACGGGCATGAAGTCTGCGAAGCGGATCACGTTCTCTCCTCCACCCTCAAGTTTTCGTTCATGCATACCACCGCGGTGCGAGTGTCGCTCACTAAATGAAGAATCTGGCGTCGACGCATAATTGGGTTAGGTCAATCGATACCCGCAATTGTCGCTGGCGCCAGAGCGCACTCGGCCGCCTATTCTGTCAACGTGAGCAGCGTCCAGGGCATGAGCGCGGAAGCGCCAGCAGACTCGACCAACTACCTGGACCGCAGGCCAGCCTTCGTGCCAATGCTCTTTGTTGCAATAGTGGCGCTGATCGGCGCTGGCCAGATGCCGATCGAGTACTACGACTTCCTTCGCGCAGTGATGATTTCCGGAGGTCTGCTGCTCGTAGCGCATGCGATCGCATCCGGGAAGTACGGATGGATTGCACTCGGGCTGCCCATGTCCATTATTTGGTCCCCAGGTTCGCAGATCAGCTTTGATCGGCCAGTCTGGCAACTCCTCGATATCGCGGCCGCGATTGCAGTTCTCGTAGCGGGGACCATGATTCCGGCGGCGAAACCGAAGCCGGATCCTGACGGAGGCTGGACTTTGCCCTGGGCCTGGTGGAAATTCGCGGGCGTGGCAGTTCTCGTCGGCTTGTTCCTGTACGGAGGCCTGACTCAACCCGACTACTCGGGCCTGGACTACATCGACTAAGCCAACGAGAAACTTCAGCGCTGAGTGTGTCGGATCGCGAGACCCCTGATGGGGACTGTCACCCCTTCCACCCAATATGGTGAGGTGAAGTCGAAACGTCCGCGACCAGACAGGAGCCCGCTACATGGCTGACGCAAGCAGCGCCCTGTCAAACCCCGTGCTGAACGGCCCGTACGAAGAACCAAACCGTCACTTCGAGCTGAAGGAACACGGCCCCACCGGCGTCATCCTCGAGCACCGCCGCCCAAGCGAGTTCTTCATCCCGGTCCCGAAGCAGCGGAAGGGGCGCGTCAAGGCCGCCGAGCAGCAGACTCTCGCATTCGAGACCCTCACCGACGAGCGGGTCGAACGAAACGACAAGATCGACCAGCTGCGCGACGCCCTGCGCGACTGGCGCCGCCAGAACTACCCGGGCGTAACGGCAATCAGCCGCAAGCTTCTTCTCCACTGGTCCGACCCGACAAGAGAAGACCGCATTCTCTTCGCCCAGCGCGAGGCAGCCGAGACGGCGATCTACCTGGCCGAGGTCGTCGGCCGCGACAAGTACGACCGCAGTGGTCTGGCCGGCAACGATTGGCGCGAGACCCTCAAGCAGGCCAACGCCGAGCACAACGCCAACCTGCCGCGCGTCGCACTCAAGATGGCCACCGGCTCCGGCAAAACCATCGTCATGGCGATGCTCATCACCTGGCACACGCTCAACAAGGTGCACGCCCCGCAAGACGCCCGTTTCACGAAGCGCTTCCTGATCGTCACACCGGGCATCACCATCAAAGACCGCCTCAAGGTGCTGCAGCCTACTGAGCCGCGCGATTTCAACTACTACGACCTGCGCGGAGTCATCCCCGCCGATCTCCGTCTCCAGCTCAACCAGGCTGAAGTGCACATCATCAACTACCACCAGTTCCAGGCCCGCACGACGGCGGCCGGCAAGGGCATCTCGGCGAACACCCGCAAGCTCTTGCTGCAGGGCAAGCCTGACCAGGGCGCCTTCACCGAGACTCCGCAAATGGTCGTCACGCGGGTGCTCGACAAGCTCGGCCGCGACAAGGGCGAGATCGTCGTCTTCAACGATGAAGCGCACCACTGCTACCAGCCGAATGATCTCGACGAGAAGATCGACCCCGACATGAAAGAGGCGAATGAGGATGCCCGGGTCTGGTTCAAGGGCCTCGTCGACATTCGCCGCTTCGGCAACAAGAGCAAAGACGGCATCAAGACCATCTACGACCTCTCAGCGACTCCCTTCTACTTGAAGGGTTCGGGCTGGGGTGAGGGAACGATCTTCCCGTGGGTTGTCAGTGACTTCGGCCTGATGGACGCCATCGAATCGGGCATCGTCAAGGTGCCTCGCCTTCCGGTCGACGACAACGCTCAGGGTGACATGGTCACCTACCTGCACCTCTACGACCAGGTGAAGGAAGACCCTGCGTGGCCGCGCAAGGTGTCGCTTGCCGCCATGCCGGCACCGGGCAGCTGGGAACCTCCGACCGCCCTCGAGGCAGCTCTTCTCTCGCTCTACAAGAGCTATGAAACCGCATGGGACGACTGGGAGACGAGACTCAAGCCTCTCGACGAGCCTCCGCCCGTCATGATCGTCGTGACCCCGAACACCCTGGTCTCGAAGCTCGTCTACGACTGGATCGCCGGTTACGAGCTGGAGCACGAGGGCGAGACCCGGCACATCCCGGGCAAGCTCCCTCTCTTCTCGAACGTTGTAAACGATCAGCCGGTCTCGATTCCGCGCACTATCGTCGTCGACTCGAAGCAACTCGAGTCGGGCGAGGGTATGAAAGACGACTTCAAGAAGGCCGCAGCCGACGAGATCGAGGCGTTCAAGCAGGCTTACCGCAAGTCGAATCCTGGTGCCGACATCTCGAAGCTTGACGACACCGACCTGCTGCGGGAGGTCATGAACACGGTCGGCAAGAAGGGCAAGCTCGGCGCCGACATACGCTGCGTTGTCTCGGTAGCGATGCTCACAGAAGGATGGGACGCGAACACAGTGACCCACATTCTCGGCGTCCGCGCATTCGGTTCGCAGCTCCTCTGCGAGCAGGTCGTTGGCCGAGGGCTCCGTCGTCGCAGCTACGCCACAGATCCCGACACCGGCAGGTTCCCCGCTGAGTACGCGAACGTCTATGGCATCCCGTTCTCGTTCATCCCGTCTGACAAACCGACCGATCCGCCCAAGCCGACTGACCCGCCAGTCCGCGTCAAGGCGCTTGACGACCGAGCCCACCTCGCGATCGACTTCCCGGTCGTCACCGGCTACCGAGTCGAACTGCCTGACCTCCCGCTCACCTTCGACATCAACGACGCAGAAGGCATCACGATCAACGGCAAGACGGTCCCGAGCTGGGTCGAGACCGAGGGCATCGTCGGCCAGAGCGAACGCATCGAAGGAATCAAGGAGGCCCGCGAGCAGGAGGTCGCATTCGGCATCGCGAAGCGCACACTGCGATTCCTATTCCCTGATCCCGAAGACCGCCGACCGTGGCTGTACCCCCAGCTCGTCGACTTCGCGAAGCTCTGGATGCGCGAGAAGGTCCACGTCGAGTCGGGCTACACCCTCGGTTTCCTCAAGCTTGCCGAGCCACAGCAGACGGCGGCCGAGGCGATCGGCCACGCCATCACCCGCCTGGACGACGAGCAACGCCAGCCACTGATGCGCCCCATCCTCGCGTTCGGCGAGATGACCCGCAGCACTGCGGGCGTCTTCTTCGACACCCGCAAGAAGGTTTTCGAAACGACGCACTCACACGTGTCGCACGTCACCCTCGACGGCAAAGACGGCAACACGTGGGAGAAGCGCATTGCGCAGGTCTGCGAGACCCTCGTCGCCAACAGTCAGCTCACGAGCTACGTCAAGAACGACCACCTCGGCTTCACGATTCCCTACGTGCACCAGGGGCGCAGCCACGAGTACTGGCCCGACTTCCTCCTGCGCCTTGCGCCGGTTGAGGGTGAAGACTTCAGCCGCACGCTGATCGTCGAGGTCTCCGGCGGCCAGAAAAGCCCCGGCCCGACGAAGGCGAAGGCAGACACCGCACGCAACATGTGGTGCACCGCCGTGAACAACCACGGCGCGTTCGGGCGCTGGGGCTACATCGAGCTCGGTGCCTCACACATGGATGACGCCGAGCACGTACTGCGCGAAGCGATCAGCCAGCACCGCGCCAACGCGCCGATCATCGGCGACCCCGAGTACTTGTCTCGTGTCATCTTCGAAGGAGCCTGATGCCTCGCCCCACCAAGCCCAAAGGCCCGACCGAAGTCACGGCGTACGACCACGACGACACCCGCCGCAACATTCCGACGGCGGATGCCGCAGCCACGTTCTACGACGAAGCTGGCGACACGCTCCCTCCGCTGCGCTACCCGCGCAACCCCGATCTCGACCCGCAATTAGTGTGGAAGGGCAAAGACGCGCAAGACGGCGAAGACTTGGTGGTGGATGCTCCGCCCATCTACATCCAAGAGAAAGTCGTCCCGCGCGCGCTGATCGAGAACCTCCGCAAGCAGTCGAAGGCTCAGGCCAATGATGAGCTCCCGAGCCTTTTCGACTTCGACGACTTCGACACGCTCGACGAACTCTCCGCAGTGGAGTTCTACCAACACGACGAGTCGTGGAAGAACCGCATGATCCTTGGCGACTCACTCCAGGTGATGGGTTCTCTCGCCGAGCGCGAGGCGCTGCGTGGCAAGGTGCAGATGATCTACATTGACCCGCCGTACGGGATCAAGTTCGGCTCCAACTGGCAGGCTCGTGCGTCGAGTCGAGATGTGAAGGACGGAAAGCTGGATGATGCCGCCCGAGAAGCCGAGCAAATCAAGGCGTTTCGCGACACCTGGGAACTCGGTATTCACTCGTACCTCGCGTACCTTCGTGACCGCATAGTTGCGGCGAGGGACTTGCTTACGGAGTCTGGAAGTCTTTTCGTGCAAATCGGGGATGAGAACGTGCATCTCGTTCGTAGTCTGCTTGACGAGGTGTTCAAGCCAGAGAACTTCGTGAGTCAGATCAAGTTCGTGAGCACTAGCGGTTTTGCCCAAGCGGCGGCACTTGGTCGTTCGGGGGACTACGTGCTCTGGTATGCCAAGGACTTGGAGCAACTGAAGTCTCGCCCTTTGTATCGACGAGCTAGCGAGCGTCAAGGTTACGGATGGATTCAGTTTGCAGATGGGACTTTCAGGGGGCTTACCGCCGCCGAGAAGTCAGACCCTAATTTCGACTTGCCTGAAGGTTCGCGTCTATACAAGCCCGACAACATCCAATCCCAGGGCGCAGCGGCAGTCGCCCAGCCGTTCACCTTTGGCGGCAAGACGTACATGCCAGGAACGAGCTCGCATTGGAAGGCGAATTACCCCGACGGTATGAATCGCCTCGCGTGGGCGAAGCGCATCCACGTTGCAAAGAACAGCATTCAATACGTTCGATACGTGGACGACTTCGGCTACCAGCCTTATAACAACACATGGACCGATACTGCGACAGGCAATTTCACTGACGACAAGGTGTACGTGGTCCAGACGGGCTCCAAGGTTGTCGAGCGGTGCGTGCTACTTTCGACCGACCCAGGCGACTTGATTCTCGATCCCACCTGCGGGTCCGGAACGACTGCCTTCGTGGCTGAGCAGTGGGGCCGACGTTGGATCACGATCGACACATCGAGAGTGGCGATGGCCCTGGCGCGCAAGCGAATAATGAGCGCGAAGTACCCCTTCTTCGTCCTTTCTGATAGCGACGAGGGGAGGAAGGCCGAGGGTCAAACGCCTGCTACTACGGGCGGCGACCTTCGCTACGGCTTCGTATTCGAGAAGATCCGGCGCATCACTCTCGGGGCAATTGCGAACAACCCTGACATTCGCGAGGGCATGGCACGGCATGAGATCGATGAAGCCGTCGATCGTCATTCGGACTTCGAACTGCTTTACGACAAGCCTCTTGAAGACGCATCGAGGGTGAGAGTCGCCGGTCCATTCACCGTTGAGTCCTTGTCACCGCACCGGAGCGTGTCGTTCGAAGAGGCCGCAGATACGAAGCCCGATGGAGTTGATAGCGAAGTCACTAGCTTCGAGCAGTCGATCCTCGACAACCTCAGGACAGCTGGGGTTCAGAACGGTCGCAAAGATCAAAGGCTCGAATTCGAATCAATCGAGTTGCATGCCGGTGCTTACATTCAGGCAGTTGGAACCCAGCACGGATCTGGTGCCCGCATTGCCATAGCCGTAGGCCCGCAGTACGGAACTGTGTCAGCTGGGTTCATAAAGCAGGCAGCCCGTGAGGCGATAGAGGGCGACTTGCCCATGATCGCTGTACTGGGTTTCGCGTTCGACCCCAATCTCGGCGTGGAGGCAGATGACGACGGGTTCGCGGTCGTCGCAGGTGTTCGAGACCTTGGCAAGGTCAAGGTGCTGGTTGTGAGAATGAACGTTGATCTCCTGATGGGGCAGGATCTGAAAAAGACCAAGTCCGCCAACTTGTTTACCGTTTTCGGCGAGCCTGACCTTGTGCTTCGACAAGTTGGTGATCAGTGGGTGGTCGAGGTGCGGGGCGTCGACGTATACGACCCTACGTCGGGCGACGTGCGCTCCAATTCCACGGCTGAGATTGCTCTTTGGATGGTTGACACTGACTACGACGGCGAGTCGTTCTTCGTGCGGCACGCTTACTTCCTCGGTGACAAAGATCCCTTCAACTCGCTGAAGACTGCCCTGAAGGGAGACATCGACCCGGACGCATGGTCCACTCTCTATCGAGCTGAATCAGTCCCATTCGACACTCCGTCGACCGGCAAGATCGCCGTCAAGGTCATCAACGACTATGGCGATGAGGTCATGAAGGTCCTAGAGGTCGGGTAGCTCACGTGCCTCGGACTCCCGACCTGAATCGAGTCGTCAATGGTTTCCAGGACTCAATAGACCGCATTTTGGCTACCTGGCGCGACCAGGAGACGCATCGGGGCGTGCTGGGGGTCTCGACTGTCCAGGCTGCTTCATCGGCTGCGCTAACGAGCATCGCCACGAGTTGGGAGCAGTTCCGGTCGGATTGGCACAAGAAAGCCATCGCTCGCGATGCGACGCAGTTCCGAATCGAGCTAGTGCGAAGGGCCAAAGTGTCGATGGAAGTGTCAGAGCCCGGCAGAGATCTCGTCGTGGCCTTAAGAGACCTTGGCTTGGATCTGGATATCAATCTTGAGAAGTATCCATCTGTGGCGACGATCAACAGGTTGCGGGACGCGAAGGACCAGAACGTTTCTTTTCGCAGCAGGGAGGAGTCTGATCGGGCATCCACAAGGGACTTGGCTCCGACGCTCGCTGCAAGAGCGATGTCTCTCACTTTTGCAGACTGGCAGGTGCTTCAGGTGATGATTGCTACCCGCAACGCGATTGCTCACGGGTCTCCACGATCGATGACTGCACTTCGTTCCGTGCTCGCTGTCACTGCTCGATCAGGTCCGGCAGACTTACGCGGACTGGGTCGCGTGAGTCGACGTGTGTCTCCCTCTGGCATTGGTGCGTACCTGTGCGCGTCGATCCCATGGGACGGCGGGCGAAGCACACGAGTTCTGGCAATCGGGGGCTATGTGCGCGACCTTGGCGACAAGTTCAGGGTGTAGTTCCAATGTGCTTGTACTCAGTAGACAAGGGTTCTGTTATCGTTACGTCATTGCTCCCCGCCGTCCTCACGGATTGGCGGGGCTTTTTCTTTGGGAGGCCTGCTAATGGTTGATACCGTCGGCGTGTTCATCGACTACGAGAACATGCATCGATCCGGACACAACCTTTACACCGAGTTTGGTGTACCGATCCATCAGAGCGTCTTGGACCCTTTACAAGTTGCCGAGCGACTTGTTTCGAAGAGGTCGAGGCCGAGTGCCCTCTCTGGGGTGTGGGTGTTCCGAGGCCGGCCAGTGCCTGCTTTTCAACCTCGCCCCGCTAGTGCGAACGACGTCCAGGCTGCGAACTGGAGCTCCGATTCTCGAGTTCGCGTGGTTCGACGGGATCTCAAGTACGAATCTTTCGACGACGGTTCCTTTCTCGCAAGAGAGAAGGGGATAGATGTCGCACTTGCTATCGGGTTGGTTGAGCGAGCCCTGGACCGTGACTTCGACGCGGCAATCGTGTTCACTGGCGACACCGACTTGCTGCCTGCCCTCGAGCTGGTTTTTCACCGGCGGCTCTTGAATCTGGAAATCGCTGCCTGGACGGGCCAGAAGCCCCTCTGGTTCCCTGAGTTCTTGAGTGCAGAGCCTCCGAGGAGGCTCCCCTACTGCCATTTCTTGAGTCGTGACGACTTTGAACGATGCAGGGACTACAGCGCAGCGTCGGGGTGACCACAGGTGACTGAAGCATTCGGAGTCTCGGCAATGATGTCTCACTGACGGCGCTCACTGAAATTCCTC
>DIUS01000027.1:0-453 GCA_002423075.1 Microbacteriaceae bacterium UBA6152
CACCGGGCGCTCCACCGTGGACGACCGTGAAGGACTCATCGCTCGAGGTGTCGCGACGCTGGAACCAGAGCGCGTACTCGCTGTCGAGCTCGGTGTAGATCGCATCCTTAACGAGCACCTCGCGCGAGCCCGTGACCAGCACCCTCATGAGCGAGCCTTCTTGTAGAGCGTGGTGCGCGAGATCCCCGTCAGCTTCGACAGCATTGCCGCGCTCACGCCCATGTCGAGGATCACCCGCACTGCCGCCTGATCGCAGGTGGAGGTTTGTGCCCACTGCAAGCGCAGATCGTACATGAACGGCAGCGCATCGGGGTTGAATCGGCCGCCCGTCTTGTCGCGCTTCTTCGTCAGCTCGCCGACGAACGACGCATCGAGGCCGGTGATGTGCGCGATGTTCCGATTGGAGAACACGCCGGTCTCGCTCAGCGTCGCGACGTCGTCGATGCGCTGCTG
>DIUS01000027.1:537-4580 GCA_002423075.1 Microbacteriaceae bacterium UBA6152
CTCGTCAACGGTCACGCGCGTCGACTGGGTGCCCGCGCGGTCGCCGTATCGCTCACGAGCCGCGTCTTCGCCGAGTCGGCGCTCGTCGTCGGCGTTGACTTTGTGGCCGAGCATCGCGGTGTCTTGCGCCCCAGTGTGCCTGCCGCCATGCTCAGAGTTAGGCCCGCCGCCCGCGACGGTCAAGTAAGGGCGCGCGGTCATCCCCCAGCCGAGCGCTTCGGCCATTGAGACCCAGGGCAGCACGCCGTCGTCCAGGCGCTTAGGGTCGCGCGAGTAGTAGCGCGAATGCGTCGGGGTCGGCATCTTCGCTTCGATGCCGTCCGAGCGGGCAATCAGAATCGCGCGCTTGCGAGTCTGGGGCACCCCGTACTGCTCGGCGTGGAGTACGCCGGTCACTACCGAATAGCCACCCTTGCGCAGAAGCTCGGCGCACGCCTCCCACACGGGAAGCACTTGGGGAACCTGCTCCCACACGATGAACTTCGGCCGAAACAGATACGCGTAGCACATCGGCGTGAGCACCAGCGCCGTGCGGGGGTCGGTCTGCTCGCCAAGCTCCCGCAGTCTCGCCGGGTCGCGGTAGGCGCGAAGCCGGATCGCCTCGTACACCTGATCCAGCGCCTTGCGGCCCGACCCCGAACCCGCCATCGAGAACGTCTGGCAAGGGGGGCTGGCGATCGACAGCTCGGCGGTCAGCGCCGGGTTGTCGTCGTGGTCGTCTTCGAGCACCTTCCAAACGTCGTCGACCCAGTTGACCATGCCGTTCGCTTCGCGCGTGGCGCGCACTTCAGGCATGTTGTCGACACCGATCTCTTCGATGCCGAGCCACTGGCAGGCAACTCCCCAGCCGGTGCCCGAAAACAGATCCACAGCCTTCATGCCGATGCCCTCTCCTTTGATGATGAACCGTGGATAGCTCTGCAAGAGCGCGGCTTCCGTGACGGTGATACGAGTGATTTCTGCGAAGCACGAAGCGTCGCCGTTCCATGACGGGATGAATGAGCCATCGTCGATCGCTTGGAGGATCGCTGCCTTCGCGCCCGTGCCCCCGATCAGCCCTCGGCCGACCGCGTTGCCGACTGTCACTGCGGGGCGATCGGTGAAGCCCCACCCCCCCGTATCGNNGTATCGCGGATCATTGCTTCATCCTCGCTCGCTTGATTCGATACTTCCGGGGGCCAGCATTGCTCGCTTGAGCCTCTTCGATGCGGCCCTGGAAGGTGAGTGATTGCAGGTACTCATCGGTGACGCGCTTCGGCTCATTCTTGCGGAAGCGGTAGATCGCCCCGAGTTCGGCCGCCTGACCTTCGCGGCCCGCGATGAACTTTTCGATCTCATCGCACTGGCGGGAGAAGAACGAATCCGAAACGCGGTCGGCGATCGTCATGGCGTTCGCGATCCACTTCTCGCCGTAGTAGAGAGCCACCTCCACGTCGCGCGTGCCGAGCACCGTGCGCCCGTGACTCGCGGCAGACAGCGCTGCGATCTTCCAGAGAATGTCGCCGAAGCGACGCAACACCGGCTTCCAGAGGTCAGCATCCTGCTCGCCTTGGAGGTGGTTGTGGATCTTCCACTTCGCACCATCCAACATCGCAATGGCCTCGTCGGTCGGCTCGATCGAGGCGCGTTTACTGCTCAGCGGGGCCGTGGCGCGCAGGCGGGCGCGAAGCATCGAGAAATGCGCCCCGAGGTACTTCGGCACGGCATCGAAGTCACGGTTCTTTTCGCCCCTGCGGAACTTCGTCTTCAAGCTCTCTTCGGTCGTCGCGTAGTCGTCACCGAGCACCCAGATCTGCCGAGCAAGGTAGCCCGAGTAGAACATTTCCTTGTCGAGAATCTCGAGCATCCCGCGCGGCGTGCCCATGAGGTGCATCGTCACGATCGCATGGCCGTTCGGCTTGTTGAGCTCTTTGCGACCCACGCGGCCGAGCGAGGGCACCTCACCGTCATAGGCGAGCGTCCAGTACTGCACGATCCCGGTGGAGTACCCGCCTTGCTTGATCTGTCCGAGCAGGCCGTCAGCCTCATTCGACTGGAGGTAAGTGACCTTGCCGTCACGCTCGATGAGGTTCTCGATCAGCGCCTCACGGGATGAGGAGGCGGGCACGTCGGGGTCGTCGTGCGGGTACAGTTCGCGGGCGCACGCGCTCATGATCGCTTTCGACTCGTCCTTACCGCTGGAGGAGAGGCCGAGCGAGATCGAATAGATGCCGGTGCCGAGTGCTCGAGGCTCTTTCGGTAGCTCGATCGCTTCGGAGAGTCCGAGTGAGAGCAGGGTCCACGCGTTGATGATGTGATACGGCATGTTCGGCACTTGCACTTTGGCGCGGGCGTAGTTGAGATACAGCGTGATGAGATCCGAACGCCCCTCCACCCTCGAGCGCTGGGCGGCGGTCAGAAGCTTCGGCCCTTCGTGAACCTTGTGCTCGCGGATCGGCTCGGCGGCGCTGATGCCGTCACCCCGCTCGAGCGCGAGCACTGTCTTCACGCGGACTTGTAGCTCCCACCAGAGGCCATCGACGCCACGTTTGTCTTCGCGCCACTTTGACGCGGCCGGCGAGTGCCAGGCGACCGAGACCGTCTCTTCGTCTGTCAGACCGAAGCGCTTCAGATCCAGCAGGAGCGCGTAACGCTGCTCACTGCGCCAGCCGTCAGGGCCGCCTTTCGGAGTCTTGTAGATGAGGTCGTTGAGTCTGCGCTCAGTGGCGGGTATGCGCTGGATGATCTCCTCGAACGGCGGGAGGCCGTCGAGATCCGGCACGGGGGCATACTGCACGAGCGCGCCCGACTCGTGAGTGGCATCCACTTCGACGTCGCCGTAGACCTCTTCCAGCGTGTCGAGGCTGTAGATCAGCGGCTTGTCGGTCTCGCCAGTCTGGAGGTCGACATCGTCGTCTTCCCAGACAACCTCGAAAGGGGATAGTTCGTCGTAGGTGGTGTTGAACGTCGGCAGACGCAGAACCTTGTTCGCGCTCCAGCCGGTCGGGTCGCACCCGTCATCCTTGTGCGCTGTGGTGATCTTGTGTGCGATGCTCGCGGCTATGAACGCCGGAACCGGCTCGGGCAAGAACCAGTAGTCGTGACCGTGGCCCTCGCTGGTCGTGACGTGCCTCGAGGGCGGCAGTCGGAATGCGCTCGGCGGGCATCGGTCTGAGTCCATGTAGACGGTCTGGGCGAAGAGCGCATTCTCTTTCGAGCGAGAGAACATGGGACGGCCGTCACGATCGCGCAGCACCACTTTGCCGTCGCGATTCGTGAAGGGCTGGTCGCCATAGATGATCGGCGAGAGGTAGGCATCGACGCGGTCGCTGTAGGCCTTCTCGGCGAACGCCACCATCGCGTCGAGCTCGGCAGGGTATGAGAACCAGTGGTGGCGATCGACGCGCAGCTTGCCGTGAGGCGCCGCTTCACTCGGCTCACTGCGCCCACCCGCGAGCGAGAGAAGTGCGTTGCCCTCCATGTCTCGGAGGATGCCGACGATAAAGTCGCGCATCTGCGGCTCTGCCATGATCCTCCGTTCTAGTTGTCGTCGTGGTGAGTGGGGTTGGGTGGAGTCGAACCACCGTCTTCGATACAGTGCGTGGCCCCGCTATTTCAGGGGACTTATCCGCTGTCGTCTGCCGTCCGATGTCGTGCCGTTAGACCACGACCCCGCGTGACCACGTTTCGGCGGGTCAGACCGGGAGGGTGCGGGTTTCTAGGCCGCGTTTGAGCTGGCGATAGCGGTCGCGCTTACGCCCCTCCACACAACGACTGAGCTAGAAGCCCTCGTCGTCGCTATATTGCGGCGCAGCAGGCCCGCCCGAGCCGCCGCCACCGAAGTCGGGAAGATCGCTGGTGCCATCCCACATCGGCACAGCCCACTCGTCGCGAGCGCCCAGCACGCGGCCGTCCTCGAGCACCTTCAGCTCGATGAAACCACCTGAGCCCTCTTCGGCACCGAAGAAGACGTTTTCGCGGCGGCCCGCGTGGATCTTGCCGCCCTTGTCCTCCCACGGCGCTTCTTCGCGATAGGTCGCATCGACCGAGAGAACGGCCCCGTG
>DIUS01000109.1 GCA_002423075.1 Microbacteriaceae bacterium UBA6152
TCCCTCACGCGGCGTTGCTGCATCAGGCTTGCGCCCATTGTGCAATATTCCCCACTGCTGCCTCCCGTAGGAGTCTGGGCCGTGTCTCAGTCCCAGTGTGGCCGGTCACCCTCTCAGGCCGGCTACCCGTCGTCGTCTTGGTGAGCCGTTACCTCACCAACTAACTGATAGGCCGCGAGTCCATCCTTGACCGAAGTTCTTTCCAGCTGATGACCATGCGGTCTCAGCTCGTATCCGGTATTAGACGTCGTTTCCAACGCTTATCCCAGGGTCAAGGGCAGGTTACTCACGTGTTACTCACCCGTTCGCCACTAATCCACCAGAGCAAGCTCCGGCTTCATCGTTCGACTTGCATGTGTTAAGCACGCCGCCAGCGTTCGTCCTGAGCCAGGATCAAACTCTCCGTAAATGTTTGATTGCACGACTGCCCGAAGGCTGCCGGCACATCTAGTGTCACCACCGGACCGAGGTCTGAGTGGCAACGAGTTTGTCTGACTGAAGTTCGAATATCTACTGACATTCTTGTTTCAATCCAAAGGAATCTCATACGGTTGGTCGAAACCAACCGTCGAGGTTGTTTGGCATTGACTTAGTGCACGCTGTTGAGTTCTCAAGGATCGGGCGCTCCAGACCTTCGGCTTTTCAGCCGTCGCAACTGGGCAACTTCCCTAAAGTACCTGCCCGCAGGTGCCGATGCAAATCGGTGATCTCGGACGAACCGAGCCCGATCTGTCAGATCGACACGCGATCCCAGATCGACATGCGATCGTGGACCAACACTGGAGGGCAGAGTGTCATCCTACTTGGCGATGAGCGCACCAGCAAGTGGCTGCTCTGTCTTGGAGGATGTGTCCCGCTTGAGGTGGCGCCTCGCCTCTCGGCTGGCGGCACCTTTGGGGTGACGAGTTAGAAGATTACGGTTCGTTCGGGTGCAGGGCAACTTTCACCGAATCCCGGGCGTGTCGCGCCGAAGACCGGGCCTCTCGTCACGCTCGAGTCACCGTAGAATCAGGCCGGCGAGGGTCTTCTTGCCGCGGCGCAGCACGGCCGCGCCACCCGCGAGCGCCGCGCCCGCGAGCGTCTCGTCGTCGCTCGACACCGCGACGTTGTTGAGTGAGACGCCGCCCTGCGCGATCGCGCGCCGTGCTTCTCCCGCGCTCGCGCAGAGGCCCGTGGCGACGAGAGCGTGCACGACGGTGTCTGACTCCGCCAGTTCGGCCCGGGGCAGCTCGGCGATGACGGCGGCGAGAGTCTCAGCATCCAGTGCCGAGAGATCGCCCTGCCCGAAGAGCGCCTGCGATGCCGCGATCGCCGCGTGGACGGATGCGGCGCCGTGCACGAAGCCCGTGACCTCGAGCGCGAGCCGTTTCTGCGCCGCGCGTCGAAAGGGTTCGTCGCGTACGAGCTGTGAGTAGCGCTCGATCTCGGCGCGCGGCAAGAACGTGAAGACCTTGAGCCTGTCGATGACGTCGGCGTCGTCGGTATTGAGCCAGAACTGGTACATCGCGTACGGGCTCGTCAGTGCGCGATCGAGCCACACCGCATTGCCCTCGCTCTTGCCGAACTTGCGTCCGTCGGCGTTCGTGACGAGCGGCGTGCCGATCGCGTGCACGGTCGCGCCCTCAGCCTTGCGCACGAGGTCGACGCCGCTCGTGAGGTTGCCCCACTGGTCGCTACCGCCGGTCTGCAGCACGCAGCCGTAGTCGAGGTGCAGGCGCCGAAAGTCGAGGCCCTGCAGAATCTGGTAGCTGAACTCGGTGTAGCTGATGCCCTCGTCGCTGTTGAGGCGAGCGCTCACGGCGTCTTTCTTGAGCATCGTACCGACGCGGTAGTGCTTGCCGATGTCGCGCAGAAATTCGATGGCACTCATTGGCGCCGTCCAGTCGAGGTTGTTGACGAGCTGTGCAGCGTTCGAGCCCTCGAACGAGAGGAAGCGCGACACCTGAGCCTGCAAGTAGCCCACCCACTCGGCGACGACGGCCTCGTCGTTCAGGGTGCGCTCTGACGTGGGCTTGGGGTCGCCGATGAGTCCGGTCGATCCGCCGACGAGACCCAGAGGCCGGTGCCCTGCGAGCTGCAGGCGGCACATGAGCAGCAGCTGCACGAGGTTGCCGAGGTGCAGGCTCGGCGCGGTGGGGTCGAAACCGCAGTAGAACGTGATCGGCGGGCCCGCGAGCAGCTCGCGCAGAGCATCCGCGTCGGTCGACACGTGCACGAGACCGCGCCAGACGATCTCGTCCCAGATGTTCGCGAACGATGCGTCATTCTGCGGTGGCCTTAGAGCAGAGGTTTCGTTGTCAGGAGCGGAGCCGGTGGTCACCGCGCCAGCGTATCAGCGGCGTCGCTGCCGTCTCGTCGAATCAGCCTTGTATGCTTGATGAAGCAGGAATCATGCTGAGGGGGTTGATCGTGCACGTCATGTATGTGCTCATTGCCGACCAGGTCGGCAGCCGCGGCGACATCGACCGGGTCGCCGGGGCGCTCGACGAGCTCACCGAGCGATTCGGCACCCGCTACGCCCTCAAGCCCGAGCGCACCGCGGGCGACGAACTGCAGGCGCTCACGGAC
>DIUS01000115.1:0-27982 GCA_002423075.1 Microbacteriaceae bacterium UBA6152
GCGGCTCGGGGTGCGCACGCTCGGCGACTTCGCCGCGCTGCCCGCCGATGCCGTGCGTGACCGCCTCGGCGCAGCCGGAGCCCACCGGCACGCCCTCGCGGGGGCGGCGGATGCGACGATGCTCGTGCCGCGCACTCCCCCGCCCGACCTCGAGCGCGTGCTCGAGCTCGAGCCGCCGCTCGACCGCGTCGACCAGCTCGCCTTCGCCGTACGCCAGCTCGCCGACGAGCTGGTCGAGACCCTGACCGGGCGATTGCTCGTCGCCACGGCGATCCGCATCGGGTTCCGCGACGAGCACGGCACCGAGACCGAGCGTGCCTGGCTGCACCCGCGATCGTTCCGCGCGAGCGAGATCGTCGACCGCGTGCGCTGGCAGCTCAGCGGCGAGACGCGCACGGCCGGCGCGCGGGCTGACGCGGACCGCGGCCCAGGGCTGCGCTCGGCCATCACGCGCGTGCGCATCGTGCCTGAGAGCGTCGACGACCTCGCCCACCACGAGCCGGGGCTGTGGGGCTCGGCGCCCGACGAGCGCGTGCACCACGCCCTCTCGCGCGTGCAGAGCCTGCTCGGCCACGAGGCCGTGCTCACCGCGCAGCGCACGGGCGGCCGCACGCTCGCCGACCGGTCGGTGCTCGTGCCCTGGGGTGACCGCGCCGTCATCACGCGTCCCGTCGAGCGGCCCTGGCCCGGAGCACTGCCTCAGCCCGTGCCCGCGACAGTATTCCCCTCGAGGCATGCAGTGACGGTCGTCGATGCACAGGGCGCACCGGTCGGCATCGATGAGCGGATGCGGCTCTCCGCATCCCCCGCCGGGTTCGCTCCCGCCGCAGGTGGCGCCACTCGGCCCGTGACCTCGTGGGCGGGGCCGTGGCCGCTCGACGAGCAGTGGTGGAGCATCCGTCGCCGGCGACTGCATCGGCTGCAAGTGGTCGACGCCGCGGGAGTCGCCTGGCTGCTCGTGCTCGAGGGCAGCAGCTGGTGGGCCGAGGCGCGCTATGACTGAGTGCGCATCGGCTGAGCGTGCTCACACGGCAGGGTCGCGCTGATGGCCGGCTGGCACAACCCGCCGATTCCGTGGAGCGAGTTCGAGCGCAACCTGCGCGAGGGTAGCCGCCCCGGCTCGAGTCCGCCGCTCGGCGGCGATGCGGGCGACTCCCCCGCGTGGTCGCACAAGCGCGGGGCCTACCAGCGTCGAGGTATCGAGCAGCCCGACCCCGCGACGGTCGTGCCCTACGCCGAGCTGCACGCGCACTCGAGTTTCAGCTTTCTCGACGGCGCCTCGAGCCCCGAAGAACTGCTCGAAGAGGCCGCGCGGCTCGGGCTGACCGGTCTCGCGATGACCGACCACGACGGGTTCTACGGCGTCGTGCGCATGGCTGAGGCCGCCGAGGCCTTTGGGCTCACGACCGTGTTCGGCGCCGAACTCTCGCTCGACCTCACCGGGCCGCAGCAGGGCGTGCCTGACCCCGAAGGTACCCACCTGCTCGTGCTCGCGCGTGGGCAGGCCGGCTATCACCGCCTTGCTGCGGCCATCACCGACGCGCAACTCGCGGGCGCCGAGAAGGGCCGCCCGATCTACGACCTCGACGTGCTCGCCGAGCACGCGGGCCGCGGCGGCGACACGACGAGCGGCGACCACTGGATGATCCTCACCGGCTGCCGCAAAGGTGCCGTGCGGTCGGCCTTGGAAGGTCGCGATACGAGGCGGGCCAGTAACGATGGTGCGGCCACGGAGACGAAAGCCCGCGCGCGGCCGACGCGCGCCCACATCGCCGCCGCGGGCGCCGAGCTCGACGCGCTCGTCGACCGGTTCGGAGCATCCAATGTCACCGTCGAGCTCTTCGATCACGGCCGCCCGCTCGACACCGTGCACAACGACGTGCTCGCCGCTCTCGCCGCTGAGCGCGGGCTGTCGATCGTCGCGACGGGAGCCGTGCACTACGCCACCCCGGCGCGACACCCGCTCGCCACCGCGTTCGCCGCCCTGCGCGCGCGCCGCAGCCTCGACGACATGCAGGGCTGGCTGCCCGCGGCCGGCACAGCGCACCTGCGCAGCGGTGCCGAGATGCAGCGACTGTTCGCGCGCTACCCGGGGGCCGTGGCGCGCAGCGTCGAGCTCGCTGACGAGCTCGGCTTCTCACTGCGGCAGGCCAAGCCGAATCTGCCGAAGCAGGATGTGCCAGAGGGCCACACCCCGATGAGCTGGCTGCGCGAGCTCGTCTGGGCGGCCGTGCCGCGCAAGTACCCGCACGCGAGCGACGCCGACCGGGCCCGCATCGCGCGAGAGCTCGACGTCATCGAGGCCAAAGATTTTCCCGGCTACTTCCTCATCGTGCACGACATCGTGCAGTACGCCCGCGGCCTCGGCATTCTCTGCCAGGGCCGCGGCTCGGCCGCGAACTCGGCCGTCTGCTACCTGCTCGACATCACCGCGGTCGACTCGATCGGCTATCAGCTGCCCTTCGAGCGCTTTCTCTCGGCGCTGCGCGATGAAGAGCCCGACATCGACGTCGACTTCGACTCCGATCGGCGCGAAGAGGTCATCCAGTACGTCTTCGAGAAATACGGCCGGCGCAACGCCGCACAGGTCGCGAACGTCATCAGCTACCGGCCGAAGAACGCTGTGCGCGACATGGCGCGGGCGCTCGGCTACTCGACAGGTCAGCAAGACGCCTGGAGCAAGCAGGTCGAGCGCTGGGGCGCGGTGCTCTCGAGCGATGACCACGACATTCCCGAACCGGTCGTCGACCTCGCGCAGCAGGTGCTCACCTACCCGCGGCATCTGGGCATCCACTCGGGCGGCATGGTGCTCACCGACCGGCCCGTCGGCGAGATCGTGCCGATCGAGCACGCGCGCATGGAGAAGCGCACGGTGCTGCAGTGGGACAAAGACGATTGTGCCTGGATGGGCCTCGTCAAGTTCGACCTGCTCGGCCTCGGCATGCTCGCCGCCCTGCAGTACTCGTTCGACCTCATGGATGAGCATCTCGGCGAGCGGTGGCAACTCGACACCCTGCCGAAAGAAGAGCAGGCGACCTACGACATGCTGTGCCGCGCCGACTCGATCGGCGTGTTCCAGGTCGAGAGCCGCGCGCAGATGGGCCTGCTGCCGCGCCTGCAGCCGCGTAAGTTCTACGACCTCGTCGTGCAGATCGCGCTCGTGCGCCCCGGCCCCATTCAGGGCGGCGCCGTGCACCCCTTCGTGCGCCGCAAGCTCGGCCACGAGCCCATCACCTACGACCACCCCAAGCTCGTCGAACCGCTCGAGCGCACCCTCGGCATTCCGATCTTTCAAGAGCAGCTCATGCAAGTGGCGATGGCGGTCGGCGGCTGCACGGGTGACGACGCCGACCTGCTGCGCCGCGCCATGGGCAGCAAGCGTGGCCTCGAGCGCATCGACTCTCTGCGCGAGACCCTCTACGCCGGCATGGCAGAGAACGGCATCACGGGTCAGCTCGCCGACGAGATCTACGGCCGTATTCAGGCCTTCGCCAACTTCGGCTTCGCCGAGAGCCACTCGATCAGCTTCGCGCTGCTCGTCTACGCGAGCTCGTGGATCAAGCTGCACTACCCCGGCGTCTTCCTCGCCTCGCTGCTGCGCGCCCAGCCGATGGGGTTCTACGCCCCCGCGAGTCTCACGGCCGACGCCGAACGGCACGGTGTGGAGGTGCGCACCCCCTGCATCCTGCGGTCGGGGGTCGAGGCGGGGCTCGAGCGCCTCGATCTAGTGGTCGCGTCAGCGCATGAACCCGTGGCTGCGGATGCTCGCCGCGCGTCGCCCACAGGCNNACCTCGCCGACTGCGCGCTGCACCGTCGCGACGGTGAACTCGCGGTGCGACTGGGGCTCGCCGAGGTGACCGGGATCGGTCGGCCGACGGCCCAGCGCATCGTCGCCGAGCGTGAGCGGGGTGGCCCCTACCGAGACCTCACCGAGCTCGTCTACCGCACCGGGCTCACGGCCGCCCAGGTCGAGGCGCTCGCGACCGCCGGCGCCTTCGAGGTGCTCGGCATGTCGCGGCGCGAGGCGCTCTGGGCGGCGGGCGCGGCGGCGCAGGCCCGGCCCGAGTACCTGCCGGGGGTCGTCACGGCCGTGCAGCCGCCGCTGTTCACCGACCTCGACGAGCACGAGCTCATGGTCGCCAACCTCGTGTCGACGGGCATCGCACCGGGCGATCACCCCGTGCGCTTCGTGCGCGGGCTGTTGCGTGAGCGCGGGGTGCTGAGCTCGCGCGAACTGCGACAGGCTGAGCCGGGGCGCCGTGTCGAGGTGGCGGGGGTCGTCACCCACCGCCAGCGGCCCGCGACCGCGAGCGGCATCACCTTTCTCAACCTCGAAGACGAGACGGGCCTCGTCAACGTCATCTGCTCGGTCGGGCTGTGGAGCCGCTACCGCCGCACGGTGCGCGAGAGCCATGCGCTGATCATCAGGGGCACGCTCGAGCGCTCGGTCGAGGGCGTCGTCACCATCGTCGCCGACCGCGTCGAATCGCTGCCGCTGCGCGTCACGATGCCGAGCCGCGACTTTCGCTGACCGGAGCCGCCGCTGCCGTGCTCACCACCCCGCGTCGTGAGGCCCAGCGCAGCACGATGAGGGTGATGATCGCGATGAGGGCCATCGGCACGAGCGCGAGCGGCCCTGCAGAGCCGACGCCGCGGTCGAACGACTCGTCGAGCGAACGGAGCACGACTGCGGGCACGAGCAGCAGCACATTGTTGAGCGCGTGAATGAGCACCGCGATCTCGAGCCCCCCGGTCGCACGCACGATGAGCGACATCGCCACCGCGAACACCAGATAGTAGACGATGAGCCAGGGGTCGGCGGCGAGGTGCACCAGGGCGAAGACGATTGATGAAGCCGTCGTGCCGAGGGCGAAAGAGACCCCGCGCCGTGTCGACCATGAGCCCACCGTGCGGGCGATGAATCCGCGAAAGCCGAATTCCTCACCAGCGGACTGCAGCGGCGTGGTGAGCACGATCATGATGAGTAGCGCGAGCGTCGTGCCGCTCGGCGGCGCCTCGACGAGCTCCACGGCGGCGAGAGCGAGCCCTCCCCCGGTGTAGAGCAAAAAAATCGGCACGATGAACAGGGCAGACCGGCGCAGGAGCCGCCAGCGCCACGTGCCCGTGATGGAGAGCATCCACCTCGGGCGAACGCCAAAGAACGCCCACTGCAGCAGCATCGAGATCGGGATGAGCGAGGCGAGCAGGAGATTGTTGGCGAGAAAGAGCGTCGGCGTGATCACGATCGCGCCCGAGTCCGCGTCGTCGTTTTTGGTGAGACCGAGCAACACGTCGACCTCGCTCGCCGCGAACGAGAACAGCACGCTCAGCATGACGACCGACGCGGCGAACACCGCGAGAGCCAGAACGGCGACCCACCAGGGGCGACGCGGTTCACTGAGGGCCTCGTGGTACTGGCGCAGAGAGACGGGCCGATCGGCGGCAGAGACGGCGCCGGGCGCGTCGCTCACGTGTTCGCTCCGCGCGCGTCGACCGGCCACACTGCTGCCTCGGCTGCGTTGCTCTCGATGACCAGCTCGTCAGCGAGGTTGATAGCCGCACAGACGTGGTTCGGCGCGATGCGCACTCGTTCGCCGAGAACCGGCGCCTCGTCGGCACTCGCGAACTCGATGGTCGCGTGGTGCTCTGAGAGTGCGACGATGCGCGCAGCAGCATCGGCCGGCAGCCTGCCGAAGCCGGTGGCGTAGGCGGCTCGATCGGCACCCAGCACCTTGGAGCCAAGGTCGACGACGACGCGGGCACCGCGAGCGCCCACGACCGTCGCGACGGCGGTGAGGGCGATACGCCCCGGGCCGACGGTGCCGAGCTCCCACTGCTGCGCGTCGAAGAACGGGTAGACCCCGGGCCGCAGCTCGGTGAGTACGCCCCCGCTCGCCCGGCCCTCTGCTGCGTCGGCGCTCGGCGTCGACCCGCCGCTGACAACCGGGCACTCCAGGCCCAGGCCCCGTAGCGACTCGCGCGCGATCTCGAGCGCGAGCGCTTCGTCGTGCGCCGCGCTCGCCCGCGCCTCGGGGGCGTACGAGTGACCCGGAAACGTGAAGACACCGTCGACAGTCAGCCCGTACTCGAGCGAGGCTGCGGCGATGACGCCGGCCTGGCCGGGTTCGACGCCGGTGCGGTGGTGCCCGCTGTCGACCTCGACGGCGACGGCCAGGGGCACCGGATGCTCGCCGCTCGTCGCGGCGTGCGCGAGCATCCGCGCCCCCTCGATCGAGTCGATGCCCACTCGCAGCCGCACGCGACCCGCGAGTGCGCGCAGCCGTGTCGCGCGGGGGCCCTCCGCCCAGATCGGGTACGCGATGAACAGGTCGTCGAACCCGGCGTCGGCGAAGACCTCGGCTTCGCTGACGGTGGCGACGGTCAGCCCGACCGCGCCGTGGGCGAGCTGCCGCCGCCCGACCTCGACGCTCTTGTGGGTCTTGGCGTGCGGGCGCAGGGCAACGCCGAGCTGCCGGGCGTGGTCGGCCATGGCCGCCAGGTTCGACTCGAGCAGTTGCTCGTCGACGGCGAGGTAGGGAGTATCGCGCACTCCCCCATCATGCCGCGGCGGGCTGGGTACCTATGTGCCGTGCAGCTGGCGACGCAGCGTGTCGATGCGCGCTTGCAGCTGGGCGACGGTGGCCTGCCCGACGGCGGGGCCGCCGCACTGTCGCCGCAACTCGGCGTGAATGTGGCCGTGCGGTTGACCGGTGAGTTTCGCGCGCAGGCCGACGAGGCTGTTGAGCAGCGACCGCTGCTCGGTCAGTGAGCGATAGAGGGCTTGCGGCGCGGGCTGCGAGGCGGGCCGCTCGGCAGCGCGCCGCGACTGTCGCTGCTGCCGCGCGTGCAGAACCTCCCGCACCTGTTCGGGCTCGAGAATGCCGGGCAGTCCGAGAAAGTCGAGCTCTTCGAGGCTGCCGACCTCGGCGAGGTATCCGAAGGAGTCTCCCTCGTAGAGCACCGTGTCGAACATCGCGCTCGATTCGAGCGCCTGGTATGTGAACTCGGCGAGCTCCGACTCGCTCGCCTTCTCGTCCCGCTCGGCCGCCGCGAGCAGAGCATCGTCGAGCAGCTCATCGCTGGCCCGGTCGAGAGCATGGTCGCGCTCGCGCTCGAGCTCGCTCGCCAGACGACGGATGCTCGGCACGCTCGGCACAAAGATCGACGCGATCTCACCACGGCGCCGGGCCCGCACGAAGCGCCCGATCGCCTGGGCGAAGTACAGCGGCGTGGAGGCGCTCGTGGCATAGACGCCGACGGCGAGCCGCGGCACGTCGACGCCCTCGCTCACCATGCGCACCGCGACGAGCCAGCGGGCCTCCGATTCCGCGAACTCGGCGATGCGGGCAGACGCGCCGCTTTCGTCACTGAGCACGACAACGGGCTCCTCCCCCGAGATCGAGGCCAGTAGTTCTGCGTAGGCGCGGGCGGTCGCCTGGTCGGTGGCGATGACCAGACCGCCCGCATCCGGAATCGCGTGCCGCACTTCCGTTAGCCGGGTGTCGGCAGCTCGCAGCACGCCGCTCATCCATTCGCCCCCGGGGTCGAGGGCGGTGCGCCACGCCTGAGCAGTGATGTCGGCGGTGTCGTCTTGTCCGAGCACCGCTTCCATTTCGTCGCCCGTCGTGGTGCGCCACCGTGTGCGGCCGCCGTACGAGAGAAAGATCACGGACCGAACGACGCCGTCGCGCAGAGCCCGGCCGTAGCCGTACTGGTAGTCGGTCTGAGAAAGGCGCACGCCGTCGGCGTCGGGCACGTAGCTCACAAAGGGAATCGGCGCCGTATCGCTGCGAAACGGGGTGCCTGTCAACGAGAGCCTGCGTGTCGCACCATCGAAGGCCTCGCGCATGGCGTCGCCCCAGCTGAGCGCGTCGCCGCCGTGGTGCACCTCGTCGAGAATCACGAGGGTCGTCGCCTGCTCGACGAGCACGCGGTGCACGAAGGGCTGCGCGGCGACTTGCGCGTAGGTAACGGCTGCACCGTGGAACGCGCGCGAAATCACGCGTGACGAGTTGCGGAAGGCCGGATCAAGACGGATGCCCACCCGATGCGCAGCGTCGGCCCACTGCCGCTTCAGATGCTCGGTGGGCGCCACGACGATGACCTGTTCGACGGTGCGACGAGCGAGCAGCTCGGCTGCGAGACGCAGGGCGAACGTCGTCTTTCCGGCGCCGGGGGTCGCAGCCGCGAGAAAGTCGCGGGGTTCGGTCTCGAAGTACTGGTCGAGAGCTTCGGCTTGCCACGCTCGAAGTCGATCCGCAGTGCCGCGGGCGGCGCGCTCGGGATACGCGGGTGACAGGTGCTCCGCAGCGAAGGTGCCCACGTGCGGGGCACGGCGGAAAGAAGCAGTCACGAGACCTCGATGCTAGCCGAGGCCACCGACGTCGCCGCGCGGCTCGGGCTCAGTCGCCGCCGCGCGGCTCGGGCTCAGTCGCCGCCGCCGTTCGGTACGCTTCCGCGCTTCGGCGATGGATCACGGAGCAGGGATGCGCGCTGCACGACGCCGCGCCCGAACTTCTCGGCCAACGCGTCGATGGCTCCTTCGGCTTCGCGCCAGCCTTCGTCGTCATCCCACAGCCCGTGCGCGACCGCCCCGGTGGGCAACAGGTTCTCGGCGCGCACGCCGATGAGCCGCAGGCCCCGACCGACGACGGGTGAGACGGCGTAGAGCGTCCGCGCCTCGGTCGCGATGCGCTGCGCGACATCGGTCGGCTCAGCGAGTGTCTGCGAGCGTGTGATGGTCTCGAAATCACCGAAGCGCAGCTTCACCGACACAGTGCGCGTCACCCAGCCGCCGCGTCGGAGCCGTTCGGCTACGCGGTCGGCCAGTCGCAGCAGCTCGCGGTCGATCGTGGTGCGCTCGGTGATGTCTCGCTCGAAGGTCACTTCGTGGCCGATCGACTTCTCGAGCCGTTCAGGAGTCACCGAGCGCGAATCTCGCCCGTTCGCGAGAGCGCGCAGGCGCCCGGCACTGGCCGGCCCGAGTGCGCGGGCGAGGGCATCGGGCGGAGCATCCGCCACGTCGCCGATCGTGCGCATCCCGAGCCGTTCAAGCCGCTGCGCTGATGCCGCGCCGACGCCCCACAGTGCGGTGACGGGCTGCGGGTGCAAGAAGTCAAGCGTCTCAGACGCTGGTACCACGAGCAGGCCGTCAGGCTTGGCGCGGCTCGACGCAAGTTTGGCGACGAACTTCGTCGACGCAGCACCGACCGACGCCACAAGCCCGGTCTCCGCACGGATGCGCGCCCGCAGCGCCGTGCCGATCGCATACGGCGGCCCGAAGAGGCCGACCGCCCCCGCCACGTCGAGGAACGCCTCGTCGATGCTGAGCGGCTCGACGAGGGGCGTCACGTCACCGAGAATGCCCATGACCGCGTTCGACGCGGCCGTGTAGCGCTCGTAGTGCGGTTCGAGCACCACCGCGTGCGGGCACCGCCGCAGCGCGGCCGCCATGGGCATGGCCGAATTGACGCCGTAGCGGCGAGCTTCGTACGTGGCGGCAGTGACGACCGAACGGGCACCGCGGTGGCCCACGATGACGGGTTGACCGCGTAGTTCGGGTCGGTCGAGCAGTTCGACAGAGGCGAAAAACGCATCCATGTCAAGGTGCAGAATGTGCGCGCTGAGGTCAGCGGTCGGCGACGAGGTGATCAGCCGACCGCTGCCGTCTTGCTTGCTCATGACGAACGCCCCACGCGGTCATCCTGTCACCGTGCGCTGACGGTGGGCGGAGCCGCGAGGGGCGACAGGTCTGGCAAGCTATGCGCATGCCTCAGCTTCACCCCTGGTCGCGCTACGTGGCGATCGGCGACTCGTTCACCGAAGGTATCGGAGACCCCGAACCGCAGAGCCCGGGAGGTCACCGCGGCTGGGCCGATCGGGTCGCCGAAGTGCTTGCCGAACTCACCGATGACTTCGCCTATGCCAATCTCGCGATCCGCGGTCGCTTACTGCAGCAGATCGCTGACGAGCAGGTGGATGCTGCGCTCGCGCTGCGGCCGGACCTCATCTCGATCTCGGCCGGAGGCAACGACATCATCCGCCCCGGCACCGACCCCGACCAGGTTGCCCAGCTCTTCGACGAGACGGTCAGCAGACTTCGCGCGAACGGCGCGACCGTGGTGATTTTCAATGGCCCTGACATCGGCATGACTCCCGTGCTTCGGCGCCTGCGCGGCAAAGTCGCGATCTACAACGAGAACCTGCGCTGCATCGCGGCGGGGCACGACGCGATCGTCGCCGACATGTGGGCGCTGCGGCAGCTCAAAGACCCCCAGATGTGGGCTCCCGACCGCCTGCATTTCTCGCCTCTCGGCCACCACACGATTGCGATCATGATGCTCGAGTCACTCGGCATCGACCACGGCCTCGAGCCCCAGCGCCCCGAGCCGCTGCCGACGCGGTCGTGGCGCTCAGCGCGGGCCGATGACATCGGCTGGGCGCGGGAGTACCTCGTGCCGTGGGTCGTGCGGCGCATCCGGCACCAGTCATCGGGCGATTTTGTGCGGCCCAAGCGACCCACCATGCCTGACTAATCACGCTCGAGCGTCTCGACGAGCGTGAAGAGGGGTTGAGCGAGCCGCCAGTCGAGCGGGGGTTCATCGATCGTCCCCACCCACTTCAGCGGCACGCGCACGCGCTCACCGGCGTAGCGCACCTCGACGCTCGCCTCGTCGTCACTCTCGACTCCGGGCTGAAGCTCGGGCGCGCGAACGGTCGCGACCGACGACACCTGGCCCCAGACCACGTCAGCGACACCGGTAGCCGTGCGCACCTCGGCAGTGTCGCCCCACGGCGACGTGTATCGAGCGACGAGAGTGCCTTCAGAGACCAGTTCAACTTCGTGGTAGTCGTCGCGAACGCTCAGCAGCAGTGCCCGTGCGTCGGCCGCAACGCGCGGGCCATCGGGGCCATTGAGCACGACTCCGACCACGCGATGCTCACCGGTCGGCCCCGCATGCTCGGCCGAGAAGAGCAGCGACGAGCCCGAGTCGCGCAGTGTGCCGGTCTTGAGACCGGTGACTCCGTCGACTCCCACGATGAGATTGCGGTTGTCGAATGTGCCGATGCCGGGCACCGTCACACGGGGCAGGGCCGCTGCGCTCGCGACGACCGGGTCGGCAGTGGCGATGCGGGCGAGCCGTAGCAGCGAGCGAGGGCTCGCGCGGTTCTCAGGCGAGAACCCGGTGGTGTCTGCGACGTTGATGCCCGTCAGCCCCTGCTCGTCGAGCCACTGTCGAGCCGCTGGAAGGTAGGCGTCGACCGAACCGAATGCCCACACCGCGAGCGTCTCGGCGTAGTTGTTCGCCGAGTGCACCATCATGAGTTCGATGACGGCGCGTTGCGTGATGGTGCCTCCGACCGGGGCCGGTGCCGTCGTGCCGTTGATGGCTGTGTACTGAGAGACGAGCCGGCGGTCTGCAGCCGTCAAGGTGATCGTCGCGCCGTCGGTTCCGGCCTCGATCGGATGCTCGTGCAGCACCACGAGCGCCGTGACGACCTTGGTCAGCGAGGCCATGGGGCGTGGGGTATCGACGTCGACCCCCGCGTACAGGTGATCACTCTCGGCATCGCCGATCGCGCTGCCGCCGTAGCTCGGTAACGCAATCTCGGCCGACGGCGTCGCCACGCTCTCGAGCTCGAACACCTGCGGCACGATGGGCTCGAGGGGGGCCAGCAGTGCGAAGCCAGCGTAGGCCGACGTGGCGAACAGCACTGCGACGACGGCCGCAGCCGCCACCGCACCCACCCGTTGTCCGCGCTGGGACGTCTGCGCTGCAGTCATCGCCTGTCGAGCACCGTCACGCCGAGTGGCGCCAGACGATCTCGGTGGGCAGCATCACGCCCTGATCGGTGGGTGCACCCGAACGCACCTGCTCGAGCACGAGTTCGGCGGCACGCGCACCGAGCTGGCCGGCGGGTTGGCGTACGGTCGAGAGTTCGGGTTGTGTTCGATGCGCCCACGAGCTGTCGTCGAAGCCGATGATGCCGACGTCGGCGGGCACGGAGCGACCAGCCGACCTCAGCGCTTCCATGGCGCCCGCCGCGACCGCGTCCGACGCCGCGAAGACACCGTCGATGTCGGCGTCGATCTCGAGCAGCTCGCGCATGCCCGCTACACCGGAAGCGTAGGTGTAAAAGCGCTGCTGTGACACCAGGGCATCATCGAAGCGCGTGCCGAGAGCATCCCGAAAACCGGCGAGACGATCGCGGCCGCTGTCGCGATCGAGGCCCGCGGCGATCATCCCGATCCGCTGACGGCCCGTGGCTATCAGTCGCGACGTGATGTCGTGGGCGGCGCCCCGGTTGTCGATGCCCACCCAGGGAAGCTGAGGCTGATTGTCGGGTCGACCGATCATCACAGCGGGCAGCCGCAGGTCGGCGATCGCTTGCGATATGGGGTCACCCTCGCGGGCGGAGACGATGATTGCTCCGTCAACGAAGCCGCCGCCGAGGTACCCCGTCACGCGTTCTGAATCGCGGTCGGTGTCGATCAGCAGCGAGACCAGCTGATAGTCGGCAGACGAGAGCGCCGAGTTAGCGCCGAGCAGAATCGCCCCGATGTTGGGGTCATCGATGAAGACCGAGTCTGGCTCGTGCACGATGAGCGCGATGGCCCCGGAGGACTGCTTGGCGAGATTGCGAGCGGCGGTGTTGCGCACGTATCCGACTTTCGCGATTGCGGCTTCGATCGCTTCGCGGGCCGCCGCCGAAACGTAAGGTTCCCCGTTCAGCACGCGCGATACAGTGCCGCGCGACACTCCCGCTTCGGCCGCGACATCGAAGATCGTGGCGCGCTTGAGTCGGGTCATCGAATCGGGCACGCGCTCAGTGTAGCCAGGCGACGAACGCGCGAACGGTGGCGTGCCGGGTAAACGGTTATTGACAGGATCGCGTGGGTCTGTCTAGTCTGTGAGCGCTCACAGAAAATCCATCACCTGAACAGGTCACGCTGATCTGTGCACGCTCCCAGGGGAGGGAGGTTCGGAGCAACGACGATGTTGACCCGCCCCGAAAGGACGGACTGTGACCACTCCCCTGACCCTCAGCCACGAGCAATCGCTCGTGCCGGGCTGGGCAACGGGCACGATCACCCTCGGCTGCGACTACAACCCTGAGCAGTGGGACGAGTCGGTGTGGCACGACGACATCGCTCTCATGGGAGAGCTAGGCGTCGACCTCGTCGCGATCAACATCTTCGGCTGGGCGCAACTGCAGCCGCAGCCGGGTCCCTTCGATTTCGGTCGACTCGATCGCATCATCGAGCTGCTGCACGCGGCCGGAATCCGCGTGAATCTCGGCACGGGCACCGCCTCCCCGCCCCCGTGGCTCGCGCGCCTGCATCCCGAGACGCTGCCGCTGGCCGCCGACGGTACTGTCGCGTGGCCCGGCGGGCGGCAGGCCTGGTGCCCGAGCTCTGCGGTCTTCCGGCACAAGGCGCTCGAGCTCGTCACGGCCATGGCCGACCGCTACGGGTCACACCCGGCGGTGGCGCTGTGGCACGTCTCGAACGAGCTGGGCTGCCACAACGCGCTGTGTTACTGCGACGAGTCGGCGCACGCGTTCCGTACGTGGCTTCAGGCACGGTACGGCACCCTCGAGGCCGTCAATGCTGCCTGGGGCACCGCCTTCTGGAGCCAGCGTTTCGGCTCCTGGGATGACGTGCTGCCGCCCCGCACCACCCGCTCGGCGGGTAACCCCGCGCAATTGCTCGACTTCAAGCGCTTCTCCTCCGACGCGTTGCTCGACTACTACCGAGCCGAGGCTGACGTGCTGCGCGAGCGCTCGAAGGCTCCCGTCACGACGAATCTCATGGTCACGGCGCACATCCAGACGCAGAACTATGTCAGCTGGGCGCCTGAGCTCGACCTCATCGCCAATGACCACTACCTCGACCATCGGCTCGCTGATCCGCTCGCCGAACTGGCGTTCAGCGCCGACCTCACGCGTGGGCTCGCCCAAGGCCGTCCATGGATGCTCATGGAGACCTCCACGAGCGCGGTCAGTTGGCAGCCGGTCAACCACGCAAAACGTGAGGGCGAACTCGTCCGCACGACACTGAGCCATCTAGCACGCGGTGCTGACTCGATCTGCTTCTTCCAGTGGCGGGCATCGCGCAGTGGCGCCGAGAAGTTCCACTCGGCACTGTTGCCGCACAGCGGAACGGCGGGCGAGGGCTGGGCGCAAAGCGTCGAGCTCTCCGCGATGCTCGACCGGCTCTCCCCCGTGGTCGGGTCGCGCGTTCACGCGCGCGCTGCTCTCGTGTTCTCGTGGGAGGCGTGGTGGGCCGCCGAAGGCGACTCCCAGCCCAGCAACCTACTGCGCTACCTGCCCGAGGCGCACCGTTATCATCGCGCCCTGCGTGCCCTGGGCGTGACCGTCGACCTCGTCGCGCCGGGTGTCGATTTGTCGGGCTACGACCTCATCGTTGCGCCGACCCTCTACACGCTGACGGATGCGGAGGCCGCGTCGATCGCGATGGCCGTTTCGGCGGGCTCCACGGTTCTCATCACGCCCTTCAGTGGCATCGTCGACGAGAGCGACGCGATCCGTCCCGGCGGCTACCCGGGCGCCTTCCGCGAGCTTCTCGGGCTCACGATCGACGAGTTCCGGCCGCTCGCGGCCGAGACCACCGTCACACTCTCTTCCGGTGCGCGCGGCAGCATTTGGAGCGAGTCGGTGCGCGTGGCCGATGCAGAAGTGATCGCGACCTTCGTCGATGGGCCGGCTGCGGCATCCCCCGCTCTCACGCGTCGGACCGTCGGCTCGGGTGTCGCGTGGTATACCGCGACGGTGCTCGACGACGACGGGCTGCTCGCCCTGTTGCGCCGCTTGTGCGCTGACGCTGACGTTCCGATGCTCGAGGTGGGATTCAATGTCGACATCGTCACGCGACGCTCGCCTTCCGCCAACTTCACCTTCATCATCAATCATCGCGATCTGCCCCTCACGGTGCCGGTCGCGGGTCTCGACCTGGTTTCGGGCGAGAAGGTCGACGACGCCACTCCGCTCGCCGGCGGCTCGGTGCGCGTCGTCATGACAGAGAGGAGCGATCGTGGCGCGTGACACTGCCGTCAAGGCCTCGAACGCTGTCAGTCACACGAAGGCGCTCGCAGTCTTCCTCATCCCCTTCGGCTCGCTGTTCGTGCTGTTCTACGTCGTGCCGATCCTGTACGCGATCTACCAGTCGTTGCTCACTGTCGAGCGCGAGGGCACCTTCGGGCCCGCCGTGCAAGTGTTCGGCGGACTCACGCAGTACATCGCGGTGTTCCAGAACGAGCCGTTCTGGGCATCTATCGGCCGGGTGCTGCTCTTCGGAGTAGTGCAGGTGCCCGTCATGCTCGGTGTCGCGCTTCTGCTCGCGCTGCTGCTCGACTCGCCCCTCGTGCGGGGCACGAAGTTCTTCCGCCTCGCCTTCTTCGCCCCCTACGCCGTGCCGAGCGTGATCGCGGCGATCATGTGGGGCTTCCTGTACTCACCCAACCTCTCGCCGTTCTCGGCGGTCACGTCGACCGTCGACTTCCTCTCGGCCGAGACCGTGCTGTGGTCGATCGCGAATGTCGTGACCTGGGTCTACGTCGGCTACAACATGCTCATCATCTACTCGGCCCTGCTCTCGATTCCACAGGAGATCTACGAGGCGGCTCGACTCGATGGCGCGGGCCAGTTCCGCATCGCGTTCTCGATCAAGATTCCGCTCGTGGTGCCCGCTCTCGTGCTCACGGGCATCTTCTCGATCATCGGCACGCTGCAGCTGCTCGCCGAGCCCCAGGTGTTTCAGAGCTTCTCGAACGCCGTCACGAGCACCTTCACGCCCAACCTCACGATCTACTCCACGGCGTCGGTGCCGAACATGAGCCTCGCCGCCGCCATGTCGGTCGTGCTCGCACTCGCGACCTTCGTGCTCTCGTTCACCGTGCTCAAGCTCACGCAACGGAGGACCGCATCATGACCGAATCGACCGACACCCGCGCGCTACGCACTCAGGGCGCGAAGAAGCCCGCTCGCGACGGCGGCATCCGCGAGAGCGCCGTGTCGCGCACTGTCGCCATGGCGGTCATGGCCGTGGCCACCCTGTACTTTTTGACGCCGCTCTGGTGGCTTCTGGTGGCCTCGACCAAGACCCGCAGCGACTTCACGACGACGAACCCGCTGTGGTTCGCCGACTTCGCCCTGTTCGACAACATCGCGGCGCTCGTGAACTACCGTGACGGCGTCTTCCTCCAGTGGCTCGCCAACAGTGCGCTCTACGCGGGTGTCGGTGCTCTGCTCGCGACGCTCTTCGCCGCCATGGCGGGCTATGCGCTTGCGAAATACACCTTCCGGGGCCGGGAGACGCTCTTCAACGTCATCCTCGGCGGTGTGCTCGTGCCCGCGACAGCTCTCGCACTGCCGCTCTTTCTGCTCTTCAGCCAGGCGGGTGCGACCAATACGATCTGGGCGGTACTGCTGCCCAGTCTGGTGAGTCCGTTCGGGGTCTACCTCTCGCGCATTTACGCCGCCGCGAGCGTGCCCGACGAGATCATCGAGGCCGCGCGCATCGATGGCGCCGGAGAGGTGCGCACCTTCTTCACTGTCGCGACCCGCCTCATGGCGCCCGCACTCGTGACGATCTTCCTCTTCCAGTTCGTCGCGATCTGGAACAACTTTTTTCTGCCGCTCATCATGCTGCGCGACGAGAACCTGTTTCCCGTCACGCTCGGGCTGTACGTCTGGAACACCCAGGTGAGCCAGATTCCCGACATCCGCGCTCTCGTCGTCATCGGTTCGCTGCTGTCGATCATCCCCCTCATCGTCACCTTCCTCGCGCTGCAGCGGTTCTGGCAGTCGGGGTTGGCGAACGGCGGCCTCAAGTGAGCCGCCGGCAGACCCTCGACCGCGGCGCGGCCGAGCGGATCACCACCACCAGCACCACCAATCGAAAGGAACACAGCATGGCGATCACGCGAATCGGGCGTGCGGGGGCCATTGCGGCCATCTCCGCGCTCGCACTCTCGGCCTGCGCGACCGGCGGCACCGATGCCCCCGGCGCGAGCGGCGACTGCGCTCCGTCTGACGGGCCGGTCACCCTGACCTTCACCAGCTGGTTGCCCGGCGTCGAAGAGGCCGTGGCGATTTGGAACGACGAGAACCCCGAGGTTCAGGTCGAAGTGCAGACCGGCCCCAACGGTAACGGCGGTACCTACCAGAACTTCTTCAACCAGCTCGCGGCCGGTAACGCGCCCGACCTCGGCCAGATCGAGTTCGACGCCATGCCGAACTTCCGCGTGCAGGACGGCCTTGAGAACATCGCGGCCTGCGAGGGAATCCTTGAAGCGGAAGACCAGTTCGTCAGCTGGACCTGGAGCCAGGTCACGTTCGGCGAAGAAGACGCGGTCTACGCGATTCCGCAAGACACCGGCCCCATGGCCATGTTCTACCGTGCCGACCTCTTCGAAGAGGCTGGCATCGCGATTCCGACCACGTGGGAAGAGTACGAGGCCGCCGCGGTGCAGATCCGCGAGAAGGGCGGGTACATCAACAACTTCTCGCAGAGCGACATCAATGCCTTCGCAGGCCTGGTATGGCAGGCCGACGGCCAGTGGTTCTCGAACGACGCCGACGGCTGGACTGTCGACCTGACCGGTGCCGAGACCACGAAGGTGGCCGAGTACTGGCAGGGCCTGATCGACAACGACCTCGTCGCCGTCTACCCGCCGTGGACCGATGAGTGGAACGCCGCGTACAACTCGAGCGAGCTGTGGACGTGGGTTTCGGCCGTCTGGGGTGCCAACACCATCGCGAGCGGCGCGCCTGACACTGCCGGCAACTGGGCTGTCGCCCCGATGCCGCAATGGGAGGCGGGCGCGAGCGCAGCGGGCAACTGGGGCGGCTCGACCACCGCAGTGCTCAAGGGCTCTGACCACCCGTACGAGGCCGCGCAGTTCGCTCTGTGGCTCAACACGGATGCCGACGCGTTGACCGCGATGAACCGCACCGCGAACATCTACCCCGCCACGATCGAGGGTGCGAACCTTCCGGTGTTCGGCGAGGGCGTCGAGTTCTACGGCGGCCAGAACATCTACGAGGTGTTCGCCGAGGCCGGTAACAACGTCAACCCCGACTTCACGTGGGGCCCGACGATGACGCAGGTCTACAACGATGTCGCGGACGGTTTCTCCGGCGCCGTCTCGGGCAACGGTACGCTCCTGGAAGCCCTGACCGCCGGTCAGGCCTCCACGATCGCAGCCCTCAAGGCGGCCTCGATTCCCGTCAAGGAGTAGGTATCTCGCTTCTCCACCTCCGTGCCGCGGGTGTCAGCCTTGTGCTCGACGTCCGCGGCACGGCCGTGCCACGGCTCGTGCACTGGGGTCACGACCTCGGCGATGTCGAGCCGCTCATGCTCGTGCAGGTCGCGGCTGCAGCTCCGGCCATCGCACCGAGCTCACCCGACCTGCCGCTCGTCCCCTCGATCCTCGCTGGACCCGCCGAGGGCTGGAGCGGGTTTCCCGCCCTGGTTGCGCACCGCGTCGGTGCCGCACCCGCGCGCCTGCCGATGCGCATCCGCCGTACGGCCCTCTCGCAGCCCGTTCCACAGTCGATCTCGATTGAACTGCTCGCCCATGACGACCACGGACCGCTGCTGACGATCGGCTGGCACGCCCGCCTCTCGCCGGAGGGCGTCGTCGTGATCGGCATGGATGCCCGAGCCGAGGCCTCCGAGGGCGTCGACCTGCATCGACTCGCGGCGACCCTGCCGGTTCCCGCGCGCGCGAGCGATCTGCTCGACTTCAGCGGACTCTGGGCCGGCGAGCGGAAGCCGCAGCGCGGTGCCGTGCGTGACGGCCTGCACTTGCGCGACCAGCGGCGAGGTCGCCCCGGCCACGACGCCCCCTTCCTCACGGTGCTCGGCACGCCCGGCTTCGGTTTCCGCACGGGTGAGGTCTGGGCCTTGCACCATGCGTGGAGCGGCAACAGCACCACGGGGGTCGAGTCGCTGCCGACCGGCCACCGCCGCCTACTCGCGGCTGAGTTGCTCGACCCTGCCGAGATCGTGCTCGCGCAAGGCGAGACCTATTCGGCCCCCGAGGCGATCCTCGCGTGGTCGAACGCGGGCCTCGATGGGCTCAGCGACCGCCTGCACCCTTTCGTGCGCGCGCTGACTCCCCCGACGCACCGGCCCATCGTGCTCAACACGTGGGAAGCCGTCTACTTCGACCACGCGCTCGAGTCGCTGATGCCGCTCGTCGACGCCGCGGCCGACCTCGGTATCGAGCGGTTCGTGCTCGACGACGGCTGGTTCACGGGCCGCACCGACGACCGTCGTGCGCTCGGAGACTGGACGGTCGACCCCGATCGGTGGCCGAGCGGCCTGCACCCGCTCGCCGATGCGGTCGTAGCGCGGGGCATGGAGTTCGGGCTGTGGGTTGAGCCCGAAATGGTGAGCCCCGACTCGCGGCTTGCGCGCGAGCATCCTGAGTGGATGCTCGCCGAAGCGATCGACGAGACAGCGCACCCGCCCACCTGGCGCTATCAGCACACGCTCGACCTCACCGTCGACGCGGCCCACACTCATGTGCTCGAGACGCTCAGCGGGCTGCTCACCGAGTACCCCATCACCTTTCTCAAGTGGGATCACAACCGCGACCAACACGCTGGCACTGCCGCTGCCCACACTCGGGCCGTGTACGCGCTTATCGATGATCTGCGCGCGCGGTTCCCGAACGTCGCGATCGAGAGCTGCGCCTCGGGCGGGGCGCGAGTCGACCTGGGCATGGCTCGACGAGTGCACCGGTTCTGGACGAGTGACACGAACGATGCCCTCGATCGGCAACGCATTCAGCGCTACAGCGGACTGCTCATGCCGCCCGAGCTGCTCGGCGGCCACGTGGGCGCCCCGCGCGCGCACATCACGGGTCGCACGCACGATCTCTCGTTCCGCCTGGCGACAGCGTTGTTCGGCAGCGCGGGCATCGAGTGGAACGTCACGACCGCTGATCCCGCCCAGCTCGACGCCCTGCGCGACTGGGTCGCGACCGTCAAGCTCGTGCGACCACTGCTCACCACGGGTCGCACCGTGCGCACGGATGAGTCCGGTGACGACCGCTACGTACACGGTCTCGTCGGACCCGATCGTGCCGAAGCGCTCATCGCCCTCGTCACGCTCGCGACCGCCGCCGTCGCGGTGCCGCCGCCCCTGCGCTTCCCCGGCCTCGACCCCGACCGGCGCTACCGCGTAGAGCCGCTGACCGTCGGCGGGGCACCGCACGCGATACAGGATGCTCCTCCGGCGTGGCTCGCCGAGGGCGGCATCACGATCACGGGCCGGCTTCTCGCCGACCTCGGGTTGCCCGTACCGCTGCTCGCGCCTGAGCAGGCCCTGCTGCTGCGCGCGATCGCGCTCCCGTAAGCATCCGGCACTCGCGCTAGAACAGCTTCCACAACTTCGGAAGAGGAGCGCGTGCATGAGGAGACTGCCTTCCGTTCCGACGTTGTGGAAGGCGCGCGGAATGGTCGACGAGCTCGAACTCACGACGACCGGTCACCCTCGCCGCATTCTCTGCGCGTGGCTATTCCTGCAAGGCATACAGAGCCACGGCGCTCGCGGCCGCGACATTGAGAGAGTCGACGCCGTGCGCCATGGGGATGGTGACGACGACATCGGCCGCGTCGAGAGCCGCGCGACTCAGGCCGTCGCCCTCCGCCCCGACGACGATCGCGACGCGATCGGGTGCCGCGCCCGCGAACTCGCGCAGGCCGACAGCGTCTTCGGCGAGAGCCAGCGCGGCGATCGTGAAGCCTTCCTCGTGCAGCACCGGCACGGCCTCGTCCCACTCTGGCAGTCGCGTCCACGGCACCTGCAGCACCGTGCCCATCGACACCCGCACGCTGCGGCGGTAGAGCGGGTCGGCGCAACGCGGGGTGACGAGAACGGCGTCGGCCCCGAGGCCCGCCACCGAGCGGAAGATCGCCCCGACGTTGGTGTGATCCATGACGTCTTCGACGATGACGATGCGCCGAGCATCCTTCAGCAGCGTCGCGAGATCGACCGGCTCGGGCCGATGCATGCTCGCGAGCGCCCCACGATGCAAGTGAAAGCCGGTGAGCTCTTCGAGCAGGCCGGGCGCGCCGACGTAGACTGTGACGTCGCGGTCGCCGAGTAGCGCCTGCAGCTCGGGCAGCCAGCGCTCGCTCGAGAGCACCGACCGCGGCTGGTGCCCCGCCCGTAGCGCGCGGCCGATGACGGTGATCGACTCGGCGATGTAGAGGCCGCCCTCGGGTTCGGTGACCCGCCGCAGTGCTACGTCGGTGAGACGCGCATAGTCGGCGAGGTCGGGCTCGTCGAGCGTCGTGATGTGCTCGATGCGCATGGATGCCCGCTCTCTGCTCGGCGGCCACCAGTCGCCCTGCCAGCCTCCGGAAACATATCCGAAACCAGAGCGTTCTAGTCTGCGAGAGAGAACCACCGGAGGCCCCATGTCGATCGCCGCACCGCTCGTCGAGCTCGATGCGGCTGCGCGTGCCGCCCTCGAGCAGGCGATCGAGCTGCTGCGAGGCCGTCGCATCGCCGTGCTGACCGGGGCCGGTGTGAGCACCGACTCGGGCATTCCCGACTACCGCGGTGCCGGGGCTCCCGTGCGCACGCCCATGACCTACAGCCAGTTCCTCGCTGATGAGCCGTACCGCAAGCGCTACTGGGCGGGCAGCCACCTCGGGTGGGAGCGCTTCGCCGCCGCCGGCCCCAACCCCGGCCACCGCACGCTTGCCGACCTCGAGGTCGGCGGCATCGTGAGCGGGGTCGTGACTCAGAACGTCGATGGCCTGCATGTGCGCGCCGGCAGCCGACGGGTCGTCGACCTGCACGGCAGCATGGATCGCGTCACGTGCCTGCACTGCGGGCAAACCTTCGACCGCGGCGCGATCGCTGAGCGCATCACGCTGCTGAACCCGTGGCTGAGCGAGACCGACGCGACCATGAATCCGGATGGCGATGCCGAGGTCGCCGACGTCTCACAATTCTCGGTGCCCGAGTGCTCGGTCTGCGGCGGAACCCTCAAGCCCGACATCGTCTTCTTCGGCGAGTTCGTGCCGCCCGTGAAGTTCGAAGAGGCCCGCGGCATCGTGGCCCGATCCGATGCGCTGCTCGTGCTGGGGTCGTCGCTCGTGGTNNTCAACCGCGGCGAGACGAAGGCCGACAGTCGCGCTGCCCTTAAGATCGAGGCGGGCACCACCGAGACGCTCGCCGCTCTGCGCGAGGCTCTGCTGCCCTGATCGGCCGCCGACCGTCGGAGGCCTGAGAAAGGCACCTTCATGACGGTGTTCGCACTCGTGCGGCACGGCGAGACCGACTGGAACCGTGAGCGGCGCATCCAAGGCTCGACCGACATTCCCCTCAACGACACGGGGCGCGAGCAGGCTCGCGCGACCGGCGCACTGCTGGCGAGCCGCCGCTGGACGGCCATCGTCGCCTCTCCCCTATCGCGCGCCGCCGAGACCGCGCGTCTCATCGGTGAGCACGTCGGCCTGAGCGAGCCTGAGCTCGAGCAGCGGCTCGTCGAGCGCGACTACGGCGCTGCCGAAGGACTCACGGGTGCCGAGATCGACGCCCTCTACCCCGACGGCGCAGAGGTCCCCGGCCGCGAGCCGCGCGAGGCCGTCGCGGTGCGCGCCGTCGCCGCCCTGCACGACCTCGCTGCGCGGCACCCCGGCGAGGCGGTCATCGTCGTCGCGCACGGCGGGGTGATCCGGAGCGTGCTCGAGACCGTCGCTCCCGGACGGCACCGAGGCATGATCACGAACGGCTCGGTGCACTCGTTCCGCCACGCCGACGGAGCCCTCGAGCTCGTCGCCTTCGATGACCCCATCGACGAGCAGTCGATCTTTCCGCTCGCCGACGACTTCGAGCAGCAGAACGCCATCGCCGCGCGAGAGGGTCACTGATGGCGAGCGGACCCGAACGCTTCCTGTCAGCAACAGCGCACCTGCCGATCACCCCGCGACGGATGCCCGACTCGACCCACACGGCCGCCGAAGCCGCGGCGGCCGTCGGCTGCGAGGTCGGCGCGATCGTCAAGTCGCTCGTCTTCGTCGCCGTGCATGCCGACGACCACCGGGAACCCCTGCTCGCCCTCGTCTGCGGCGACAACCGCGCCGACATCGACACTCTCGCCGCCGTGGTCGGAGCGCGCATCGAGAAGGCGGACGCGAACACCGTCAAGAAGGCCACGGGCTACTCGATCGGCGGCGTTCCTCCGCTCGGGCATGCCACATCCGTGCGCACCGTCGTCGATCGCGATCTGCTGCGTTTCGAGACCGTCTGGTCGGCCGCGGGCAGCGCCTACGACGTCTTTCCGGCTGCTCCGCAGCAGCTCGTCGAGTGGACGGGCGGCGAGCTCGCCGACATCGGCACCCGCTGACGTGGAAGTCGCTCCGACTTCCTACCCTTCGGGAGTCTGCCGACGGGGTGAGCCGCGCCCCGCGATCTCAGCTGCGCGAGCGGCCGAGCGCAGCCTGCTCGCGCAGCAGTTCGAGCAGCACAGCGGCCGACCGGCTCCAGTCGAAGCGCGCAGCCTCCTCCACAACTGCAGCCGAGCGACGCTCCCACTCCCCCGGTGCCAGCAGCTCGGTGATGCGCGCGGCGAAGGCGTCGGCATCCCCCACCGCCGCATAGAGCGCCGTCTCGCCCCCGATCTCGCGGAAGATCGGGATATCGCTCACGACAACGGGCGTGCCACGCCCCATCGCCTCGACGAGCGGAATACCGAAGCCCTCGTCGCGCGAGGCCGTCACGAGAGCCGTCGCGCGGTCGAGAAGCTCGGCATACTCCTCGTCGCTCACACCGTCGTGCACGACGAGCGAACCCGCGGGCGCGGCCGCCTCGAACCGCTCGCGATCGGCGGGCCGGATGCGGCTCAGCAGGTGCAAGCGCGCCCCCGGCAGCCGGTGCAGCGCCTCCACGAGCGTGTCGACGCCCTTGTAGGGCATGAACGAGCCCATGTAGACGAGCTCGATGCCCTCAGGCCGGGTGCGCGGCGCGACCGTCGTGGGCCGATCCGCGGCATTCGGCACGACCGTGATCGAGCGGCGGGTCAGTCGGTGCTGCCGCATGAGCTCGCGCGTCGTCGAGCTCACCGTCACAACGGCATCGGCGCGGTTCAGCAGCAGCCGCTGCGGCCACCACGCGAGGTGGTAGAGCCGCCACCCGACGCGCACGGGCCACGGCAGATCGCGCGGCGGCGTGGGATGCGCGTAGTAGATGAGGTCGTGCAGCGTCAGCACGAGCGGGTACCGCCGCCCGAGCGCCCCCATGGTCTGCATGGGGCTGAACACGACATCGGGCGACACTCTGTTCACCTGACGTGCCACGAAGGGCTCACGCGCGCTCGTGGGGCCGCTCATGAGGTGCCAGGGCAGCCCCTCGGGCAGCATGGCGAGTTGCCGCTCGTCGTTGACGAGCAGTTCGAGCGACTCGGTGTCGGCGAGCTGCCCGCGCAGAGCATCCACGAGTTCTGCCGTGAACCGGCTGATGCCGTCGTGGCGCGGAAACCGCACATAGCGGCAGTCGATGACGATCTTCATGACAAGAAGGCGTCGATGGCCGCGGCGGCCTCGACCGGCTTCTCGTAGTGGATGAGGTGCCCCACGCCCTCGATGACCGCGAGCTCAGCATCCGGGAACAACGCGGCCAAGCGGAGCTGGGCTTCCAGGGGCGTGATGTCGTCCTCATCGGCCACCACCAGCAGGGTCGGCTGGGGGATGCTCGCCGCGAACTCGCTCACATCGTGCGAGACCGACGTGCGGAAGGCCTCGAGCAGGCTCTGCCGCGTGGCAAAGGCCGAGAAGTAGCGGTCGTGCTCTTCGTGGATCCAGCGGCGCAGGGCCTTGTCATCGGTTTTCGCCATCGTGACGCTCATGATGCGGGTGACGAGCCGGCTGCGCAGGGCAGCGAAGCCGAGTTTCTCGGGCAGGGCTGCACCGACGCGGTAGAAGCCGACCGCGAGGCGTGTGAGTACCCCGCGCGGGCCGGCAAGGGCGTTCTGCCCGATCGGGTTCACCAGAATCATGCGCGGCGTCGGCACGCCGGCGGCGACGGCCGCCGAAACGACGATCGAGCCGAACGAGTGGCCGAGCAACACGGCCGTGCCGTGCACGCCCGTCGTGCTGAGAAAGGCCTCAAGCCAGGCGGTGTAGCCGGCCAGCTCGTGCGCTCCCTGCGCGAGAGGGGCACTCTCGCCGAAGCCAGGCAGGTCCGGGGCGAGAAAGCGCACCTCGGGCAACTGCGCGACCACCGGACCGAGTCCGTGGTGGTCTCCGCGGAAACCGTGCACGAGCACGAGCGTGCGCTCGGCATCGGCGGGCCCGTACTCGACCCAGTGCGTGCGCGTACCGAGCACCTCGGCCGTGCGGTCGACCGCAGTGACCCGCGCGAGGGCGTCGGCGTACGGAGACGGGGTGCTCATCGTGATTAGTCTAGGCAGGTGTCGTTCACCGCTCCCATCACACTCCCCGGTCTGACCCGCGACCCGCAGTGGCACCGTCGCAGCGTGTTCTACGAGGTCATGGTGCGCTCTTTTATGGATTCGAACGGTGACGGCACCGGCGACCTCGGCGGGCTCATCCAGAAGCTCGACTACCTGCAGTGGCTCGGTATCGATGCCCTGTGGCTACCCCCGTTTTTTCAGAGCCCGCTGCGCGACGGCGGCTACGACGTCTCTGACTACACCTCGGTGCTTCCCGAGTTCGGCACGATCGAAGAGTTCCGCGAGCTCGTCACGAAGGCGCACGAGCGCAACATGCGCATCGTCATCGACCTGGTCATCAACCACACGAGTGATCAGCACCCGTGGTTCCAGGCCTCGCGCGAAGACCCTGAGGGGCCGTATGGCGACTACTACGTCTGGAGCGACACCGACGAAAAGTACGAAGACGTGCGCATCATCTTCGTCGACACCGAAGAGTCGAACTGGGCCTTCGACCCCATTCGTCGCCAGTTCTACTGGCACCGCTTCTTCTCGCACCAGCCTGACCTGAACTTCGAGAACCCCAAGGTGCACGACGAGATCTTCGACGTCGTGCGGTTCTGGGCAGATCTCGGCGTCGACGGTTTCCGCCTCGACGCCATCCCGTACCTGTACGAGACCGACGGCGGCTCGGGCGAGAGCGAGCCCGAGACTCATAGGTTCGTCGCGAAACTGCGCGAGATGGTTGACCGGGAGTACCCCGGGCGCGTCCTCATCGCCGAGGCGAACCAGTGGCCGAGCGAAGTCGCCGCGTTCTTCGGCACCGATGATGAGCCCGAGTGTCACATGGCCTTCGATTTTCCGGTCATGCCGCGCATCTTCTACGCCTTGCGCTCGCAGCAGGCCACCGAACTGCAGCGGCAGATGGCTGAAGAAACACCTGCCCCCGAGGGCAGCGCCTGGGGCGTCTTCTTGCGCAACCACGACGAGCTCACTCTCGAGATGGTGAGCGAGGAGTACCGCCAAGCGATGTACGGCTGGTACGCCTACGACCCGCGCATGCGCGCCAACATCGGCATCCGCCGCCGTCTCGCTCCCCTGCTCGACAACGCCCGTGCCGAGCTCGAGCTCGCCCACGCGCTGCTCTTTAGCCTGCCGGGCAGCCCGTTCTTGTACTACGGCGACGAGATCGGCATGGGCGACAATATCTGGCTTCCCGACCGCGACAGCTCGCGCACTCCCATGCAGTGGACTCCCGACCGCAATGCGGGCTTCAGCCACGCCGACCCCGGCAAGCTCTACTTGCCCGTCGTGCAGTCGCTCGTGTACCACTACAACCAGATCAACGTCGAGAGCCAGCTCGCCCAGTCGCGCTCGTTGCTGCACTGGATTCGCAACGTCATCCACGTGCGCAAGGCGCACCCGACCTTCGGGCTCGGTACCATGCGCGTGCTCGAGACCGACAACGAGTCGGTGCTCGCTTTCGTGCGCGAGTACCGCGGCACGGGCACGCACTTGGGCGACGCGGCCGAGCGCATCCTGTGTGTCTTCTCGTTCGCGCACAATCCCGTCTCGGCGACGATTACTGCCCCTGGGCTCGAGGGTGGTCAGCTGCGCGACCTTTTCGGCGGAGCGCCCTTCCCCGCTGTCAACGAGGACGGAACCCTCACCCTCACCCTCGGCACGCAAAGCTTCTACTGGCTGCACGCGGAATAGCTGCCCCGGGGTGCGCCGAGGTGTGTCCGTCAGAGCACCGCTCTAGGCTGGCTCCGTGACCCTGCTGCAGCGCGACCTCGCCGTGTTCGACCTCGAGACGACGGGGGTGGATGTTCGCACAGCGCGCATCGTCACTGCCTGCGTCGCCCTGCTCGACGCCTCCGGCGGCGTCGTCTCGCGTCGCGATTGGCTCGCCGACCCGGGTGTGGAGATTCCTGAGGGCGCAGCCGCGGTGCACGGCATCAGCACCGAGCGCGCGAGGGCCGAGGGTCGCCCGGCGGTCGAGGTCGTCACGGAGATCGTCGACGAGCTGCGCGCTGTGCTCGGCCGCGGCACTCCCCTCGTGGTCTACAACGCACCGTACGACTTGACCCTGCTCGCGGTCGAGGCAGCCCGGCACGGCGTCGCGCCTCTCGTTGACCCGGCTCCCGTCATCGACCCGCTCGTCATCGACAAGTCGGTCGACCGCTACCGCAAGGGCAAGCGCACGCTCGAGGCCGCCGCCGCCCACTACGGCGTCGCGCTCGACGGGGCGCACGACGCAGGCGTCGACGCCATCGCCGCCGGGCTCGTGGCCCGCGCGATCGCCGAACAGCACGCAGCCGCGCTGCCTGGCACGGTCGCCGAGTTGCACACGGCGCAGGCCGCCTGGCACGACCAGCAGTGCGACAGCTTCGAGAACTACATGCGCACGCAGCGCGACCACACCTTCACGGCTGAGCGCGGCTGGCCCGTGCGCTCCTAGGGGCGTCGCGGGTCTCTCGCGAGCAGAACGACGAACGGCCCCGCCCTGAGGCGAGGCCGTTCGTGATGCAGAGAGGGCTAG
>DIUS01000115.1:28021-34440 GCA_002423075.1 Microbacteriaceae bacterium UBA6152
TCGAGGTCGATCGTCTTCTCGCTCGTCACCGTCGAACGGGTGAGGAACGTCTCGCCCGAGGCGAGGTCGCGGAACACGATCGCCGCGTACTCGGGGTGAATGTCAGTCTTCATGAACGGATTCCTTGAGCAGTTAGAGGGTGACGAGGCCGACGATTGGTTGTGCAGGCACAGTGTCGGGGCACGATGATGGGCCCGTCAGGCCCAGCTATCGAGAATAGCAGAGGGAGCAGTGAACCTCTGTGCTCAGTCGGCGCGAGCGGTGAAGCGACCGTCGTCGTGCGAAACCGAGAGCGACAGTCCGAAGGTCAGACTTAGGTTCGCGGCGGTCATGACCTCGCCGAGCGGACCAGAAGCCGCGATGCGCCCTTCGCGCAGCAGCATCGCGTGCGTGAACCCCGGTGGAATTTCCTCGACGTGGTGCGTGACCATGACCATGGCGGGTGAGCTCGGCTCGCTCGCGTAGGCGCCAAGCAGCTGCAGCAGTTCTTCACGGGCTCCGAGGTCGAGACTCGCGGCCGGCTCGTCGAGCAGCAGCAGCTCGGGGTCGGTCATGATCGCCCGCGCGATCTGCACCCGCTTCTGCTCGCCATCGCTCAACGTGCCGAAGAGGCGGTCTTCGAAGTGGTCGAGGTGCCACTCTCGCAGCACACGCTGCGCACGGCGAACATCCACCTCGTCGTACTGCTCGTTCCAGCGGCCTGTGACGGCGTGCGCGCTCGTCATGACGACGTCGAGCACGCGCTCGTCGCCCGGGATGCGCCGCGCGAGCGCGGTCGAGGCGAAGCCGATGCGCGGCCGCAGCTCGAAGACGTCGGTGGAACCGAGCCGTTCGTCGAGCACGACGGCCGTGCCCGAGGTGGGGTGCATGAGCGACGCCGCGAGCTGCAACAGGGTCGTCTTTCCGGCGCCGTTGGGGCCGAGAACGACCCATCGTTCGTCAGAGTTCACCTGCCACGAGACCTGATCGAGAATGCCCGTGCCCTCACGGGTGAGAGAGACGGAATCGAACGAGAGAACGCTGACCATGATGCCTCCAGCGTAGAGCACCGGCCTTGGCGTTCTCAGACCAGCAGACCCGAGTACAGCTCGCTCGTCCGTGCTGCAATCGTGTCCCACGAGAACATGTGCTCGGCGCGCTGACGACCCTCGGCTCCCATCGCTTGCGCCGCGTCAGGGTCGGCCACGACCTCAGTGAGCACTGCTGCGAGATCGGCAATGAAGCGCTCGGGGTCGAGCGGAGTGCCCGAGCCGTCATGCACCTGGTCGATCGGTACGAGGCGCCCCGTGACCCCGTCGTCGACGACCTCAGGAATGCCGCCGGTGTTCGTGCCGACCACAGCCACGCCGCAGGCCATGGCCTCGAGGTTCACGATGCCGAGCGGCTCGTAGACGCTCGGGCAGACGAAGGTCGTGGCGCTCGAGAGCACGGCCGAGAGCTCGAGCGGCGAGAGCATGCGCTCGATCCACACGACGCCCGTGCGCTCGGCCTGCAGGGCGGCGACGCCGTGCTGCACTTCGCGCAGAATCTCGGGCGTGTCGGGGGCTCCGGCGCACAAGATCAGCTGCACGTCGGCAGGCAGTCGGCGGGCCGCCTGCAGCAGGTAGGGCAAACCCTTCTGCCGCGTGATGCGACCGACGAAGACGACCGAGGGCCGATCCGGATCGATGCCGAGGGCACGCACCGCGTCGTGGTCGATCGTGCGCTGCCAGCGCTCGAGATCGATGCCGTTGTGGATGACCGAGACCCGTGACTCGTCGATCTCGGGGTAGCACCGCAGAATGTCGCGACGCATGCCCTCGCTCACGGCGATCACCGCATCTGCCATTTCGAAGGCGTTCTTTTCGATCCAGCGCGAGACGCGGTAGCCGCCGCCGAGTTGCTCGGCCTTCCACGGGCGTAGCGGCTCGAGACTGTGAGCCGTGACGACGTGCGGGATGCCGTGCAGCAGCTGGGCCAGCTGGCCGGCCGCGTTGGAGTACCAGGTGTGCGAGTGCACGAGATCCGCGCCGTCGACGTCGTCGGCGATCGCGAGGTCGACACCGAGTGTGGCGAGTGCCGGATTCGCCGAGCTCAGTGTGCCCGGCACGAGATAGGCGTGCGTGTCGGCCTCGTTGCGCGGTGCCCCGAAGCAGCGCACCCGAACGTCGAGCGTGTGCCGCAGCGCCCGCACGAGCTCGGCGACGTGCACACCTGCTCCCCCGTAGACCTCGGGCGGGTATTCACGGCTGATCACGTCGACGCGCATGAGTTGACGGTAGTACAGCCCTGCCTCTGCCCCTGCACGCCGAGCTCACCTAGGGTGGGGCCATGTCGACTCCCAAGATCTTCGGAATCGTGCTCGCCGGCGGCGAGGGCAAGCGCCTCATGCCCCTGACAGTAGACCGAGCGAAGCCCGGTGTGCCGTTCGCCGGTGGTTATCGACTCATCGACTTCGCCCTGTCGAACCTCATCAACTCGGGGCTGCGGCAGATCGTTGTGCTGACGCAGTACAAGAGTCACTCGCTCGACCGCCACGTGAGTCAAACCTGGCGATTGAGCGGCATGCTCAATTCGTATGTCGCCTCGGTTCCGGCCCAGCAGCGGCTCGGCAAGCGATGGTTCTCGGGGTCGGCCGACGCGATCTTTCAGAGTCTCAACCTCATCCGCGACGAGAAGCCCGACATCGTGGTGGTGGTCGGTGCCGATCACGTGTACCGCATGGACTTCCGACAGATGATCGACGCCCACATCGCCAACGGCGCCGGCGTGACCGTGGCCGGCATCCGCCAGCCGATCGCCCTGGCCGACCAGTTCGGCGTCATCGAGACCGACCCTGCGAACCCTCAGCGCATCGCCGCGTTCCACGAGAAGCCGAAGAAAGCGATCGGGGTTCAGGGTGCTCCGCACGAGGTGCTCGCCTCGATGGGCAACTACGTGTTTGACGCCGATGTGCTCATGGACGCCGTCACCCGCGATGCCGACGACGCCGACTCGTCGCACGACATGGGCGGCGACATTGTGCCCGACTTCGTCACGCGGGGGGAGGCCTTCGTCTACGACCTGAATCTCAACGAGGTGCCGGGTTCGACCGAACGCGACAAGTTCTACTGGCGCGACGTCGGCACGATCGAGTCATTCTTCGACGCCCACCAAGACCTCATCGCGGCTCTGCCGGTGTTCAACCTCTACAACTCCGAGTGGCCGATATACGCCCAGCAGCTCAACTCGCCGCCCGCCAAGTTCGTGCGCGACGCGAGCGGCTCGACCGGGGCCGTCATCGACTCGATCGTCTCGCTCGGCTCGGTCATCTCGGGTTCGCACCTCGAGCGCAGCGTGCTCGGCCCGTGGGTCACGGTCGAATCGGCGACAGTCACCGACGCGGTGATCTTCGAGCGCACGGTCATCGGCGCGGGGGCCGTCGTGCGGCGGGCTATTCTCGACAAAGAGGTCGTCGTGGCCCCCGGCGCTCAGGTGGGCGTCGACCACGAGGCCGATCGCGCGCGCGGCCTCACCGTCACCGAGACCGGCATCACGGTGGCCGGCAAGGGCGTGCACATCAACTGACCGACCTCAGAGCCCCGAGGAGCCCCGACATGGCACGGTTTCTCGTCGTGCTCGACGTCGACTCGACGCTCATCGAGCAGGAGGCCATCGAGNNGCTCCCTCGTCGAGCGCGTCGCGACGCTCGAAGGCCTTGAGGCAGCTGCAGTCGAGCGGGTGTCGGCGCGCGTCGAGCTCACGCGAGGGGCAGCAGAGCTCGTGGCGGGCATCCACGCCGCCGGCGGTGCCGTCGCCGTCGTCTCGGGAGGCTTTCACGAACTTCTCGACCCAATCGCGGCCCAGCTCGAGCTCGACGCGCATCGGGCGAACCGGCTCGAGATCGTCGAGGGACGGCTCACGGGGCGCACGTCGGGCGCGATCATCGACGCTGACGCGAAGCGGGATGCTCTGCTCGAGTGGGCGCACCAGTTCGACGTGCCGCTGAAACGCACCGTGGCGATCGGCGACGGCGCGAACGACCTCGCCATGATGCAGACAGCCGCACTGTCGATCGCCTTCGACGCGAAGCCCGTCGTACGCGACGCTACGCACCTCAGCGTCCCCGACCGCGACCTCTCGTCGGTGCTGGCGGTGCTGGGGTTGAGTTAGTGCCCCATGCCGAGGCCACCGTCGACGGGGATCACCGCGCCACTGATGTACGCGGCGTCGTCGCCGGCGAGCCACGTCACCACGCGGGCCACTTCGGTGGGCGTCGCGAAGCGGCCGGCCGGGATCGACTGTTGGTACGCCTTCTGCTGATCTTGCGGCAGCGCAGCCGTCATGTCGGTCTCGATGAAGCCCGGAGCGACCACGTTCGCGGTGATACCTCGGCTGCCGAGTTCGCGCGTGAGCGACCGGGCCATGCCGACGAGAGCCGCCTTCGAGGCGCTGTAGTTGACCTGACCGGCCGAACCGTAGAGGCCGACGACGCTCGAAATGAGAATGAGGCGCCCGAAACGCGCTTTGAGCATGCCCTTCGACGCACGCTTGACGGTGCGGAACGCCCCGGTGAGGTTCGTGTCGATGACGTCGGTGAAGTCGTCGTCGCTCATGCGCATGAGCAGCATGTCGCGCGTGATGCCCGCGTTGGCCACGACGACTTCGACGGGGCCGAGCTCGGCTTCGACAGTCGTGAACGCCGCGTCGATCGAGGCCGAGTCGGTGACGTCGGCCTGCACGGTCACTGACCCTTCGGGGCCGCTCCCTGAACGTGCCGTGACGGCGACCCGGTGACCTTGCGCGATGAACTCTTCGGCGATCGAGAAACCGATGCCGCGGTTGCCGCCGGTGACAAGAACGGTGCGGGGAGAGGACGTACCTGGGGTCATGGCTCCCCAGCATATGCGCAACGTCGAGAGCTACGATTCTCAGGTGCCGAGCCAACCGTCGAGTGCCATCACGAGCCTGCCGATGTCTCCCGATGAGGAGCGAAAGCAGCGCATGGTGCGGTATGCCACGACCATGGGAATCAGAATGGTGTGCATCGCGGCCTGCTTCTTCACGCCGGGCTGGTGGCTCCTGATTCCCGCCTTCGGTGCCATCGCGCTCCCCTACTTCGCCGTCATCGCCGCCAACACTGTTGTCAACCGCAGCGGCGCGGCCGTCGAGAGCCCCGGCGCCCTACTGCCCTACGTGTCACCCGATGGCGCCTCGTGATCGACCTGCCCGGCGCGATCAGCAGCGTCCGTTGCTCGCGCAGCGGCTGCCGAGAGTCGGCCGACTGGGCCGTGAACTGGCGCAACCCGCGCATCCACGGCCCGGAGCGGGTCAAGGTCTGGCTCGCGTGCAACGAGCACCGCGACTACCTCTACGACTATGTCGCCGCGCGCGGGTTTCCGGTGACGATCACCCCGGCCGGTGTCGTCGTCGAGCGGTTGCCCGACGCGGCAGAATAGCGGGCGATGAGCATCCTCTCGCTGGCCCTCACCCGCCGCTGGCTCGGCTGGCTGGCCTTCACGACGGTATTCGCCGTGGTCTGCGTGCTGCTGGCGCAGTGGCAGTGGTCCCGGCGCGTCGAGGTCGTGGCCGAGATGCAGGTCATCGCCGAGAACTGGGATGCTGCCCCGGTCGAGTTGCGCGAGGTGCTGCCGCCCGGTGCCGCGCTCGATCCCACCCGCGAATGGTCGCCCGTCGCACTCGAAGGCGAGTACCTGCTCGAGTCGCAAGTGCTCGCGCGCAACCGGCCCCTCAATGCGCGCCCGGGTTTCGAAGTGCTGACCCCCCTGCTGCTCGATTCGGGCGAGGTCTTCATCGTCGACCGGGGCTGGCTGCCCGTCGGCTCGGCACAAGACTCCCCCGATGTCGTGCCTACACCGCCCGAGGGCCGCGTGCAGGTCGTCGTGCGTCTCAAGCCCGGTGAGCCGACGATCGAGGGCCGCGGAGCACCCGAAGGCCAGATCGCGACCATCCACCTGCCCGAGCTCGCCGAGCAGATCGACGAGGGAGCTGTCATTACGGGCGCCTACGGTCTGCTCGATAGTGAATCGCCAAGCAGCGCCGAAAGGCCCACTGCCGCCACGAGGCCCATCAACGATGAAGGCCCGCACTTGAGCTACACCTTTCAGTGGTACCTCTTCGCGCTGCTCGGTTTCGTGGGCTTCGGCTGGGCACTGCGGCAAGAACACCGCACCGCGCGCGCGGCCGAGATCGGTGAGGCGCTACCGAAACCGAAGAGGGGCCTCGACGCCGAGGTCGAAGATGCGATTCTGGATGCTCGCGAGCGCTGAGCGAGCATCCCGAGTCGCGACGGCGCACGCGCGCCGAGGCTGAGGTCAGGCGAGCGAGATCAGTTCGGCGTAGTCGGTCGTCCAGAGGTCTTCGACGCCGTCGGGCATGATGAGCACGCGCTCGGGTTTGAGCGCCTCGACGGCGCCTTCGTCGTGGCTCACGAGGATCAC
>DIUS01000043.1:0-8958 GCA_002423075.1 Microbacteriaceae bacterium UBA6152
AGATCGGCCGCCCCCAGCAGCTCTATACGGGCTCTGACGCGCGCGACTGGCCCCAGAAGACTGCTCTCTGAGGACTTCCGTGAGATTGGTGCGTCAGGTCGGCTTGTCGATCGCGCGAGCATCATGCACGAACTCGCGAGCGAGCCGCACATCGATCTCGAGGCGAGTCTGACCGAGGTCGCGACGGTAGATGTCTCTGATCAGCTGGTACTCCTGACCTATCGGCTTCGAGTAGGTAGTCGTATCTCTCGCCGTTCATCGCTGTGGCGAGTTGACGGTGTGGAACCACGCCTGGTCTTTCATCAGGGCACACCAGCTAACTGAAGCGCTTCGTCGTCTATGCACTCCGGCAGCTCGGCATCAAGGTTCTGCCGTGTGGTGTCCGTTCACCCCGGTGAATTGCTCGACACGCCGCGGCGGCGAGCGGCTGTGCGGCGTGTCGCTGCAAATACCGGGGCGTTGCGACAGTCAGCGGCGGGATGCTCGGTGCGAGCATCCCGACCCCGCCCCGTTACGCGTGCAGCGCCTGGTTGAGCTGCACGCCCGCGCCCGTGCGGGGCAGCACCTCGACGGCTCCCGTCACCGAGCTGCGGCGAAAGAGCAGGCCCGGCACCCCTGAGAGCTCGGCGGCCTTGACGACGCGCGGCTGCCCGTTGGCGTCGACCGTGCCGTCGACCACGACGACCTTCTGGCCGGCGGTCACGTAGAGCCCCGCTTCGACGACCGAGTCGTCGCCGATCGAGATGCCGATGCCGCAGTTGGCTCCGAGAAGCGCGCGCTCGCCAACCGCGATGCGGTGCGTGCCGCCGCCCGAGAGGGTGCCCATGATCGAGGCGCCGCCGCCGATGTCGCTGCCGTCGCCGACGACGACGCCCTGGCTGATGCGGCCCTCGACCATCGAAGCGCCGAGGGTTCCGGCGTTGAAGTTGATGAAGCCCTCGTGCATGACGGTCGTGCCGGGCGAGACGTAGGCACCCAGGCGCACGCGCGACGCGTCGGCGATGCGCACGCGCGGCGGTGTGACGTAGTCGAGCAGTCGAGGGAACTTGTCGATACCGAGCGCCGAGATGCCCGCCTGCTGCAGCACGGGTCGACGAGCGTCGAAGTCGTCGGGGTGCATCGGGCCGGCGGTCGTCCACATGACGATGGGCAGGTGGCCGAACACCCCGTCGAGGTTGAGGGTGTTGGGGTGTACGAGCCGGTGGCTCAACAGGTGCAGGCGCAGGTAGGCGTCGGGGGTCGACTGCGGCGCAGCATCCAGGTCGATCGAGATGGTGCGGGCCTCGCGACGCACACCCCGCCTGGCATCCTCGCCCTGCAGGTGCTCGATCTCGGCCGGCACGATGTAGGGGTCGCGCCCGTGCGGCAGNNGTCACGAGTCCGTAGCCCCAGGCGTGACGCGTGGCGCGCTCGGAGTCGGTGGCGGCGGGGGTGTCGTGGGCGGACGGGGCGGCGGGGCTCGACATGACTCCAGGCTACCGGCGCGATCGCGCGCTCGTTCGAGCCGGCCGGCCGCGCGACACGCCGACGCCCCGCCGCGGCACGCTGCGTTCCACAGCGGCGAACCCGAACGAGCGAACGTGCACGGCCGATTACGCTGGTGGGATGAACGTGACGCCGACCCTGCCGCTCGACGAGGGCGTCGTGTCGCTCACGGCGAGAATCGTCGACATCGCGAGCGTCAGTGGCGATGAGCGGATGCTCGCCGACGCCATCGAGCGCGCGCTGAGCATCCACGCCCCGCACCTCGAGGTGCTGCGCGACGGCGACGCGATCGTGGCGCGCACGCACCTCGGCCGCGCGCAGCGGGTCATCGTCGCGGGCCACATCGACACCGTGCCGACAAACAACAACCTGCCGAGCCGCTTCGAGGGCGACGCCACGACCGGCACCCTCTGGGGCCGCGGCACCGTCGACATGAAGGGCGGCTGCGCCGTCATGCTCGCCCTCGCGGTTACGCTCGAGGCGCCTGTCTACGACGTGACGTACATCTGGTACGACCACGAAGAGGTCGAGGCAAACCTCAACGGTCTCGGTCGGCTCGCCCGCACGCGTCCTGAGCTGCTCGCCGCTGACTTCGCGATTCTGGGCGAGCCGAGCAACGCGGGCATCGAGGGCGGCTGCAACGGCACGCTGCGCGTCGAGCTGCAGGCTGCGGGTCGTCGAGCCCACTCGGCGCGCGCATGGATGGGCGTCAACGCGATCCACGCTCTCGCCCCGGCGCTAGAGCTTCTTGCGCGCTTCGAGCCCGACACGATCGAGGTCGACGGTCTCGCCTACCGCGAGGGACTCAACGCCGTGGGCGTGCGCGGGGGAGTCGCGGGCAACGTGATTCCCGACGAGGCCGTGCTCACGGTCAACTACCGTTTCGCGCCCGACAAATCCGTCGCCGAGGCCGAGCAGCGGCTGCGCGACCTGTTCGGCTCTGTCGCCCCCGAGCTCACGCTGACGGTCACCGATGCGAGCGGCGGGGCGCGCCCGGGGCTGGATGCTGCGCTCGCGCAGCACTTCGCCGCCGCGGTCGGCTCGGCGCCTGCTCCGAAGTACGGCTGGACCGACGTTGCTCGATTCTCCGAGCTCGGCATCCCGGCCGTCAACTACGGGCCCGGAGACCCCTCGCTCGCTCACACCGACGACGAGCGGGTGCCGGTCGAGCAGATTCTCGCGTGCGAGCGGGGCCTGCGCGCCTGGCTCAGTGGCGCATGAGGGGGCGTGGTGAGCGCGTGAATGCGTCATGAGCGCTGGGGTGAGCAGCTGGTGAGTCGGTCGCCCGCTTCGGCTGGTGATGCTCGCGCGTCGGCCGTCGAGTCGCGCGTCGCGCCCGCCGCTTCAGCGATCGCGACGGCCCCGCCCGTCGGCCTGCGGGCAGAGGCCGCCGACCTGCTGCGCCGCACCCCCTGGTGGCTCACCGTGCTCACCATCTGGGCCGCCTCGCGCGCCGTCACGACAGCGATCATGCTCTCGTTCGCGAGCCGGCAGCAGGCCAACGCCTGGACCGACGCGAGCCCCGGCTACCTCGACTTCGCCCGCCTCTGGGACGGGCACTGGTACTACATCATCGCCGCAGTGGGATACCCCGACGAGATTCCTCGTGACGACGAGGGCCGCGCGGGCGAGAACGCCTGGGCCTTCATGCCCGTCTACCCCGGCCTCGTGCGCATCGGCATGACGCTGATCGGCGACTTCTCGGCGCAGGGATTCGCGCTGGTCGCCGTGACGATCTCGCTGCTGTCGAGCGCAGCGGCCGCGGTGCTGTTCTTCGTGCTCATGCGGCGCTGGCTCACGCACGGCACAGCACTGCTGGCCACGGCGCTGTTCTGCACCATGCCGCTCTCTCCCGTGCTGCAAGTGGCCTACGCCGAAGCGCTGCACCTCGCGCTGCTGCTCGGCGCGCTGATTCTCGTGCTCGACCGGCACTGGCGTCTGCTCGCCGTCGTCGTCACCGTCATGGCGCTCTCCCGCCCGAGCGGTCTTGCTTTCGCGTTCTTGCTCGCCCTCGTCTTCATCTGGCGGTGGATGCGCCGAGACCGCGAACCCTTCACCCTGCGAGAGCGGGTTCACCTCGGGCTGACGGCCGTCATCGCCGGGCTCGCTGGGCTCGCCTGGCCGGGCATCGTCGCACTCAGTACGGGTGATCTGCTCGGCTACACCGACACCGAGTTGGCCTGGCGCCGGCCGTACATCGGCGACGTGCATCTCGTGCCGTTCACCCCGTGGGTGCAGGGCGCGCAGTGGTGGCTCGGCGAGGTGCTCGGTGTGATCATCCTGATCATCGTGCTTCTGCTCGCGGCGACCGCGTTCGCGCTGCCCGCCATGCGCCGAATGCCGGTCGAACTGCGGTTGTGGATCGTCGCGTATTCGCTCTACCTGCTCGCGGTGTTCTTTCCGCAGTCGAGCACGTTCCGGCTGCTGCTGCCGATCGTGCCGGTGCTCGGTGCCGTGGCCGCGGGCATCGTCGCCGTCGGCCGGGGGCCCGTGGGGCGGGTCGTGCTGGCCATCGTGGCGATCGCGCTCGGCATCGTCGGGCAGGTCGGATGGGTGCACATCGCGTGGTGGGTCGACGGCTACGACTGGACTCCGCCGTGAGTGCACGCCGTGAGCGCGCACGCCGCCATCGCGGCGAGGTGATCGCGCGACCTCACACCGAAGTGAACAGTAGCCCCTCGATTTAGCGGGAGCGCTTCCATACGAGATAATGGAGGAGAGCTTTCATCGAAAGGGGAGATCACATGGCGGCCATGAAGCCCAGGACCGGCGACGGACCGATGGAGGCCGTCAAGGAGGGTCGCCTGATCATCGTGCGTGTGCCTCTCGAAGGCGGCGGACGCCTCGTGGTGTCGGTCAACGACGACGAAGCGAAAGAGTTGCACGACGCCCTTGCTGCGGCGATCGCGTAGCGCCAGCCTGTTCAGCTGCGGCGAGTCACGAGCTGCAGCAACCCGTCGCCGACCGGTGACAGTGCTACGTGCACGGCCGGTGACGCTTCGAGTTCGGCGATGAGGTCTCGCAGCTGCGTCGTCGTCGACTCGCGACGTGCGGGGTCAGAGACCGTGTCGCGCCAGAGGGCGTGAGCGATGAGTACCGCACCCCCCGGTCGCACGAGGCGCAGCGCGTGCTCGACGTAGTCGAGCAGTGAACTCGCATCGGCGTCGATGAGCACGACGTCGTAGCTGCCCTCGTTCATGCGCGGTAGAACGTCGATGGCTTTGCCGGTGATGAGACGCACGCGCGACGCGGGGTGCCCGGCGTCGGTGAAGTGACGGCGCGCGACCTCGTGGTGGTCGGCTTCGACGTCGATCGACGTGAGGTGAGCATCCGGAGCCCCGGTCAGCAACCACAGGCCGGAGACGCCGATGCCGGTGCCCACCTCGATGATCGAGTCGGCGTTCGCGGCGGCGGCGATCACCGCGATTTGCGCGCCCGTCGCAGGGCTGATGGAGTCGATGCCGAGCTCGAGCGACTGCGCGCGTGCGGCGGCGATCACCTCGGGTTCGAGGGTCGACTGCTCGACGTACTTCCACGACAGGTCTTTGCTGGCCACGGTGCTCCTCACTGCGAGCCCAGCCTAGGGCGAAGAACTCAGCAGACCCGGCTATTCTCTAGGGGTGTCCTGGGGCCTGACGTTCGAGAAGCTGCTGCTCATCGGGCTGATCGCGGTCATTCTCATCGGCCCTGATCGCCTGCCGGGCTATGCGGCGCAGTTCGGGCGGCTCATCCGGTCGTTGCGCGACATGGCGAACGGGGCGAAGACCCGCATGCGCGAAGAGATGGGTCCTGACTACGACGACGTCGACTGGAAGAAGCTCGACCCGCGCCAGTACGACCCGCGTCGCATCATTCGCGAGGCGCTCGTCGATGAACCAATAGCTGCTACCGCCGCGACGACCGCCGCCGCGCCGCGCGAGTCCGCGTATGCGCAGCGACAGAGGTTGATCCGCGAGGGTCGACCGGCGCCGTTCGACTCCGAGGCGACCTAAGCACTGCCCCGACGGGTGTCCGCGTGACGCGCGCGCAGCACCTCTCCACACGGCATGAGGTCGTGCTGGTCTACCGCTGGCCGACGGTGCTGCGCGTCTGCGTGAGCTTCGCGGTCGTGCTGGTCTACCGCTCGCCGACGGTGCTGCGCGTCTGCGTGAGCTTCGCGGTCGTGCTGGTCTACCGCTCGCCAACGGTGCGGTAGCCCTGCACGACACGATCGGCCTCGTGCTGCAGAAGTTCGACGACGCGCCGCACACTGGGGCGCTCGGCGCGGTCGGCTCGCATAAGTGCCGAGATCTGCCGCTCGGCGGTCAGCCCGCTGATCGGCCGAGTCACGATGCCGTTGCCGTGGCTGCGCGTCGTGAAGCGCGGCAGAATGGCGATGCCGACCCCGGCGGCGACGAGGCGCTCGACAATGATGTTGTCCATGATGCGCTGCACGATGCGCGGTTCGCGGCCCACTGTCGCCCCGAGTCGTTCGAGCACGCGGTCGTAGGGGTAGCCGACGGGGGCGCCGATCCAGTCTTCGTCGACGAGGTCGTCGCCGCGCACGACCTTCTTCTCGACCAGCGGGTGCCCGACCGGCAGCGCGACGTCGAAGGGCTCCGTCATGAGCGGCACGCAGCGCAGGCCGCGCTCGTTCCAGTGCGCCGGTATGCCCTGCGAGTCGGCGACGACGATGTCGTGGTCGGCGGTCAGCTGCGCGAAGTCGGGCAGCGGCAGGTCGTGGTCGGTGAGCACGATCTCGAGTCCGGGCTCAACGGCGAGAGCGCGCAGGGCACCGGGTAGCAGCATCTGCCCCGCGGTCGGGAACACGCTCACCGATACCGACCCACGCGGGCTCTGCTTGAACTCGTGCCACAGGGCTTCGGCTGACTCGATCGCGACGGCGATCTCGCGTGCGGTCTCAGCGAGGGCGAGCCCGGCGCCGGTGAGCACGAGGCCGCGGCCGTGGCGCTCGGTGAGCGGTACGCCGGCTTCGGTTTCGAGCACCTTCAACTGCTGCGAGACGGCGGATGCTGTGCGGTGAGTCGCCCGGGCGACTGCCGTGATGCTGCCGCGGTCGGCGAGTTCTCGCAGTAGTTCGAGTCGGCGCACATCCATGGTGTGATACTAAAGCAAAACTGAACAGTAACTTCAGAAAGACTCGATTGTGCTACAACGTTGGAGGCGGTGGAATTGCCCTAGTCGTTCCGCGTGTTCACGCGTCGCTCGTCAAGGAGAACCTCGTCATGATCGCCCTGCTCGTCACTCTCGCTGTGCTCGCTGTCGCTGCTGTCGTCACGACGGTCGTCTCGACGGCTCGTGACGGCTACCGTCGCGTTCCCGCCATCCAGCGCTGACCTCTTGTGCTGGCGTCTGGCGCTGATCTCTTGCACTAACCGCCTACCGAAAGCCCGCGCCTAGCGCGGGCTGAGCCCCAACTTGCGACCCGCGAGACCTCGGCCGCGTCGCGCGAGGTGCTCGGCGAGCGCGATGATCGCGTCGCCCGCCGGATCGGTGCTCGCGGAGTTGCCCATCCGACGCTCAGTCGCGTCGTCGGCTACGTTTTCTGCCGAGCTGTCCGCTGTACTAGTAGGGGCGCCGACAGCCGTGCGGCCCAACGAGCGCAGCACGATCGGCTCGCCCGCGTCGCCGCCCTCGCGCAGCGCCACACTCAGCGGAATCTGCGCGAGCAGAGGCACCTCGAGTCGTTCGGCCGTCGCCGCACCGCCGCCCGAGCCGAAGAGCTCGAGCACGCTGCCGTCGGGCTGCGCGAGTCCTGCCATGTTCTCGACGACACCGATGACCGTCTGACCCGTTTGGCGCGCGACGAGCGCTGAACGTTCGGCGACGTCGGCTGCGGCGTTCTGCGGCGTCGTGACGACGAGCACCTCGGCGTGCGGCAAGAGTTGCCCGAGCGAGATGGCGACATCACCCGTGCCGGGCGGCAAGTCGAGCAGCAGCACATCGAGGTCGCCGAAGTACACGTCGGTGAGAAACTGCTGCACGGTGCGGTGCAGCATGGGGCCGCGCCACGAGACCGCGGTGTGAGCATCCACGAACATGCCGATCGAGATCACCGCCACGCCGTGAGCGCGCGGGGGCATCATCATCTCGCCGACGCGTGTGGGCTTGGCGTCAGCGATGCCGAGTAACCCGGGAATCGAGAAGCCGAACACATCTGCGTCGATGAGCCCGACCCGCAGCCCTCTCGCCGCGAGGGCGATGGCGAGGTTGGCGGTGACGGTCGACTTGCCGACGCCGCCCTTGCCGCTCGTCACGGCGATCACGCGCGTGAGCGACTCGGCCGTGAACGGATGGCCCGTGGGGCGGTCGCCCCGCAGGCGGGTGATGAGGGCGTCGCGGGTCGCGGCATCCATCACCCCGACGTCGACCGTGACGTCGGAAACCCCTTCGACACCGGATGCTGCAGCTCGCACATCGCGCTCGATCGCGGTCGCGGCGGGGCAGCCCACGATCGTGAGCCGCAGGTCAACCGTGATGTGGCCGCCCTGCGCGCTGACGCGGGGCACCATGTCGAGCTCGGTGATCGGGCGGCGGATCTCAGGGTCGATCACGCGCGCGAGTGCACGTCTCACCTCGGCCGCGAGGGCGCCGCCCTCGTCGACGGGCGAGTTCTCTGCCGGCATCAGTCGCGCGCGTTGCGGTCGCGGTCGTCGCGCACGACGGCCTCGGCCTCGGTCTCGCTGGAAGCCATCGTCTCGCTCGCGTCGTCTCGGCGCTCGAGCTCTTCGAGCAACGTGCGCAGCTCGGAGCGCAGGAACTCTTTCGTCGCGACATCCTTCATGGCCAGACGCAGAGCCACGACCTCGCGGGCGAGGTACTCGGTGTCGGCCAGGTTACGCTCGGCGCGCTGGCGGTCTTGCTCGATCTGCACCCGGTCGCGGTCGTCTTGACGATTCTGCGCGAGCAGGATCATAGGCGCAGCGTACGAGGCCTGTAGCGACAGGATCAGCGTCAGCAGGGTGAAGTTGAGCGCCCGCGGATCGAACTGCGCTGACGCGGGCGCGAGCGTGTTGTAGGTAAGCCACAGCGTCACGAAGACCGTCATGCCGACGAGGAACCATGGCGTGCCCATTCCGCGAGCGAAGGCCTCAGAGAAGCGCCCCATGCGGTCGCGGCTTCCCGCCCGTCGCGGCAGCAGCCCCGTACGCAGTCCCTTCGGGGCATCGAGCCTGGTCTCGCCGCGACGCTGGCCCGGCAGAGCGTCACGCCGAGCCACGTGCAACCTCCGGTTCAGCGACGGTGAGGCGTCGGAGGCTCGCCAGCACATCAGGTGCTCCCATGCGCAGCCTTCCTCGCGGCCACACTCCGGCGGCGAATCGCCATGGGCGCAGGAGCATCGGTGTCGGCGCTGCGCCAGTCGTCGGGTAGCAGGTAGTCGAGCACGTCGTCGATCGTCACAACGCCCACCAGGCGGTGCGTCTCGTCGACGACGGGCAACGATACGAGGTCGTAGCTCGCGAGGCGGCGCGA
>DIUS01000043.1:8972-9929 GCA_002423075.1 Microbacteriaceae bacterium UBA6152
GTTGAAAATGCACCATGCCCAGAAAGCGGCCGGTCGGAGACTCGTAGGGCGGCAGGGTGACGCAGATTGCGGCGCCGATGGCGGGGGCTAGCTCGTGGCGGCGGATGAGGGCGAGGCCCTCGGCGACCGTCGCGTCGGCTGAGACGATGATGGGTTCGGTCGTCATGAGGCCGCCTGCCGTGTCTGCGTCGTACGACAGCAGAAAGCGCACGTCGCTGGCCTCTTCGGGCTCCATGAGGTCGAGTAGCGCCTCGCCGCGAGTCGCCGGCAGTTGCGCGATGAGGTCGGCGGCGTCGTCGGGCTCCATCTGGTCGAGCACGTCGGCGGCGCGTTCGTCGTCGAGTCGGGAGAGCAGAAGTACCTGATCACTCTCGGGCATCTCTTCGAGGGCGTCGGCGAGGCGGTCATCAGAGAGCTCTTCGGCGACTTCGAGCCGGCGTGACTCGGGCAGTTCGAGCAAAGACGTGGCCAGGTCGGCGGGCAGCAGATCGTTGTAGGCGGCGACGAGCTGCTCGGCACTCTGCGGTTCGTTGCTGACGTCTTCGACGACGTCGACCCAGCGCACGAAGACGGTCTGGCCCTTGGTGAAGGGGGTCGGCACGGTGCGAGGCTTGCGCACGAAGAGCTGATCGACCGCCCACTCGCCCGGACCGGATTCGGTGATCGCGACGTCTTCGATGATCGCGGGGCCGCCGGTCGAGCCGCTCAGTGTGACCTTGCGGCCGACGAGCTCGGCGAGCACGCGCACTTCGCCGCCGCGCTGCTCGAAGCGACGCAGGTTGATGAGTCCAGTGGTGATGACCTGACCGCTCGCCATGCTCGTGACGCGGCCGATCGACAGGAAGACGCGTCGGCGACCGGGAACCTCCACGATGAGGCCGACGACTCGCGGTGACTCGGTGCGGCGGTAGACCACGAGCACGTCGCGCACTCGGCCCACGCGGTCGCCCGCGGGGT
>DIUS01000003.1 GCA_002423075.1 Microbacteriaceae bacterium UBA6152
GTCACGCCCTCCAGCGTATTGCGTCACGCCTCGCAGGCCTTGGGCGCGTCAGGGCGCGAGCATCCAGTCGAGGGCGGCCTCGGCGTGCAGACGGGTCGTCGGGAACAGCGGAATGGCGACGTGGTGCTGCTCGACGAGCAGCTCGATCTCGGTGCATCCGAGCACGATGCCTTGGGCGCCGCGGGCGACGAGTCGCTCGATGATCGCGAGGTACTGCTCGCGCGACGCGTCTGAGACCTCGCCGAGCACGAGCTCGTCATAGATGACCCGGTGCACGACGGCCTGATTGTCGTCGTCGGGCACGAGCACCTCGAGGCCGTGCGACCCGATGCGGTCACGCATGAAGGGCTGCTGCATCGTGAAGCGCGTGCCGAGCATCCCGACCCGATCGAGATGAGCGGCGCGCACGGCGCGAGCGGTCACGTCGCCCAGATGCAGCAACGGGATGCTCACCGCGGCTTCGATCGTCGACGCGACGAGGTGCATGGTGTTGGTGCAGAGCACGATCGCCTCGGCTCCGGCCACCTCGAGAGCCAGCGCTTCGCGCGCGAGCAGCTCGCCGGCACGTTGCCACTCCCCCGCCGACTGCAGTCGTTCGACGTCGGCGAAGTCGACCGAGACCATGACGAGGTCGGCCGAGTGCACCCCACCGAGCCGCTCGGCAACGAGTTCATTGAGCAGCGAGTAGTAGAGCACCGAACTCTGCCAGCTCATGCCGCCGAGCAGCCCGATGCGGCGCTGTCGCGGATCAGCCACCGAGCTCGACCTCGTAGACGGGCACGAGAACGAGCGTCACAAGTTGGGGGTCGACGCCGCGGTCGACGAGCGCTGCCTCGAGAGCATCCGTGTCGGGCAGGGGCAGTGGGCCGCCCAGGGTGACCGTCAACTCAGAGGTGCTGTAGTCGAGACTGCGCACGGTCCAGCCAGAATCGGGGCTCCAGTCGTCGATGACCTCGACGACCGTGTGCTCCACGAGCGTCTTCGATGCGATGTCGATGCTCGTCACCGAGAGCGGCAGGCCGACGATGATGAGCATCGAGGCCAGCAGAATCACGGGCTTGCGCAGGCTCGCGCGGCGCGAGCCGTCGGTCGCTGCTACAGCAGCCAGTTTGTTGACCCCGTAGAACGACATCACCACGATGCCCGTCGCGATGATCGCGACAACGTTCGTGACGAACAGCAGCAGGGCTCCGAGTGCTTCACCGACGGCACCCGCCTCGAGCGTGAGGCCGACGACGGTCAGGGGTGGCACGAGCGAGATCGCGATAGCGACGCCCGGCAGGGTGTCAGAGATGTCACGCCGCACGAGCGCCACCGAGCCGACGACGCCCGTGCCGAGAGCCGCGAGCAGGTCGATGAGTCGCGGGCTCACGCGCCCCGCGACTTGCGAGTTGGTCGCGGCGATCACGTCACCCGACACCGTGAGGCCGATCAGGTAGCCGATCACGATCGCCGCCGTCGCCCCCGCCACGACGAGCAGCAGCGAACGCACGAGGTTGCCGCGGTCGCCGAGCACGGTGGCGAGCATTGTGCCCTGAATCGGCCCGAGCAGGGGCGCGACGATCATCGCGCCGATCACCGCAGCGGTCGAATCGGCGACAACACCGGCCGAGGCGATGATGGCGGAGAGCACGAGCAGCAGCCAGAAGCGGCTGTAGCGGGCGGGTGCCTCCGGCCCGTCGAAGAACACCGACTCACGCATCTGCGCGGGGCTCGCGAAGCGTGACTCCATGCGCTGAATCTAGCCCTCGGCGGGCCGTCGCGCGCCCTCTAGAGTGAAGGCATGATTCGCCATATCGTGCTCTTCAGACTCGCCGCCGACGACGAGGCACAGCGCCGCGACGACGCCCACGGCATCGCCGAGCGGCTCGAAGCCCTCGAGACGCAAATCGCGGGCATCCAGAGCATTCGCGTCGATCGCGATCTCGGCCTGGTCGACGGCCATTGGGATGTCGCGCTCGTGTCAGAGCACGACGACAACGCGGCACTCGAGGCCTACCAAGTGCACCCCGCACACAAAGAAGCCGCAGCGTTCATCGCGAGCGTCATCAGCGACCGCGCCGTGGTCGATTACTCGCTATAGAGGCCACGCCGTGTCCGCCGACAAGCCAGCGATGGTATCGACGCCGCGCATGCCGGCGTGGATGATTGCCCGGCCCGGTGAGAACCTCTCGATCGAGCGGCTACGGCTGCGGCTCGCGGCGTATGTGTACGGCAACATTCTCGTACTCGCGGCCATCGTCATCGCGACCGGCAAGTCAATCGTCGGTGGCGAAGCGGCGCTGCTCGTGACAGTGACAGCGCTCACCACCTACAGCGCGCACATTCTCGCGCACGATGTTGGTCAGCAGCTCGGCCGCGACCGCGGCGAGCATCGGCCGCACATGGCGCATGAGATCCTCGACGCCCTGCCCATCTTGGTCTCGGGCTTGGTGCCTGCGGTGATCCTCTACGTGGCAACCTTCAACGTCGTTCCGACTCAACTCGCACAACTCACAGCTGCGGTGTGGGTTGTCGGTCGACTGGCCTTCATCGGTTTCATCGTCGAGCGGATGAGCGGCCGCGAGCCGACGTGGCGCACGCTCTCGGGCGGCATGCTGCTCGCGCTGCTGAGCGCCGTCGTCGTCGTGCTCAAGGTGCTCTTCGCGCACTAAAGAAGGCGAAAGGTGAAACTGCTCGCCGACGCGCAGAGTTAGTGCAGCTCGTGCCGTGCCGCCGACGAAGCCGGCTCGAGCTGGAAGGTCGAGTGGTCGATCGCCACGGCGAAGTGTTCGGCGACGCAGGTCTGCAATGTCTCGGTGATGTCGGAGGCGTGACCGTCGTGGAAGCACTCGTCGTCAACGACGACGTGCGCGGTCAACACGGGCAGGCCCGTGGCGATCTGCGAGATGTGCAGATCGTGCACGTCGACGACGTGCGGCACATCGGCAATATGCTGACGCACATCGTCGAGATCGATGCCGCGTGGTACCGACTCGAGCAGCACGTCGAGCGCCTCGCGCAGCAGGCGCAGCGAGCGCGGAACGATGAGAGCGCCGATGAGGATCGCCGCGACCGCATCGGCCTGTAGCCAGCCCGTGAGAGCGATCACGAGGGCGGCAGCGACGACGGCGACCGAGCCGAGCGCGTCGGCGGCGACCTCGAGGAAAGCGGCACGCATGTTGAGGTTGCTGGTGCGTCCGCCGGCGAGCACGGAGATGGCGACGAGATTCGCGGCCAGACCAATGACGCCGAACACGACGAGTTCGAGTGGCGCGATCTCGGGCGGCTCAGCGAGCCGCTGCACACCCTCGATGAGCACGTACAGCCCGACACCGAGAAGCACCGCGGCCTGCAGAGTCGCGCCGAGCACTTCGGCGCGCGCGAGACCCCAGGTACGCGTGCTCGATGCGGCATGCTGCATGAGCCGGGCGGCGAGCAAGGCGATGAGCAACCCGCCCGCGTCGGTGAGCATGTGCGCAGCATCTACCAACAGGGCCAGACTGCCCGTGACGACCGCCCCGACGAGCTGCACGAGCAGCACTGAGACGGTCATGCCGAACGCTATCGCGAGGCGGCGCCGGTCGACGGCGGCGTGAGCATGGTGGTGGCCGGTCACGGATGCTCCTCAGCAGCAGTCGTCACGCGTCGCGTCGCCCGGCTGATCACGCGACTCCATCAGCTCGCCGATGGGCGTGGCGCAGGTGTCGCCATTCCAGGCCTCGACGCCTTCGCGAATCGCGAACGCTCCGATGACGAGCGCGGCCACGGCATCGGCCCAGCCCCACCCAAACAGGGCGTTCGCGACGAGGCCGAGCAGCACCGCGCCTGACAGCAACGAGCAGATGAGGGTCTGCTTCGCATCGGCAACGACGGTCGCTGAGCCGAGGGCCTGACCGGTTCGGCGCTGGATGATCGACACGACGGGCATCACGACCACGCTGATGCTCGCGAGCACGATGCCGACACTGCTCGGCTGCGGGTCTGCTGACCCGAAGAGCGAGAGGGCCGCGCTGACGATCGTGTAGGCGGCGAGCGCAAAGAAGGCGAAGGCGATGACTCGGAGCGTCGGTTTCTCGTAGCGCTCGGGGTCGCTGCGCGAGAACTGCCAGGCGACCGCCGCGGCCGAGAGCACTTCGACGCCGGAGTCGAGACCAAAGGCGATGAGCGCCGCCGAGTCGGCGGTAGCACCGGCGACGAGCGCGATGATGCCCTCGATGACGTTGTAGCCGATCGTGAACGCGACGAGCAGGCGGACGCGGCGGCGCAGTAGCGCCGTGCGCTCGGGGTTGGCCGCCGAACCTTCGCGGGTACTGACGGCGGTCATGCCGGCTCGCAGCAATCGACGACCGCGGTCGGCATGCACTCGGCGGTCTCGTCGACGGCCAGCACCACGCCGAGAAGGTCACGAAGTGCGTGTGTGAGCCGCGGGTCGGCGATCTCGTAGCGCATGCGGCGCCCCTCGGGCTCGGCCACGACGATGCCGCAGTCACGCAGGCACGCCAAGTGATTCGAGGCGCTCTGCTTGCTGATGCCGAGGTGATCGACCAGGTCGGCGGGATACGAGCTGCCGTCGAGAAGCCGCAGTAGCATGCGCGACCGGGTCGGGTCGGCCAGGGCTCGGCCGATGCGCAAGATCGCATCGAGCTGCATCGTGTCGGCCATGTCTCTACAGTACACGCCAGCGTGTACTGTGTGGAGGCCTCGTACCGTCTGCGCGGCAGAACGGTCAGACGGCGAGCGCGCTCAACCCGCCGTAGACCGCGTAGGCCGGCCACACGATTGCCTGCAGTAAGCCGAGAATGACGCCCCAGAAGCTACCGTCGCTCTGGCCGATGAAGTAGATTGCCGCGCCGATGTAGGCGAGTAGGCCGAAGAACCCGAGCGGGGCTGCCTGCTGCACTGCTTTACCTGCCATGAGAGCCTCCTGAGGTCGCCGTCGTGCATGGTCACCGCACAGCGTACGCCTGCCGAGGGTGGGCGAGCGGCGGTGCTGCGAGGACCGAGCGCACGGCCGGACACGCGTAGAATCACGGTTTGCGCACGAGTCGACACAGCCGGAGGAATCGATGAGCGAAACGCTCGATGTCGCTCACGAAGCGTCGCGTCGTCGCACCATCGCCGTCATCTCGCACCCGGACGCCGGCAAGTCAACCCTGACCGAAGCCCTGTTGTTGCACGCCCAGGCGATCGGCACCGCCGGCGCCGTGCACGGCAAGCGCGGGCGCTCGACCACCGTCTCTGACTTCATGCAGATCGAGCAGCAGCGCGGCATCTCGATCAGCAGTGCATCCATTCAATTCGACTACCGCGACGTCGTCATCAACCTCGTCGACACCCCCGGTCACTCCGACTTCTCCGAAGACACTTACCGCGTGCTGTCGGCGGTGGATGCTGCCATCATGCTCATCGACGCCGCCAAGGGTCTCGAGGCCCAGACCATGAAGCTTTTCGAGGTCTGCCGCCGCTGGAACGTGCCGATCATCACGATGGTCAACAAGTGGGACCGCCCCGGCAAGGAGGCGCTCGAGCTCGTCGACGAGATCCGCGAGCGCACCGGGCTGCTGCCGACCCCCATCACGTGGCCGGTCGGCGACGCCGGGTACTTCGAAGGCCTGCTCGACGTCGAGAGCGGAACCATGCAGCGCTTCGAACGCTCGAGCGGCGGCGCGACGGTGTCGCACTGGACCGAGCTCGAACCAGAGCAGGCGGCCGCGGAGCACGGCACCGCCTGGCAGACAGCGCGCGAAGAAGTCGATCTGCTGGCTCTCGACGACCACGTGCACGACACCGCTCGATTTCGGGCCCGCGAGACGACGCCCCTGGTCTTCGGCGCCGCCGTGCACAACATCGGCATTCACATGCTGCTCGATCTGGTCGCGGCCGAGGCTCCCGGCGCGGTGGCACGCCGCGCCGTCGACGAGACCGCTCGCGCCGTCGACGACGACTTCTCGGGCTATGTGTTCAAGGTGCAGGCCGGGCTCGACTCGGCGCACCGCGACCGCATCGCCTTCTTACGCGTCTGCTCGGGGCGTTTCGAACGCGGCATGACCGTGACCAACGCTCGATCGGGTCGCACCGTCACGACGAAGTATGCGCAGCAGCTCTTCGGCAGCGAGCGTGAGACCGTCGAAGAAGCCTGGCCCGGTGACGTCGTCGGGCTCGTCAACGCGACGATGCTGCGCCCTGGCGACACCGTCTATCTGGGCGACGCCGTGCAGTTTCCTGAGCTGCCGCGCTTCGTGCCCGAGCACTTCAGCGTCGTGCGCGCCGCCGACCTGTCGAAGTACAAGCAGTTTCGCAAAGGCGTCGAGTCGCTCGAGCAGGAGGGCGTGCTGCAGGTGCTGCGGTCAGAGCGACGCGGGGAACAGCATCCGGTTCTCGGCGCTGTCGGCCCCCTGCAGTTCGAGGTCTTCGCCCAGCGCATGGAGCTCGAGTTCTCGTGCCGCGTCATTCTTGAACCGTTGAGCTACGAAATGGTCTACCTGACCGATGAAGCGTCGGCACCCGCCCTCGACCGGCAGCGCGAGTGCGAGATCGCACGACGTGGTGACGGCGTCGTGCTCGCCCTCGTCTCGACTCCGTGGCGCGCGCGCTCGATCGCGACGACCAACCCCGAACTCACGCTGCTCACCGTGGCGGGCGAGCCGCTCGTCGGGCGGGCTGCGTAGCCTCGCGCCTCCCACCAGCGCAGAACGCGCAGTGACAAGAACGTGAGCCACGGCGAGGGCTCGCCGACGGGCACGTCGAGCTCGAACCAGACGCGGCCCGGGTGACGGCGCTCCTGCACCCAGGTTCCTGGAAAACTCTGCCCGTCTAGCTGCTGGGCGCTGCGGATGATCCCGATCGCGTCGGATGCTCGCTCGTCGGGCGGCGCGCCCTCGAGCAGTGACGCTCGTCGCCGGTAGTCGACCGCGTTGAGGGCCGTGTAGACGTGACGGAACGGGTAGCCGAACGACGCGACCCACGGGCCCACGTGCTCGCCAGTGGAGGCTCGGTAGAGCATCCGTCGACTGAGCAGGTACTCCTCGGCCGCGTGACGCACCTCGCGCAGGCGGGTGTCGCCGGTGCGTTCTTCCCCGTCGAGGATGCCCTTCAGCGAGTTGAGCGTTGAGTGAAAGCTCGAGCGCGTCGAGCCCTCGACCCACTCGCAGTTCCAGCCGCCGTCGGGCATCGTGTGCTCGGAGAACCAGGTGGCGAGCCCCACGACGTCGGCGCCGAGCCAGGCACCGTTCGCGAGCGTGAAGCCGTTGATGCACGCGTCGACCTCGCCGCCCCCGTAGGGCAGGTCGTCGTACTCCCACCGGGCGCTGGCGGCGAGCTGCTCGGCGGTTCCGGCGAGCGCCGCGGCGTCGAGGCCCCACTCGCGCAGGGTGTTAAGGCTCCACGTCGTGGCCGTCCACGGCTGACCGTGCTTCGCCTCTTCGCCTCTTCGCCGTTCCCGTCGACATCGGCCGGAAAGTAGGCGCCGCCCGCCCACTGGCCGTCGGCGTCTTGGTGCGAGAGCAGCGTGGCGCCCATGCCCTCGGTCTCCACCCGGGCGCGAGTCGCCTGCCACACGGCCTCGGGCTCATCGAGCAGGTCGCGCTCGACCTGCCAGCGCAAGGAAGGGTCGGTGTCGAGCATCCAGTCGAGCAGCGCACCGTCAACCGTCATGGGACGAACGTAGTCAGCGGTCTGTTGTTGAGCTTAGTGCGGTTCGACAATGTCGCTGAGGCGCTTGCGCCAATAGCCCGGGCGTCGTCGCTCGTGAGCGTATGCGATCACGATCACCTCATCATCTCGAACGACGTAGACAATTCGGTAAGGGAACACATCGATACCTTTGGCTCGGATCGGTGGGATCCTGGATCTGCCTCGGTAGAGCGGCGCGGCATCCGGCCAGTCGCGGATGAGTCGTACTGCCACTGCAAGCTCGTCGGCCAGGCGGTAGCCGAGACCGTGCTCTTGGTCGTCGTACCACACAACCGCGTCGAGCAACTCTTGACGAGCAGCAGGATGCTCGCTCCACTCCAACGTCACTGGTTGCGTCGAGCCGCCAGCATGGCCTTGGCCATCACCTGAGTTTCCCGACCGCTCACGAGTTGAACCTTGCCGCTGAGAACCTCTTCAACACGTCGGTCGACTTCCTCGTTCCAAGCGGCATCGACCTCGGATTGCTCCGACTCTTCGACATGCTGGAGAGCAAGCGCAGCAATTTCGCGCTCGTCCGCATCGAGGGCTTTGCCTGACTCGATGTACTCCGTGAGCTTCGATGTCATCCATCAATTCTACGTCGGCTCACTGACAGTGGCGTGGAAACTGAGTCGCATGTGGTGTCGTTACCTCGGCCCGCAGGAAGCAACGATGTCGTCGGGGCCTTGACAAGCCAGTTCATACACCACAACACTTAGGTTTGTGCCTAACTATTATGACGACGTCGAGTCGGCACTGCGCGCCCTCGCCGACCCAACGCGTCGGGCACTCGTCGAGCGACTCGCGAAAGCGCCGGGCGCCGTCACCGAACTGGCCGAACCCTTCGATATGGCGTTGCCGTCGTTTCTGCAGCACCTCGGCGTGCTCGAAGCCGCGGGCATCATCACCACTCAGAAAGTCGGGCGCGTGCGCACGGTCAGCCTGCGCCCCGGCGCGTTCGACGCGCTGCATCTCTGGCTCGGTGAGCAGCGCACACCTGCCGAACGCCAGGCCGACCGGCTCGGCGTGCACCTCGCCCGCTCCGCCCTCACGAAGGAGGCACCATGACCCGCGTTCGCGCCGACCTCATGATCTCGCTCGACGGTTTCGCCACGACGACCGACCAGACCCCCGAAAACCCCTTCGGCGACGACTGGGGTCGCCTCACCGAGCACTACGCCGCCACAAAGACTTTCCGCGAGCGCGTGTTCGGCGACACCACGGGCGCAGGCACGACGGGCATCGACGACGACTTCGCGCAGCAGTACTTCGACGGCATCGGCGCCGAGATCATGGGTGCCGGCAAGTTCGGTCTGCAGGCGCACCCTGACGATCCCGATTGGCGCGGGTGGTGGGGCGACACTCCGCCCTTCGGCTACCCGGTCTTCGTTCTCACCCACCGCGAGCTGCCGCCCCTCGAGATGCAGGGCGGCACGACGTTCCACTTCATCAGCGCACCGCCATCCGAAGCCCTCGCGATGGCCACCGAGGCTGCTGCCGGCGCCGACGTGCGCATCGGCGGAGGGCCGACAAGCCTGATTCCCTTCCTCACGGCGGGCCTCGTCGACGAACTGCATGTCGCCATCACACCGATTCTGCTCGGACGTGGCATTCGGTTGTGGGATGACCTCCGCGCGTTCGAGCGCGGCTACCACGTGAGCTCTGTCGCAGCGCCGAGCGGCGTCACTCACGTCACCTTTGCGAGAGAGTGAGCCCACCCATGACTGATGCGCCTCTGAAGGCAGCACCCCGCGAGCGCAGCCTCGCCCACGCCGGGTTCACCCTGACGCGCGAGTACCCCTCCCCCATCGCCGACGTCTGGAACGCCTTCGCCATCGAGTCGCGCAAGAAGCGGTGGTTCGGCGAAGACGACTCGTGGGCGATCGGCGAGTGGCGCTTCGACTTTCGAGTCGGCGGGCGCGACGTCGCCGAAGGCACCTTCCACGACGGTCCGCACTCGCGCTATGAAGCCGAGTACACGAGCATCGTCGAGCACGAGCGCATCGTCACGACCTACAACATGTGGATCGACGGCACCCACATTTCGACCTCGGTGGCGAGCTACGAGTTCGAGCGGGTCGATGGCGGCACTCGGCTGACACACACCGAGCACGGCGTGCACCTCGACGGCTTCGACACCGGCGAGCAGCGCGAAGCCGGCACGGTCGAGCTGCTGGAGTCGCTGCGTTCCTTCCTCTCGGGTGAGCGCTGAGATGTCGCGCCTGATCTACTCGGTTGCCTCGTCTCTCGACGGCTACAACACCGATACCGCTGGCGGCTTCGAGTGGGCCTTCCCCGACGAGCCCGTGGTGGCCTCGCTCATCGCCGACGCGGCGTCGGTCAGCACCTTCCTCTACGGCCGGCGCATGTACGAGACGATGGCGGGCTGGGAGACCGACCCGTCGTGGGCCGCAGGCTCGCCCGAGTCGGCCCACTTCGCCGAGCTCTGGAAGCGAGCCGACAAAGTAGTGTTCTCGCGCACGCTGACTGCGGTGACGACGACTCGCACGCGCCTCGAGCCTGAGCTCACTCACGTGGCGATCGCACGCGAACTCGACGAAGCGTCAGGCGACGTGACGATCGAGGGCCCGACACTCGCAGCCGAGGCGTTTCGGCTCGGACTCATCGACGTCGTCGAACTGCTGATATGTCCCGTCATCGTCGGTGGCGGTACGCGCGCGTTGCCCGACGGCGTGCACCTCGACCTGACCCTCACGCGCGAGAAGTGCTTCGACAACGGCATGGTGCAACTCAGCTACGAGCGCGCCCTCCACTGAGCTCAGAGTGAGTCGGGCCCGGCACACGCGCCGGGGGCCCGTTTCGTGACGGTGAAGTGGTGGACCTGAGGGGATTCGAACCCCTGACCTCCTCGATGCGAACGAGGCGCGCTACCAACTGCGCCACAGGCCCGTAGAGCGTCACCACCATATCACCGCGGGTGGGGCGCCCCGAACTCGTCGAGCAACCACAACGGAGCGTCTCCCGTGACGAACCGCTGCGGCTCGAGGTGTTGGCCTTTCGAGCCCTCCGTGTGCTCGGCCACAGTGAAGGTGGACGCGAATCCGCGCACGCGCAGCGTCAACGACGCGCGGGCGAGTTCGTCATCCAACAGCTCGAGGTCGACGCCGTCGCGAGTGATGCGCACCGTTCGGCGGTCGACGGAAGGGCACCACGGCGGCTCGATGTTGCCCATCGGAGTCCACTCCCGAGCCTCGCTGCGCTTGCGCTTGACGTTATCGAGTCCGAGGTCGACGACAAGCCGGTCGAAGGCTCGGCGCAGTACTGCGATGACGATCTGCTTTTCTGGGATGCTCGCGTAGCGCCGCGACCACCTGCGCAGCGGTGCGGCTCGAGGCGAGCGCGCTGCCCTGCTGGCGGTGACACGCGCACAGCCAGATCAGCTACGTGGGGTGGACGGGTGCGTCGGCATGAGCATCCGTCGCCGCGGGATCGGCGGGCACGCACGCGACGAGCGCGTCTGTTTCGGCCGGGGCAACGTCGGCGTCGCACACGTCGCAGAAGCGCGGTCGCACGGTGACCCGTTCGAGCAGGCTCAGCTGGCCGCGCGCCGGCGGCGCAGCACCTCGTCGAGGTCGGGCGGGCGGGTCGGCAGCTGGTCGACAAGGCCCATGCGGTCGAAGCGGCTCGCGGCGGGGCGCTTGACGTCGCGCGACTCCCCCTCCGAAGTTGTGGAAGCCGCGCGGGCAGCAATCGTCGCTGCTGCGGCGTCGGATGCTGCGGCCGAAGCGCGCTGCGCCCACTCGGCTTCGGCGGCAGCTGCGGCGAGCGCCGCGGCGTGGTCGAGGGCCGGCGCGGCAGCTCCGGCTGGCACGACCGGCGCGCTGAGGTAGCTCGGCTTGGGCAGCGGCACGGGCGTCCACTCGCGGCGCGCGACCGGGGGCGCACGGCGCACGGGCGGCGCGAGGTCGACGAACTGCGAGGCGGCGACTCGGGCGACGGGCTCGGTGCGACGACGCTGCGCGCGGGCCAGGCCCGAGAGCAGCGTCACACCGCTGATGGCGACGAAACCGGCGAACCCCGCCCAGGCCCACGCGCCCGAAAGAAGAGCGACAACGATGCCAACGATCGCGAGCAGGGTCAGCAACGAGGTGACGGCACGCGAGCGTCGTAGGCGACGCTGACCGAGACGTGCAGCATCCACTTCGGCCATGAGGCCGGGCGCCGACTCGGCGAGCCGCGCGCGCAACGCCCGCTGCGCCGCCGCCTCGCGGGCACGCGCGATCGCTAGTTCTTCGCGTTGCCGGGCTGCGAGCGTGCGCTGCTGCGCCGCCACATCACGCGCCGTCAACTCGGCGCGCACCTCAGCCGGAACCTCGGCGGTCTGCGCCATGATGCGCAGGGTCTGCTGCAACCGAACGGCGTTGCGCTCGGTCGCGAGGTACTCAGCACGACGACGCCACATCGGCACGAGGTAGAGCAGCCAGAGCGCGGCGGCGAGCGCGATGAGGATCGCTGTGCCGCCGCCAGTCTCGAGCATGACGTAACGGTACGATTCGAAGACCGGTCGTCACCGGAGGTCAGCGGAGTGTCTGCAGACCCGCGGTTCGATCAGCGCGCGGGCGGCAACGGGATGCTGTGCCGGGCGGCGATGCGGTCGACCTCGGGCACCTCGGCCGCAGTGGGGTCGACCCGGCCCGACTTCCAGCGTTGCAGCACGCCCTGGGGCACCTCTTCGACCGTGAGGCCAAAGCAGAAGTGGTCGCGCCAGTCGCCGTTGATGTGGATGTAGCGGCGGCGCAGCCCTTCGTAGCGAAAGCCGAGTTTTTCGACGACCCGAAGTGAGGGAGCGTTCTCGGGCCGGATGCAGATCTCCATGCGGTGCAACCCAGTCGTGAAGAACACGTGGTCGGTCGCGAGCGCGACCGCCGTGGGCGTCAGCTCCCGGCCCGCAAAGCCAGCGCCGACCCAGTAGCCGATCGTCGCCGACGCGAGCGAGCCGTAGGTCATGCCGCTCACGTTGAGCTGACCGGCCAGCCGACCGTCGGTCTCGATAACGAACGGCAGCCCGGTGCCCGCGCGCGCGCCAGCGAGCAGCGAACGGATGCTGCCCTTGGTGTCCCAGTGCATCGGAGCCGAGGGACTCGTCGCCTCCCACGGCCGCAACCAGGCGCGGCTCGCGAGCAGCTCGCGCTCGAGCTCTCGAGCATCACGCACCCGGATGGGACGCAGCACCGTTGCGCCATCGCGCAGCGTGGGGATGATCGATGCCACGCCTCAGTCTAAGCGGGCGGTGAATTCCTTCAGCCACGGGCGCAGCTCGGGCCCGAGGTCGTCGCGCTCGACGGCGAGCTGCACGATCGCCTTGATGTAGTCGAGTCGATCGCCCGTGTCGTAGCGGCGGCCGCGAAACACCACGCCGTACACGCCGCCGGCCTCGGCGCTGCCGGCGAGCTCGAGAAGAGCATCCGTCAATTGAATCTCGCCGCCCTTGCCTGGAGACGTGTGCTCAAGAATGTCGAAGATCTCGGGCTTAAGCACGTAGCGGCCGATGATGGCGAGGTTCGACGGCGCTGTGCCAGGCTCGGGCTTCTCGACCAAGTCGAGCACGCGCACCACGTCGGGGTCGTCGGTCTCTTCGATGGTGGCGATGCCATACAGGTGGGCCTGCGCAGGGTCGACCTCGAGCAGAGCGATGACGCTCGTGTTTCTCGTCTCGTGCACGTCAATCATGCGCTCGAGCAGCGGGTCGCGCGGGTCGATGATGTCATCGCCGAGCAGCACGGCGAACGGCTGACGGCCGACGTGCATGTGGGCGCGCAGCACCGCGTGGCCGAGACCGAGCGGGTCGCCCTGGCGCACGTAGTGCATGTCGGCGAGATCGCTCGAGTACTCGACCTTGGCCAGCTTGTCGGTGTCGCCCTTCTTGAGCAGCGTGGCCTCGAGCTCGCCGACACGGTCGAAGTGGTTCTCGAGCGCGGTCTTGTTGCGACCGGTGATCATGAGCACGTCGGTGAGACCCGACGCGACCGCCTCTTCGACGACGTACTGAATGGCCGGCTTGTCGACCACGGGCAGCATCTCTTTAGGCATGGCCTTGGTGGCGGGCAGAAAGCGGGTTCCGAGTCCCGCAGCAGGGATCACGGCCTTGCTGATTCTCGGAGTCATGGTGTCAGCGTAACGAAGCACCGAAACCACCGCGCGACCTTGACAGCGCGCCTCTAGCATGGGCGGTATGCCTCTCGAGCCCGACGGACACGCCATCGCCGCCAAGCGCGCACTGCGCGCCGAGCTGCGCGAGCGCCGGCGCATCCGTTCGCAGCACGAGCGCGACGCCGCGACCGAATCGCTCACGACACAACTCATCGCCTTGACCTCGACGCTCGGGCCGCGCTCGCTGTCGTGCTACCTCGCGACGCCCGACGAACCGCAGACGCGCCCGTTCTTGCACTGGGCTGCTGAGCAGGGCATCCGCGTGCTACTGCCGATCTCGCGCGACGACGGGCTGCTCGAGTGGGCCGCCTACGACCGCGAGCTCGACGAGTCGCTCGACGTGCTCGGCATGCCCGTGCCGACGACCGAGGTGCTCGGGCCGATCGCGATCAACGATGTCGGGCTCATACTCGTGCCAGCAGCCGCCGTCGATCGCGGGGGCATGCGCATGGGCTGGGGGCGCGGTTACTTCGACAAGACCCTCGGCTCGATGGACCGCCGACCGCCCGTCTTCGCCGTCGTGTTCGACAACGAGGTGGTCGACGAGCTGCCGCGCGAACCGCACGACCAGTCGGTCGACGGCGTGGTCACCCCGAGCGCGATCACGCGCTTTTCCGACTGACGGCGGTCATCGGGCGCGGTCAGTGGATGCTCGCCAGCGCCGTATTCTGGAGGGTGGAGGTTTTTCCATGCCCACGTACTCGTACCGCTGCACCGACTGTTCGACGGCGTTCGACGTTCAGCAGGCCTTCACCGACGACTCGCTCACGGTGTGCCCGAGTTGCGAAGGCCGGCTGCGCAAGGTGTTCTCGGCCGTCGGCGTGACCTTCAACGGTTCGGGCTTCTACCGCACCGACAGCCGTGCGAGTGCGGGCGGATCCACGAAGTCCGAGGGCGGTTCAAGCTCGTCTGAGTCGAAGGGTTCCGACTCCAGCAGCGCCCCGGCCACCTCGAAGGCTGAGACCACGTCGAGCACGAGCACCCCTGCGGCGGCACCGGCCGCCAGCTAGCATCGACGCATGCTCAAGGGTTTCAGAGAGTTCATTCTTCGCGGCAACGTCATCGACCTCGCGGTCGCGGTTGTCATCGGTGCAGCATTCACTGCGGTCGTCACCGCCATCGTGACGGCGGTCATCAACCCGCTCATCGGGGCGCTGTTCAATGCCGAGTCGCTGGCTCAAGCGCTCCCCGTCGCGATTCCGACCTTCTCGGGTGGTGAGTCGATCCTGTACTTCGGTGCGGTCATCGGCGCGTTGCTCAACTTCATCATCGTGGCCGCGGTCGTCTACTTTGCGCTCGTCATGCCCGTCAACCACCTCAGGCAGCGGGCTGAAGATCGGCGCAAGGCCGGTGACCTCGCGGTCGACGACGCTGTTCCGCCCACCGAGCTCGAACTGCTCGCCGAGATTCGCGACCTGCTCGCAAAGCGCGACGGGCACCACCCGCACAGTAGCGAGCCTGACCTCGCTCAGTAGTGCGGGGGCTTCTCGGCGCGCAGCCGGTCGTCGTTCTCGTCGAGCCGGTGCCGTTCGGGTTCGGGACTCGGAACCGGATCCGACCCCGGCGGAGGCTCCGTGGTCACGCGACGGGCACCGCGGCGTGTGCCTGTCGGGGCGTGCCCCGCATCCGTCTCGGTCATGCCCACCAGGCTACGCCGCCCGCTCAGCGCGGGATCGCGAGCTCTTCGGTCTGCGTTGTCGACGACGCTGTGCCTGAGGGCATGCCACCCGCGAGGGCGTAGACGCGATCGGCCACGGCCTCGGGGTCACTGAAGAGCTCGAACACGTGCACGCGCGCGTAGTGCCAGCCGAGGCGGCGCATGAGGTCGGGGCGCAGGCGCAGCGACTCGCGCAGTGAGAGCGGGCTGAGCGCAGCATCCGTTTCGACCGCGACGCAGTAGCCTCCGCGGCTCGCGACGAGCGGCAGTTTGCCGCGGTGCCCGAGCGCCACGGTCATGCCGCGCGCCTCGAGACGGCGGGCCAGGTCGATGAGCATTGGGTCGCTGTCGTCGGGTAGCTCGTCGGCCGTGCGCCGCGCTTCGATGTCGGTGAGCAGGTCGGCGAGGGCGCGGGCGCCGTGCGAGAGCCGGTCGTCGTCGAGGTCGCCGGGGCGAATGCAGCTGACGATGCGCACAAACCGGCGGGCACGCGTCATGGCGACGGCGAGCAGGCGGTCGCCGCCGGGGCGCCCAAGCGAACCGAACTCGCTCAGCACCCGGCCGTGCGGCGTGCGGCCGAAGCCGATCGAGAAGATCACGCGGTCGCGAGCCTGGGCCACCGACTGCTCGATTGTCAGCACCGCGAAAGGCTCGGTGCGGTCGCCGAGCAGCACGTCGTGCAGGTCGGGCCGGTGCGTGACGGCCTCGAGCACCGCGGTGTGCACGCGCGCGGCGTGCTTCGCGCTCGCCGTGATGACCATGAGCGACTCGTGCGGGCGCGCCGTGGCGTGCTCGATGACGAGATCGACCGTGCGGCGCACTTCAACGTCGACGCTCTCAATCGCCCCCGTATCGTCGTCGGGCATGCCGTGGCCGCCATCGAGGTAGTCGACCGCGATTGACGGATGCCCGAGGAAGGATCCGGCCCAGGGCAGCGACTCGATGCGGCCGGCGTAGAACCTCCGGTTCACGAGCTCGGCAAGGTCTTCGCCCCCGGCGCGGTACGAGCGCGTGAGGGAAACCGCTGGTAGCAATTCGCTCAGCTGGAAGAGGGCCGAGCCCGCGTGCCGGGCATCCACATCGCCGTCGTCGATCGCGTCGCCGACCGCGATGCGGAAGGGCGCGGGAGCCTGCGTGACCGGGTCGCCGACCGCGACGACCTGGCGGCCGCGGCGCACCGAGTTCGCGACCTCGGCGACAGTGACTGCGCCCGCGTCGAGCAGCAGCACAGTGTCGAAGGCGATCTCATCACTGATGAGGTGCACGTCGTAGGGCGAGGCGAGCCACACGGGCGCGATCGGACGGCTGAGGTGCGGGGCGTCACGCTGAAGAGTCTCCGTGCTGAGGCGTCCCGACTTGAGCGCCGAGCGCAACGCTTCGGCCTCGTCGGGCCAGTCGGTGATGCCGATCGACCAGTTCTCGGCGAGCTGCCACCCGAGCAGCTGTGCGGCACCAGCGGCGTGCGCCTCGTCGACGAGGCGGAAGTCGGCCTCGAGCCGCTCGAGCACGTCGGGCTCGGCGCCGAGCAGGGCGCGGTCGTGCTGCAACAGGCTGTCGAGCGCCGAGCGCCACCAGGCGAGCTCGAGCTCGGCCGCGACCTGCTCGCGCGCGACATGCCGTGCCGCGAGGTCGCTCAGCAGCGGGCCCACGTCAAACTGTTCGAGCCGGTTCAACAGCGTCGTGCGCTCTTGCAGGTTGGCGAGCACGTCGCTCTCGGCAGCGAGACCCGCGAGCATCGCGTGCAGCTCGGCGAGAGGCCGGTGCGCGAGCTGCTGGTCACGGCTGTGGTGGCCGAGCGGAGCATCCAGAGCCGCGAGATCGAGCTCGACCTGCTGGAAGGCGACGGCGACATCGGCGATACCGATAGGCACGGTCGGGGTGATGCCGCTCGGAACGAAACGCTGCCAGAGCACGCGCTGCTGCTGGATGCGCGTGAGCGCCTCGTGCAGGTCGCTGACGCTGACACCCGGGCGCACGTACTCTTTGGCGAGCCCCTTGAGGCGACGACGAGTGGCAGCGGGCATCGTCGACGACTCGCGGCGCGGAGCCGTGGCCGCGATGAGCTCGCTCAGCGAGCGGTCGAAGACGGCGGGCTGGAAACGGTCGAGGGTGTCGCGCAGGTCGGCGAGCAGGCGCAGGAAGACGCCGAGCTCGGCGAGCGTCTCGAAGGGGCGCATGGGAGTCGCGCTGATGAGTGCACGGCCGCGCTCGACGAGGCGCGGCACGGTCTCGTGGTGCAGGCGGCGGGCGAGCTGCTGCGCAGCGATGGCCTCGTCACCGGTGCGGAACGAGGCGCCGTACCAGGGCGAATCGCCCGGGCCGTAGCTGAACTGACCGAGCTCGGCGGCCTGCACCATGGCCTCGGCGGCCTCGCGACGGTCGGCCGCAAGCAGTTCGACGGCGGCGCGGCTCAAGCGGGCGCGCGTCGTCGGCGGGGTGGGCAGCATGGCCAGTCGGCTGAGCTCGGTGACGCAGTCGATGACGCTGATGCCCAGCTCGTCGTCGGGGCGAGAGAGTGCTTCGCGGTAGTCAATGAGCACCGAGCGCAGGCGAGTGAGCGCTTCGTTGACATCGGCGACCCGCGGCCGCTGCGCCTTCTCGTTGCGACTGATGGCGCGAATCACGTCGCGGCGCAGACTGCGCGCTGTCACGGCAATGCCGGGCAGACCAATGTCGCCGAAGCGCTGCGCGATCGTGCGCAGGCTGGCACGACGCGGGCTCACGACGAGCACGCGCTTGTTCTGGGCGACGAGCGCACCGATCGCGTTGACGACGGTCTGCGTCGCTCCCGTGCCGGGCAGGGTCTTCACGACGAGCGAGTTGCCGGCCGCGATCGAGGCGATGACGTGCTCTTGCTCAGCATCGGCGTCGAGCAGCAGTAGGTCGGTCTCAGGCGGACGCTCGTCGGCGGGCACGGCCTCGACGGGCGACTGGCCCTCGTTGACCGCCCACCGAGCGCTCGTGTTGCCGGCGAGAGCATCGAGCACCGGATGCGCGAGATCGTGCGCATCGGCCACCAGCTGCGGCCCGACCTCGGCGAACGTACTGACGACGAGCCGCGGGCTGATCGTGATGCCCTGCAGATGTGCGGTGAGGCCCCGCAGTCGGTCGAGCGGCGGGTTCGGCGTGAAGGCGTCGCCGTTGTGTGCGAGAGCGACGAAGGCGGCCTCATCAAGGTGCACCGAGAACTGCTCGGCGAGCGCGCGGACCAGCGCCGGGTTGACGGCGACGGTTCCGGTGAGCGTGAGCTCGACATCCCGACCCCGACGGCGCAGGCGCAGGGGGCGCAGCAGCAGGGGGGCGCAGTGATCGACGCCGTCGACGCTCCACGACACGAGGCCGATGCCGAGCTGCACGGCGTCGATGCCGCGCGCGCTCGCGAGTTCGACCCCGGCGTCGGCGATGCGCTCGGCCGCGACGCGCGCCTGCTTGAGGGCCACATCATCGCGCACGAGATTGCTCAGCAGAGTGGGGCTGCCGGCGATGAAGCGCGCGAGACCGCCCGGGTGGCTCGTGCCCAACTCGATTCGGCCGCGCGGGTCGTCGGTGAAGTGCAACAGGGTGCTCGAACCGCCAACGGTGGCAAGCTCGGTGCGCCAGCGATCCCAGATGGGCGAGGCAACGTTCATGGGCACCACCCGGGGGTCGTCGAACCGCACCGACGAGGGCTGCAGGGGGTTGACCCCGCTGACGTCGTCGGCGTCGATCTCATGATCGTCGTATCGGTCGGCACGCCACACGCGGCCACCTTACGGCGACGCACCCGATTTTCTGGGGATTCCGCGCGGTCTGCCGTCGACTCCAGCTCGCCTGTTCGTAACTCAGGCTGAACGGTGCCATGTGCCACCTCTGCGGTTCACATTCGTCATTTCAGCCTGAGTTGCGAACGGGGTGGCGCACCTAGAATCGGGGCGTGGAACTCGTAGGCGGGCTTGTTTCGGCATTGGTCGCCGGCGGGGTCACGCTGCTGGTCGTCGTGGCCGCCGTGCTCGTGGGCGGCATCGTCGTCGTCTCGCGCCGCCGATCACGGCCAGCGCAGGTCTCGGGCGACGTGCGACGCCGCGCTGGCTCAGCCCTCGTGCGCGCCGATGACCGCATCGGCGAGGGCGAGAGCGACGTCGAGTTCGTGATTGCACAGTTCGGCGAGAAGGCAGCGGCCGACTATCGCGACGCCGTGCGGCAGGCGCGCACCGACCGCGACGAGATCTTCCGGCTGCACCGGCTCATCGACGACGAGCCCGGCGCGGGTCTCGCCAACCGCGAGCGTGCGGCCCGCATCGTCATGCTCGCCGACCGCATCGAGCGCACGCTCGGCGAGCAAGCCACGAGCTTCCGCGAGCGCCGGTCGCTCGAATCGACGGCGCCCGACCGCCTCGAACGCGTGCGCACCCGAGCCGCCGACGCCCGTGCCCGCCAAACAGTGGCGACTCAGCAGCGGGATGCCCTGCTCGAGCAGTACGCCCGCGCCGCGCTCGGCCCCGCCGTCGACGCCCCCGAGCGCGCCGCGCGAGCACTCGACCGTGCCGAGAGCCTCGCAGCGGAGGCGGCCCCGGGCAGCACGGCCCCCGCGAGCAGCGTCATGCAGACCATTGCCGAGGCCGAGCGCATGCTCTTCGCCGCCGACGAGGCGCTCGCCGTGGTCGACGCCGTGGCCGAGCGGCTCGACGACGCGGCCGACGCGCTGCAGCAGTTGCGCGACGACGCGCGCGTCGCGCGCACCGAAGCTCTTGAAGCCGCAGCCGACCCGCTCACGCAGCTCGACGACCTTCGCACCGCGATGGACGCCGTCGAGGTGGCGCTCGCCTCGTCGCGCACGCAGGCTCAGCGCCTCGCGCACGCGCGCGAGGCGTACATCGCCGCGCGGGTGCAGACCGAGGCGCAGCTGGCCGTGGCGCGCGAGGCGCTGGGGTCGGGCGGCTCTGCCGGCGCGCGGGCGCGGCTGGCCGAGGCGGAAGACGAGCTGCGAGCATCCGCCGCCCTCATCGACACCGACCCCGTCGAGGCGCTCGATGCCGCGCGCCGCGCGCTCACGCACGCGCGCGACGCCGAGGTGCTCGCCCGCTACTGAGCTTGCAGCCAGGCCAGCACGGCAAGCACGCGTCGGTGGTCGCCATCGGCGGCGTCGAGGCCGAGCTTGGCGAAGATGGCCGAGATGTGCTTCTCGACGGCGCCGACTCCGATGAACAGAGCGGCGGCGATCGCAGCGTTCGTGCGGCCCTGCGCCATGAGCTCGAGCACCCCGCGCTCACGCGCGGTGAGGGCTGCGAGCGGGTCGACACGTCGGGCCATGAGCTGCGTGATGACCTCGGGGTCGAGCACGGTGCCGCCCGCGGCAACACGTTCGAGAGCATCCCGAACCTCGTCGAGCGAGATGACGCGGTCTTTCAGCAGATAGCCGATGCCGCCCGTGCCGGCCGCGAGCAGTTCTTGCGCGTAGGCGACCTCGACGTACTGCGAGAGCAGCAGAATCGCGACCTCGGGGTGCCGGCGCCGCACCTCGATCGCGGCCCTCACACCCTCGTCGCGGAAGGTCGGGGGCATGCGCACGTCGAGCACGACGGCGTCGGGCGTGAGCGACGGCATCGCGGCGAGTAGGGCTTCGGCGTCGCCGAACGCGCCGACGACCTCGAGCCCGGCGTCGCCCAGCACACGCACCAGCCCTTCGCGCAGCAGCACCGAATCATCGGCGACGGCAACGCGAAGGGCGGGCATGCGTTTCAGCCTAGGCAGTCGGCGCAGTGTCGGCCGCATCGGCTTCGCTGGCGGATGCTGTGCCGACGCCCGCGAGCGGCAGCGTCACCCGTACCTCGGTCGGACCGCCGTCGGGGCTCGAGAGCGCGAACGTGCCACCCATGCCGGCCGCACGGTCACGCAGCCCGACGAGGCCGTGCCCGGCCTTCTCGACCGCTCCGCCCACTCCGTCGTCGGTCACGGCGACGACCAGCGCTCCGTCGGCAGTCGTGACGCTCAGCGTGATGCCGCCGGCCTGCGAGTGCTTCGCCGCGTTGGCGATGAGCTCGCTCGCCACGAAGTAGGCGTTGCGCGCCACTTCATCGGGCAGGTTGGCCGTCGCGCCGAGCTGAGTCTCGAGCGCCACGGGAATGCTCGAGCGGGTGGCCAGCGACTCGAGGGCCGCGAAGAGTCCGCGGTCGAGCAGCAGCGGCGGCGCGAACCCTCGTGACAGGTTGCGCAGCTCGTCGAGGGCGTCTTGGGCCTGCCTGCGAGCATCCTGAATTAGAGAGGTCGCCTCGGCGGGGTCAGCGGTGCCATCGGCGAGGCGGCGTTCGGCGGCGGCGAGATCCATCTGCAGGCGAATGAGGCGTTGCTGCGGGCCGTCGTGGATGTCACGCTCGATGCGACTCAAGGCCGAACCCTCGGCGGCGACGGCCGCCTGGCGTGAGGTGAAGAGGTTCGATACCTGCTGCTCGAGCTGCTCGTTCGTGAAGCGGCCGAGGAACGGACGCGCGATCGCGGCGTGCAGCCAGGTCATGCCGCGCAGCACGTAAGGCAGGGTCACAAGGGCGATGGCACCGAGCACGATGGCGACAACGGCCAGGGTCGGGGCGACCCGTTCAAGCCACCCGTTGGCGATCAGCCAGTCGGGGTCGGTTGAGTCGATGGCCCACAGGTCGGTGCCGACGACGGCGAGGCGGATCGGCAGCGCCACCGCAGCGACGATGAACGAGAGCCAGATCGTCAGCACGATGAAGCTCAGTGTGGCGATGATCGGCGCGATGATCGCGCCGTGCAGCAGAGCCAGCCAGTAGCGGCCGTTGGCGAGCGGACGCAGCCAGCGCTTCCACCACACCATCGTCGGGTCGCTCTTCCAGACCGGTTGCGCGATCGGCGTCTCACCCGAGAACCGCAATCGCGCGATCTCGAACTGCCCGGCGTACCGCGACAGCAGCAACGTGAGCGACAGCACATAGATGCCGAGCACGAACACGAGCAGGCTCGCGGCGCCCGATACGAGTGACGTGAGGGCCACGCTCACCGCGATAGCGATGAGGAAGGTCGGAATCAGGTAGCCGAGCGCGCGGGGCACGCGGCGCCAGAGGGCGCCGTAGCTCCAGCTGTCGGCGACGACGGGAGTCGCGGCCATCGAAGGGGCGGTAGTCATGGTGTTCTCCTGAGGTCAGACTGCCACGGCGAGGTGCGCGCGACCCCTCCAGCCTCGCGAGCAGCGCCGCGCAGCGGCATCCGGCCCACCCACGAACCGTGCGGGGGCTAACCCCCGCTAATCGACCCGCAGCGCCAC
>DIUS01000044.1 GCA_002423075.1 Microbacteriaceae bacterium UBA6152
CGCACGTCGCCGTCGGGCATGAGCTCGAGCACGCGAGCGGTGTCGCGTTCGCTGATGAGTGTCGAGCCGGTCGGCAGCGGCGCGATCGACCACGGAGTGCGCAGGCCCGTCACGAGCACGTCGATCTCGCCGGTCGGCGCGACGGCCCCGAGCGGCAGTTCTGGTGTGGGCGTGGCATCGCCGGGAGGTGCCGAACTTTCAGCGCCCACGCCCGTCGGCGTGCGGTCGAGGTCTGCCGCAGCGCTGCAGCCGGCGAAGAGCATGGCCCCCGCGAGCATCACCGAGATGGCGACGATGGTCAGTCGTGGCACGAGTCCTCCCCAGTTCGATGCTGGCGTCATTCTCTCTCTGCGCGCTGTGCTCGGCATGTGTACAGACAGGTCTACTGTGTACAGTCGGGGGTCAATCTGAGGAAAGGTCGATCGTGAGCATCTACGACTCGCTGGGAGGCGAGCAGGTCCTCCGCGTCGTCGTCGACGACCTCGCGTCTCGCCTTGAGAACGACCTCCTGCTGGGCCCCGTCTTTCGTGATGTCGATCTCGATGCCCTTCACCGACACCGCGTGAGCTACCTCGCGGCCGTGCTCGGCGGCCCCGAGCAGTACCTCGGGCAGAGCATGCGCGACGCACACCGCTCCCTCGCTCTGACCGATGCGCACATGGATCGGTTCTTGCAGCTCTCGGCCGCATCGCTCGCCGCCGCCGACGTCGCACCCGAGCCTGCCCGTGCCGTGCTCGAGCTGCTCGATCGGCTTCGCCCCGTCATCGTGACCCCGGGGCCGACAGACCCTCGTCGCCCCGCTTCTGAGTCGTGAACAGACCGAGCGAGGGCGCCGGTGAGGGCACGGCGCTCTGATCGCTGACGACGGGTGCGCCGGCGATCCAGCGCGAGAGATCGGCGCCTGCGGTGACCGTCGCCGGGTGTGGCCCGCGGGCCATCAATCGCGGCAACCACTCCATCGAAAGTGCTGATGCCGAGCCGACGAGCACGACGTTGCCGAAGCGGCGGCCCTTCAGCACACCCGTCTCGGCGAGCGCGGCCACCTGAGGCAGCACGAGCTGAAGCGTCGCCGCCTGACCTCGAGCGAAGGCGAGACCCGGGCCGTCGGCGATGTTGACGGCGACGATGCCGCCGGGCGCAAGAAAGCCGGAGAGTTCGCGGTAGAACTCGACGCTCGTGACGTGAGCGGGAATGCGCGCACCGGAGAACACATCGACGACGATCACGTCGACCGCACCGTGCAGGGCGGCGGGCAGCCGCGCGAGCAGCGCGCGAGCATCCCCGTATCGAACCCTGATGCCCGACTGCCGGGGCAGCGGGAGGTGCTCGCGAACGAACGCCACGAGGTCGTCGTCGAGTTCCAGCACCTGCTGGCGCGACCCCGGTCGGGTCGCGTGGATGTAGCGGGGCAGAGTGAGGGCGCCACCTCCGAGGTGCAGCGCTGTCAGCGGCTCACCGGGATCACCCCACTCGTCGATGACATGGCCGATGCGCTGCACGTACTCGAAGAACAGGCGAGTCGGGTCGTCGAGGTCGACGTGTGACTGCGGGGTGCCGTCGACGATGAGGGTGTAGCTGCCGTCAGCCCAGCGGTCGGGCTCGATGACCGCCATCATGCCGTTCGCGAGCCGCACCTGCACCGCACTCGTCATGCCCGACAGCGTGCCACATCGGTCGCCGCTCAGAGCGACGCGGCACCCAGCCGAGCGACGTGTTCGACCACCGCGAGGGGCCTCGGTTGCGCCGTTATAGCGCAGGAGCCCGAATTGGTCAAGATTCTGACTGGACACAGCACAGCGAGCGCGCCTAGTATTGAGGTTTGCGCTCCCATGTCTGATCAGCCGCCATATGGCGGGCGGCGATCGTGCCCCGAGTATAGCGGCGGGGTGGATTCCTCGTGAGAAGAATCCCCACGGGTCTAGCGCGTCCATTCGACCGCACTCACCTGTCGACGATCGACAGAATCCGGGCTTCTATCGCCCACGGAGGTTAGTTCCTTGGCTGCTGCTCGCACCGCTAAGACCCAGTCCCTCAAGAACGGCCGCACCGCATCGCGTGTGTCGTTCGCCAAGATCAGCGACACGCTGACCGTGCCCGACCTGCTGGCGCTGCAGACCGAGAGCTTCAACTGGCTCGTCGGCGGCGACGGCTGGAAGGCCCGCCTCGAAGAGGCGCAGGCCGCGGGCCGCACCGATGTGCCCTCGCGCAGCGGTCTCGACGAGATCTTCGAAGAGATCTCGCCGATCGAAGACCTGGGCGAGACCATGCAGCTTTCGTTCACGAACCCCTACCTCGAAGAGCAGAAATACTCGATCGACGAGTGCAAAGAGCGCGGCAAGACCTACGCGGCTCCGCTTTACGTCGAGGCCGAGTTCATGAACCACATGACCGGTGAGATCAAGACCCAGACGGTCTTCANNAGCGCGTCGTGGTGTCGCAGCTCGTCCGTTCGCCCGGCGTCTACTTCGAGCGCCAGCTCGAGAAGACCACCGACAAAGACATCTACACCGCGCGCATCATTCCGAGCCGCGGTGCGTGGCTCGAGTTCGAGATCGACAAGCGCGACCAGGTCGGCGTGCGCATCGACCGCAAGCGCAAGCAGTCGGTCACGGTCTTCCTCAAGGCCCTCGGACTGACGACCGAAGAGATCCGCGAGAAGTTCGCCGGGGTCGACTCGATCGAGCAGACCCTCGAGAAAGACGCCATTCTCACCAAAGAAGAGGCGCTCAAAGACATCTACCGCAAGCTGCGCCCGGGCGAGCAGGTCGCTGCCGAGGCCGCGCGTGCGCTGCTCGACAACTTCTACTTCAACCCCAAGCGCTACGACCTGGCGAAGGTGGGGCGCTACAAGCTCAACCGCAAGCTGGGTCTCGACGCGCCGCTGAGCGACTCGGTGCTGAGCGTCGACGACATCGTCGCGACGATCCGCTACATGGTGTCGCTGCACGAGAACCGCACGACCATGCCGGGCGTTCGCGCCGGCAAGGCCGTCGACCTGCGTCTCGACGTCGATGACATCGACCACTTCGGCAACCGTCGTATCCGCGCGGTCGGCGAGCTCATCCAGAACCAGGTTCGCACGGGCCTCAGCCGCATGGAGCGCGTGGTGCGCGAGCGCATGACCACGCAGGACATCGAGGCGATCACCCCGCAGACTCTGATCAATGTGCGCCCCGTGGTCGCCGCGATCAAGGAGTTCTTCGGCACCTCGCAGCTGAGCCAGTTCATGGACCAGAACAACCCGCTCGCGGGTCTCACCCACAAGCGCCGCCTGTCGGCGCTCGGCCCGGGTGGTCTGTCTCGTGAGCGCGCAGGGGTCGAGGTGCGCGACGTGCACCCCAGCCACTACGGCCGCATGTGCCCGATCGAGACGCCGGAAGGCCCGAACATCGG
>DIUS01000123.1 GCA_002423075.1 Microbacteriaceae bacterium UBA6152
AGAGGCCGATCGAGACGATCATCATGGGGATCAATCCGACCCCTCGGCGTCGGAGCGGCTTCCAGAGGCCTGCGTCGTTCGCCCACCCGAAGGCGGCGCTCAACACGATCGCGATCAGGATCGCGAGCCAGATCGGCAGCCCGAACGCGATGGAGAACATCAGTGCCATGAGACCGCCGAACGTCACCAGTTCGGCATGCGCGAAGTTGCTGAGCCCGGTCGTTCCGAAGACGAGCGAGAGGCCGATCGCCGCGAGCGCCAGGAGCAGACCGAAGTTCAGGCCGTTGAAGACTCGCTCGATGACCTGATCGAAGAGGCTCGTCGTATTGCGCTCCCCTTGACCGATGAAGAAGTTCGCGACGGCGCTGCCCGACTGTCCGACCGTGATCGTGCGCACGTTGGGCTGTTCGAGGTTCTCGTCGATCACCGCGATGCCCTCGGGGAGGGTCTCCTCGTTGAGCGTGACCGTGTACTCGCCCCGCTCGGGAACGCCCACGGCCCAGCGGCCATCGGCACCCGACACCACTTCTACGCTGAATCCGCCGCCCGCGATGACGAGCTGCACGTCGGCGAGGGGCTCGTCGGCCAATTCGACCAGACCGCTGATCTTGTTGTCGTACTCGTCGAGACCGATCTCTTCTGCGGCTGCGGGTGAGGCAGCCGAGAACGTCAGGGCGGCGACGACGGTCGCGAGGAGCACGGCCGCGAAGCGTCGAGGCGCGAGCCGGGTACTTGGTCTGCTAGCAGCGTGTGCCACGAAACCTCCAGATTGTTTCGGGTCGGAGCAGGGTCAGCTCCGCGGGCCAGCAGGCCCGAGTCGTCGACGGTGACGATACGGCGCGATTGTTGCCGAGGTGTTTCCGGCGACGACCGATGCCGCTCAGCCATTATTGCGAGGGAATACGTTTCGACCTAACTCGGTAGAATCAGGTACCGGTTTTCAGCGCGGCAATCCGGTTGTCCTGCACGGTCGCCCACCCGCGATCTCGCACCGCTCCGCACACCAAGGGAACCCCATGGATCAGCCCGACCCCTTCGGCTTCATCGGACTCACCTACGACGACGTGATGCTGCTTCCCGCGCACACCGACGTGATTCCCAGCGAAGCCGACACGACCTCTCGGCTGACCCGGCGCATCCGTGTTCACGCGCCCTTGATCTCTGCCGCCATGGACACGGTGACCGAGGCCCGCATGGCGATCGCGATGGCGCGGCAGGGGGGCCTGGGCATTCTGCACCGCAACCTCTCGATCGTCGAGCAGGCGCAGCAGGTCGACAAAGTCAAGCGCTCGGAATCGGGCATGATCACGAATCCGGTGACGACGACGCCCGATGCGACGGTCGCCGAGGTGGATGCTCTCTGCGGGCAGTTCCGCGTCTCGGGCCTGCCCGTGGTCGAGGGCGACGGGCTGCTCGTGGGCATCATCACCAACCGTGACATGCGCTTCGTCTCACGGTTCGAGGCCGACACCACCCTCGTGCGCGATGTCATGACGAAGGCGCCGCTCATCACCGGGCCGGTCGGCATCAGCCAAGACGACGTGCTGGCGATCTTCGCCCAGCACAAGATCGAGAAGCTTCCCCTCGTCGACGAGTCGGGCCGCTTGCACGGCCTCATCACCGTCAAAGACTTCGACAAGAGCGAGCAGTACCCCAACGCGACGAAAGACGGGGAGGGCCGACTGCGGGTCGGTGCCGCCATCGGTTTCTTCGGTGATGCGTGGGACAGGGCAGGGTCGTTGCGCGACGCCGGAATCGACGTTCTCGTCGTCGACACAGCCAACGGCGACAGCCGCGGCGTGCTCGAGATCATCGCCAGGCTCAAGGCCGACCCGGCGTTCGCCCACATCGACGTCATCGGCGGCAACGTGGCGACGCGCACCGGCGCGCAGGCGCTCATCGACGCGGGTGCTGACGCCGTCAAGGTCGGAGTCGGCCCGGGCTCGATCTGCACGACGCGCGTCGTCGCGGGAGTCGGAGTGCCGCAGATCACCGCGGTCTACGAAGCGTCGCTCGCCGCGCGGCCGGCAGGGGTGCCGGTGATCGCTGACGGCGGCCTGCAGTACTCGGGCGACATCGCGAAGGCGCTCGTCGCCGGCGCCGACACGGTCATGCTCGGCTCGCTGCTCGCGGGCACCGACGAGAGCCCCGGCGACCTGATCTTCGTCAACGGCAAGCAGTTCAAGTCATACCGCGGCATGGGCTCACTCGGCGCGCTGCAGACCCGCGGCAAGAAGACCTCGTACTCGCGCGACCGCTACTTCCAGGCCGACGTGCCGAGCGATGAGCAGCTCATCGCCGAGGGCATCGAGGGGCAGGTGCCGTACCGCGGGCCGGTGAGTTCGGTCGTCTATCAGCTGCTCGGCGGCCTGCGTCAGTCGATGTTCTACACCGGCGGCCGCACGATCGACGAGCTCAAAGAGCGCGGCAAGTTCGTGCGCATCACGGCAGCCGGGCTCAAAGAGTCGCACCCGCACGACATCCAGATGGTCGTCGAGGCGCCCAACTACCGCCGCTAGGGGCGCGGCGCGGGCGCGCGGCTACCGGGCAGCGTCGGCACGCGAGCCCC
>DIUS01000089.1 GCA_002423075.1 Microbacteriaceae bacterium UBA6152
GGGCAGCTGCGCCATGACGTCGAGGTTGTCGCCGTGGATGAGCAGGTCGGGGCCCGCGGGGTTCCACAGTTGCGAAGGGCGCGGCGAGCTCATGCACTGACGTTAACAGCGCAGCGAGAGGGCAGAGGCCGCCTCGCCCGGACACGCGTAGACGACGAGGCTACCCTGCCAACTGCACGGCCGGCTCGGTGCGATAGAGCCTGCCACTGGGCGCCCGCCATTCGAGCGCACCACCGCCCGCTTGGTTCACTCGCCAGGCGGTCTGATGCTTGAGTCGGTGGTGGGCCTCGCACAGGTGCGCGAGGTTGTCATGTCGGGTCGCACCCTCGTGCTGCCAGTCGACGGTGTGATCGAGGTCGGCGTTCACGGCAGCACGACCGCACCCGGGGAACCGACACGTCTCGTCACGGATGCGCAACCAGAGCTTGAGGTCTCGGGGCACCGCATAGCGCTCGCGCCCGACCGAGAGCACCGTGCCTGTCTCGGGGTGGGTGAGCAATCGCACGAAGCTCGGCGCATGCGCCGCAAGCCTGCGCGCCACGTCGTCGGAGATGGGGCCGTAGCCCTCGAGCGTTGCGGGTGTGGTTGCACTCGAGGTGTGTGCACCCGAGTCGAGCAGACGCAGCACCGGAACCGTCACGAGCACACTCGCGCGCACCCCTCGACCGAGGCCGCTGCCCGACACCATTCCGTCGATGAGAAGGTCGGCGAAGACATCAGCCCGGCGCTGAGCGAGCGTGCGCGGATCATCGGGCGAGCTCAGGCTCGACGCCATCTCGGTCAGGCGGCGGTACGCGCCGATGGCCTGTTCGGCGGGCAGGTGCGCGGTGAGCCAGGCCATGCCATCGCGGCCAGTCTCGAGTTGCACCGATCGCGACTCTTCGGCCGCGCGTCGGCGCTCAGCGATCGAGTCGGGGTGCAGGCGCTCGCGTAGCGCCCGCGCGCGCTGACGAAATCCGCCGGGCGTGCGGGTCTCTGCCTCGGGCAAAGCGGCGGCCTCGAAGGCCGGCCACGACTGCGCGGGCACAGTTCGTGCCTCATCGATGAGGATGCTCGCGTGCCGGTAACTCAGCCGACCCGAGCGCAGCGAATCGAGGGTCGCCGGCAACTCGTGCACGAGCGAGGCGCTGTCGGCGACGAGCTGCTCGGCCTCGCGCTCGCTGATGCGCGTCGCTGCGGCAAGTTCGCTCGCCGCCACGCGGCGGGCGGAGAGCACCGGCGACCACGGCCGCCCCGGGCCCGAGCGAGCGGGCCCCTCGGCCGCGAGGGCGAGCCGGTGCAGTTCATCGATCGCCACCGCTCGGTACGCCGACAGCGAGGCCATGAGGCGCTCGACCTCGACGATCGAGTCGAGCACCGTGCCCATGGCGCCGTCGACGACGGCCGCCGCGGTGAGCGGCACGGCAACAGGTGCGGTGGTCGACATGCGCACAGTCAAGCAGCGACCACCGACATCTCTAAGCATCGTGGATGCGCGCGCCCCGGCCTGTGGAGTGAATCCTGATCAGGCATTCTGTAGAGGAGACGCGCGGCGGCCAAGGTCGGGGCACCGCACGGAGCGGCAGGGCCAGAGACGGCGGTGGAGGAACCGGGAAGGCAGAGCAGCGCTACTCGGGCGCAGCATCACCCGAGCGAGCATCCATCGCCATCGGCCGACGCGTACGCGGCGACCGCAGCAGCACCGCCACGAGCAGCAGCGTCACGCCGATGGCCGCACCGTACGCGGGCGTGAAGCCGGCGACAAGAATCGTCACGACTCCGGCGATGCCCAGCAGCACCTTGAGGCCCGCCAGCCACGGCCCGACCGGAGCGACCTCAGCCCGCTCGCCGCGGCGCTCGAGCCACGCCACCCCGATCACGATCGGAATCAGCAGCAGCGCCACGGCGATCAGGAACGGCGGCCGGCTCTGCCACCACTCGCCACTCAGCGGCTCGGGGAACGACGCCCCCGCGATCACGAGCACGACGGCGGTGAGCACGATCACCGGCACGTGCCACAAGTAGATCTGCATGGCGTTCTTGTTGATGGCGTTGCTGAGGCCGGCGAACGTCTCGCGCTGCGCCAGAAGGTTGAGCCACGGCCGCATCCAGGCGAAGAGCAGCGTCTGCGCGATACCGAGCACGAGAATCGCAGCGGTCGGCGGGTTCAAGTTGTCATACATGTCGGTCGAGTAGCCGATCACGAGCACCATGAACAGCAGCACGCCGAACGCGCTGAGCCCGCCGACGAGCAGCAGCCAGCGCCGCCGCCAGTCGAACCAGCCGTCGGCGAGGCAGAAGCCGAGCTGCTGCACGAAGACCCAGACGAAGATGAGGTTGAAGGCTCCGAAGAGGGGTTGCGCGGTGAGCAGGGCGACCGTGTCGACGGCCATGACGGCGGCGAGCAGGCCGAGCAGGGTCGCCCACGGCGCGCGCTCGTGCAGGCGGGCCATGAGAGGTACGAGGCCCGAGCATCCGAGATAGACAGCCAAGAACCACAGAGGCTGCCCGATGCGGAAGCCCACGTCGCTCAGTACCGCGTCGGGCAGGCCGACGAGGCCGAGCACTGCGAGCGTGATGCCGACGAGGGCGAGCGGCAGCAGCGCCGGGCGGGCGAGGCGGGCGACGCGGTCACGCACGTAGGTGCTCGCGAGCACGCCGCGCTCGCGCTGACGACGCCAGGCGAGCAGGGCCGAGAAGCCGCCCATGACGAAGAAGAGGGGCATGACCTGCACGAGCCAGGTGCTCCACGCGAAGATTGGGTGCCCGTCGAGCGAGTTCGTGATCGCGAGCCCGTCGGTGCCGACCGTGATGCCGGCCATCATGACGTGCAGGCCGACGACGACGACGAGGCACGCTGCGCGCGTCAGGTCGACAGCGCGGTCTCGGGATGCTCGCGGCGGGCTCGCGGGGGTGGCAAGTTGCGCCGACTCGGGCGACGGCTGCTCGGGCGCTGACGGCTGCGTGGGCTCCTGCTCGAATGTCGTCATTGACACCCCTCGTTCTCATGCCGGAGTGCACGGCCTCAACGACCTCGCGGGTATGGGCCGCAATGGATTTAGCGTACGTCAGCGCGCATGTGTTGACCTAGCAGTGTCGGGCCTGCCCACGCCCCCCACTTGCCAGCGCGTCAGCGGTCGGCAGAAATTGAGAAGCCCGCCGACCGCCGCACTTCGCGAATCTATGCGTGCAGCCTGCCCGGCGTGAAAGAGATCGATGTTCCTTCGATTAGGTGTTGTGCGTACTCGGTCAATTCGGGATCCGATACATCGGCACCTTCGCTTCTAAACGCGCGCGACACATCAGACTTCACCGACTCCAGGTCTCGGCCTTCGGCCGTTCTCGCAATTTCACTGAACCTCCGATTGAGTGCGCGTGCGATGCCTTGCATCGCGGAGTTGACCTCTCGATTGATTTCCCTTTCAATGGCGCGCTGGTCGAACTTCATGTTGATGTCGAACTTCATCGAACTCTGCCTTCCACCCGAGCGGGTGAACATGCAGCAAGGAGGCGAAGCGCTGACGAGGTCACGCCGGCGAGGGAGACAGATTGGGTCGCAGACCCGGGCGGCAGCAGAGTTACCTGCCGCCCGGGTCCTCCGGTCTAGCCCTTACCGAGGGTTGATGCAGCCTTCGACTTGGCCGGCTTGCTCGACGAGTTAGACGCGAGCGTCTTACCCGCCTTCGAGAGCTGGGCCTTCGAGGGCGGCGTCGACTTAGATGACTTGGTCATCGATCGACTCCTTCCTGCTGAGCGTTGGCAGGTCGCCTCCACCGATAAACATCAGCCGGTGGCGCAGAGGCCATGGGGCCTCTAGAGTCGGATGGTCTGGCAAAGACATCTCGGCCCTGATCTGCGGCATCCAGACCTCGTTCTGCTTGCGCAGATCAGGGCCCTTCTTTTGCTTCAGACTTTACCGAAGCAAGCCGACACCTTCCGAGACGCCCTCGGCCGTTGTGTGTGGATAAGTCGCGTGGCGACAGCCTGAAGTCCGGGTCAATTCGCCGATATTCCGGGACATATCGGGCGATTGACACAACTCGTGTGCAGAGCGCGAAAGTTGTCCCCCAGAATGTGCGCACTTATCCCCAGGCTCTCCACAGTGCAAATGCAACTACATCAATTTGTCATTCGGCGTGTCGCGGGGGTTTGGGTACCGAGGTGATTCGAAAAAGGGCCCCGATAGGAGATCTTGATCAAGTCGCGAATGGGTTGTAATGGCGATCGCCCTCGACGATCTCGCGGTTGAGGGCGGTGAGGCGGGCGACGAGTTCGGCGGGGTTCTGGGCGATAGAAGCCGGCCAGCCGTAGGCAGCGGCCACGGCGACGTCGAGTTTCTTGTGCAAGGCGGCAAGGTCTGTGAAGCCGCCGTCGTCCATCAGGTTGTAGAGCGCGGTCAGGCCCATATTGTGTTCGAGACACAGCTCGCTGCGGCGCGCATAGAGGGCGGATGCTGCGGTCGCCACAGCCTGCCGCTGGTCGTCGGTGACGGGGTCGGGCCACGGGAAGGTCTCGAAGACGGTTGTCGGCGTATATCGGAGTCGGGTCTCGAGTGTCGATGACTGCGCCCAGGCCCAGGCATCGTGGGTTTTCGAGAGCAGGATGCCCATGCTGTAGTCGTCGTCGAAGGCGAAGACGACGTTCGCATCGCTGGGCAGAGTGTCGGGAGCCTGCCACGTCAAGAAAAGTCTCTTGCCCGTGCGCGTTGCAATCGCTGTCCGAGGCAAGTCTCGGGTGGCAGCACGCATGCCTGGCCGAGTTTCGCCGTGAAGCCACCATCGCTGCTGATAGAGAAGTCGTCGGTTGTGGTCGCGTTCCGGTTTCACACGAGTGCGGACCACAGCGAGTTCCTTCTCGTGGCGAACGGCCGCTTCTAGTCCCATCGTCCCGAAGTCGATAACCCACCGCGAAGGAGACTGGTCGGTGCGAGTGACGATGTCTTTACCGTCGAGGAATCGCCTGACGACCTCTGAAGGTTGCAAACCGTACTGTTTCAGCTCGGCTGCAGTCAGCCGGAAGCCACCCCCGTGGAGGCTCGCGCCGATGAAACACCTGTCGCGGTTGGCGGCCAACGGCTGCGGCTTCCAGTCTTCCGCCCCGCCCTCACGTAGCGAGCTCGTGATGCCCGACACTTCGTCGCCGTCGAGCACGAACTGCTCGACCGGCTCGGCAGGCTGCTTCACCCAGTTGACGAGACTGACGTGCACGACCGCGTCTCCCGGCCACCGCTGCGACGACACCGCGTCGGTGATCACGCCCCCCTTCTCGACGATGTAGTCGAGCGAGGCCTCGCGCGCGGTGTTCTGCGAGATCGAGTTGGTACCGACGAGACCAGCCCGCTGGCCGGGCTTCAAATGGTCGTGCGCCTTGCGGAACCAGTACACGCAGAGGTCCTTGATACCGACGCCGAACGTCGACGAGAGCCAGCGCAGGTAGCCATCGCCGAGGTTGGCGCGCAGCAGCTGCGAGCCCAAGAACGGCGGGTTGCCGATGATCGCGTCGACCTCGGGCCAATCGGCCTGCAGAGCGTCGATGGCCCGCACGCCCGAGAGGTCGGTGAGCGGCAGCACGGGTTCGGCTGGACCGAACCGGTCGACCATCTGCCGGTGACCCATCCACAGTGTGACGCGCGCGACCATCACAGCAACCTGCTCGATGTCGATGCCCTTGATGTTCTTCAGCGGGTAGAAAGGAAGGTCAGTCTCGACCGGCTCGCCCTGCTCGGCGCACAGCCGGGCATAGCGCTGCTTCAGTTCGTGCTCGAGACCGCGCAGCTCGCGGTAGGCGACGTACAAGAAGTTTCCGCATCCACAAGCAGGGTCGAGAACGCGGAAGGTGACCAGCTCATCGAGCACCGCGCGCACCTCGGCGGGCGTCGTCGTGGCATCGACGCGCTCTCGCCACGGACGCACGATCGTCGGGGCGACGATCTTCATGATGTCGGCTTCGTGCGTGTAGTGGGCTCCGAGTCGCTCGCGGCGCTCGTCGCCGAGAATGCCCTCCATGAGCGAGCCGAAGATGGTCGGGTCGACCGCCCGCCAGTCGAACTCGGACGCCTTCTTCAGGTGCTCGAGCTCGGGCTTCGTCATCAGCACCTTCGCCGGGCGAGCGAACAGCTCGCCGTTGACGTATCGCGTGCCCGCATAGCGACCCTGCCGGTTGTGGTTGCCCTTCTGGTTCAACAACTCGAAGAGGTAGCCGATGTCGCGCGCGCTGTCGGGCTGCGGCGAGGCCAGCAGTTCGAGAATCGTCGCCTGCAGCGGGTAGCCGTCGAGCATGCCGAGATCTTCAGCGAAGAGGCACCAGACCAGTTGCATCGTGAAGCGCTGAATCTCGTCGATCGGCGCCGCGGCCCGGTCGGCGAGCGAGGTGTAGAGGTCGGCGATGTGCCGGGCGGCGTCGGTCGTGAGCTCTCGACGGTGCTCAGCGAAAACCGGCTCGATCGTCTCGCTCTGCAAGAACAGCAGAGCGTCATAGCGGTCGGGCAACTCGGCCAGCGTGAATCGTGCGCGGGCGGCACCCGGAAACCGGCCCGGCTCCCAGATCTCGAACTCGCGAAAGTTGCACGCGATCACCCAGCGCGCCGCCGGGATGCCCTCGGTCGGGTTCGACGACTCGAGCCAGTAGCGCTGCCGCTGGTCGCGGGCTTTCTCGAGCTCGACCGTGGGCGCCTTCATCTCGACGATGAGCACGCCGGGCCAGTGCAGATCCATGAAACCGGCCGACGTCGCGAAGTCTTCGAAGAGCGCCCCGACCTCGCCGCGATCGCTGCCGTAGCAGGCGAAGAGTTCGTTGAGAAAGGTCTGCGCCTCAGCCTTCTCGGTGCCCGCAAAGCCCGACCACTTGGTGACGAAGGCGGTCAGCGCCGCCTGAATCTCGAGGCCGCTGCGCACGGTCAGATGAGTCGCAGCGTATCGCCGGCGTAGTAGGTGTCGTGCATGAAGCGCTTGTGGTTGCGCTCGAGGTCGGCGATGAGCTCGGTGAGCGCGAGTTCGACGTTGTGGTCTCCGCCCGACTTGCGCACGCGCTGCAGCGCCTTCTTCGCCCGGGTCAGGGTGTGCTCGAGATTGAGCAGCACGTCACTGATCTCGCCGAGAGCCTGCTCGCGCGCGACCTCGGCGGGCGTGCGGTCGTCAGCGGCTGCGCTGCCCATGGGGCCTCCTCGGTTCTGACGGCGGATCGGTGCACGCGATGAGGTGCCCTCGAACTGAGGCCAGTCTACGGCGCGGCACCGACGGGCGGGTCGGTTCGAGCATCCGCGTTGGGGCAATCGCTCTAGGGTTCAGGGTGTGAACGAGTCGATGCGTGAGACCAGGTCGCCCGGCCCCGGCGAGCGCGGTTTTGGTGAGCCCAGCCACGAGCGCACCACGCACGGTCTCGGGCCGTGGCAGGGCGAGTGGCCGACCGACCCGCGCTACGACCCCGAGCTGCTGAAGAACGGCGACACCCGCAACGTCATCGACCGCTTTCGCTACTGGAGCATGGAGGCGATCGTCGCCGACCTCGACGCCCGCCGGCACCCGTTTCACGTCGCGATCGAAAACTGGCAGCACGACCTCAACATCGGCTCGATCGTGCGCAACGCCAACGCTTTTCTCGCCGCCGAAGTGCACATCGTCGGCCGACGCCGCTGGAACAAGCGCGGCGCCATGGTCACCGACCGCTACCAGCACGTGCGGCACCACGACACGATCGCCGACCTCGTCGCCTTTGCTCGCGAGAGCAACCTGCCGATAGTCGCGGTCGACAATGTGCCGGGATCACGCCCCGTGGATGCTGCGCCCCTGCCGCGCGCGTGCATTCTGCTCTTCGGGCAAGAAGGCCCGGGGTTGAGCGATGAGGCGCTCGCCGCCGCCGATGAGGTCATCGAGATCACGCAGTATGGCTCGACGCGCTCGATCAACGCGAGCGCCGCGGCCGCGATCGTCATGCACGAGTGGGTGAGGGTGCACGCGGGGCGCGGAGAGCATCCGTCGCCCGAGGCCCCTTGACGGCGCTCGCCGCAGCCGATGGACTGAGCCCATGACCGCGATCACCGATGATCTGCCCGCGCAACTCATTCACGCCGAGCAGGAAGGGTGGCAGGCAATGACTCGCGGCGAGGGGGGAACCCACTCGTTCAACGCCATGCTGCCTGACGCGATCATGGTCTTTCCGGGTTCGCTCATCGAGCGTGGCGCGGTCATTGTGGCCCTTGATGGTGTCGTCTGGAGCGAGTACACGATGAGCGANNNGGCAAGGCGGTCGACCTCTGGGCATCGACGACGTACGTGTATAGCGAGGGCCGCTGGCGCGTCGGAGCGCACCAGCAGTCGCCCGCCGACGACTGAAGCTCAGCCTGCGCGGCGAACCCAGATCTGGCCCTTCGCCGTCGAGGGGTCGACGACCCGACCGCCCTGCGTGATCTCGACCTCGCCCGCGGCGACGAGGCGTCGGACCGCGCGCCGGGCGGGCTCCATGAGCGCGCGCCAGACGTCACTGCACCAGCGCACGTACTGCCAGTCGCGTCCACTCTGCGCGCCACTCGATGCGCCGACCGCACGAGCCGCACACCGTGTCGGCGCGTTGGTGGGGTGAGTCACTCCGAACTCGCTGCCGCCTCATGAGATCAGGGTGCCGTGCGCGTCTGCGAGCATCCTCGACACCGCAGTTCGCGTCTCGACTTGCCACTTGTCGTCGCATTGCCCGCAGAAGGCGACGACAAGTGGCAAGTCGGCAGTGAGTCGGTCGTCTGAATGATCGAGATCGTGGGAGGGCGTACTCAGGAGACAGGTGCCGACCAGCTGCGACCGCGCCAGTTGCGCGCGAGCACCAGCCCAACCGCGGCGATGACGAACACGGCAACGGCCGTGCTGCCGAACAGCAGCAGTGGCCCGCCTGCCTCGTAGGCGAGCCCCGAGAGCGCGGCCGCGATCGTCGCCGCGACGAGTCCGATGCCGCGCAGCAGGCCCTGGGCTGAGCCGGCGCGCGCGGGGTCGACGCCGTGGGCCATAGCAGCCGCGGCTCCGATGAAAGCGAGCGCCTGCCCGGTTGACTCGACGAAGCCCATGCCCGTGGCCATGAAGGGGTTGCCCACGACACCGTAGAGCGTGACGATCGGCAGCAGAATCGCGAGCCCGCGCCAGTAAGCAGAGACGCCGCCACGGCGGTCGGCGAGCCGCCCTGCCCAGCCCGCGACGAGCACGTACGGAATCGCGAAGAGCGCATAGCTCGCCGCCGTCAGCAGCGGGCCCGCCCCGATGTCGGCCATGAAGCGCGGCCAGATGCCGTCGTAGGCTCCGGTCGGCACCATCACCGCGGCATAGAGCAGCACAATGCCGATGATGCGCGGAGTTCGCAGCAGGTCAAGGCTCGAGGCCGGCGGAGTCGCGCCGAGGCGCAGCGAACTGCCAGCATCCGTGCCATCGAAGCCCATGACGCCCGCGGCGATGCCCCCGGTGGTCGGATGCGGGTCGTCGCCGAGAGCGGAGCCACGGGCGCGCACCGGGGCCGCTTCGCGGAACCCGAGCAGCACGGGCACGAGCGCCGCCAGTACCACGATGGCCGAGACGCCCAAGATGACCGAGGGGCCGGCGAACGAGATCGCGATACCCGAGGCGAGCGGGCCGATCGCGATGCCCGCGAGCTCGGCGGCTCCGAGGCGCCCGAGCAGCTCGCCGCTGCGCGCGTGGTCGCTACGCACGAGCAGCGCGCTCGCCGCGATGACGAAGATGCCGAAGCCGAAGCCGCCGATGCCGCGCGCCACGATGAGCTGCCAGCCCGCGCCAGCCAACGCGCTCATGCCGAGCGACGCGGCGACGAGCAGAACACCGGTGACGGCCATGAGCCGCGCGTGTCCGCGGTCGGCGGCCGGGGCCACGATGAGTTCAGCGATGAGCGCCGCACCAAAGCCCACGGCGGCGAGGTAACCGATCTCGGCCGTGCTGACGCCCAGTGAGCTTTGCAGGGCCGGGATCAGCGGAAAGATCACGAACGAGGCGCCCGACAGCAGCACCATGGCGGTGACGACGCTCGGCACGAGGCGCGTCGTGCTCGGCTGCCGCTGCGACATGGTGGCGACTCCCAATCCTTTGTTGTCCAACTGGATAACAACGCTAGCACGACTTGTCCGGTTGGACAACGATGGGGCCGACCGGCCTATGCTCGACACTGTGGCCGACCGCACAACCGCACGCAAGAGTTCAGAGCGCAAGAGCTCAGACGAGCGCCGCGACGACATCATTCGCGCGACGCTCGGTCTCGTGGCGCGCAAGGGCTTCGCGGGCGTCACGCTGCGCGAGGTGGCCACCGAGGTCGGAGTCGTACACGGCCTCATTCGCCACTACTTCGCGAGCCGCGATGACCTCGTCGCCGCGGCCTTCGACTTCGCGGTCAGCAGCGAGCTCGAGAGCGATCGTGCCCTGCTCGACGGGCTCGACCCGTTGAGCGCCCTCGCCGGCTGGCTCGCCGCGACCCCCGAGAATCACTACCGCGTGTGGATCGACGCGTGGAGCGAAGCTGCCCGCACGCCGCCGCTGGCCGCCGCGCTCGATCGCCACCATCGCGACTGCGAGCGCATCCTCACGGCCGTCATCGAACGGGTGGTGGATGCCGGGCTCGGCGCGAGCGCCGACCCCGCGGCCGACTCGCGACTGCTCACGGCCGTCGCCGACGGAGTTGCCGTGCAGCACCATGCCGTCGGCGTCATCGACGTGGACGAGGCCGATGCGATCGTCTTCGGCGCCGCCGAGAGCCAGCTGGGCCTCGAGCCAGGAGCGCTCGCGCGGGTGAATCCCGTGCCCGCGCGTGGGCAGTGGGCTGGCGACGCTGCTCGATAGACTCAAGGGCAAGCCCTATCCGTCTCGAAGGGACCATTCATGCCTGCCGTCGTCATCATCGGCGCCCAGTGGGGCGATGAAGGAAAAGGCAAGGCGACCGATCTTCTTGCTGGTCGCATCGACTACGTCGTCAAGTTCAACGGCGGCAACAACGCCGGCCACACCGTCGTCATCGGCGACGAGAAGTATGCCCTGCACCTGCTGCCGAGCGGCATTCTGACCGAGGGCGTCACGCCCGTCATCGCCAACGGCGTCGTCGTCGACATCGACGTGCTGTTCGGCGAGCTCGACGCGCTCAGTGCGCGCGGCGTCGACGTCTCGAAGCTGCTCATCAGCGCCAACGCGCACGTCATCACGTCGTACCACCGCACGCTCGACAAGGTCACCGAGCGCTTTCTGGGCAAGCGACAGATCGGCACGACCGGGCGCGGCATCGGCCCGGCCTACGCCGACAAGATCAACCGCGTGGGTATTCGCGTGCAAGACCTCTTCGACGAGAACATCCTGCGCCAGAAGGTCGAGGGCTCCCTCAACAGCAAGAACCACTTGCTCGTCAAGGTCTACAACCGGCGCGCGATTCTCGTCGACGAGGTCGTCGACGAATTGCTGAGCTACGCCGATCGTCTGCGACCGATGGTGGCCGACACGGCTCTCGTGCTGCACCAGGCCCTCGAGCGCGGCGAGACCGTGCTCTTCGAGGGCGGTCAAGCGACCATGCTCGACGTCGATCACGGCACGTACCCCTTCGTGACCTCGTCGAGCTCGACCGCAGGCGGTGCTGCCACCGGCTCGGGCATCGGCCCCACCCGCATCGACCGCGTCATCGGCATCGTCAAGGCCTACACGACACGTGTTGGGGCAGGGCCGTTTCCGACTGAGCTGTTCGACGAGTCGGGCGAGTTCTTGCGCACCACGGGATTCGAGTTCGGCACGACCACGGGCCGCCCGCGTCGCTGCGGTTGGTACGACGCCCCCGTCGCCCGCTACACCGCGCGCGTCAACGGCGTCACCGACTTCGTGATGACGAAGCTCGACGTACTCACGGGGCTCGAGAGCATCCCCGTGTGCGTCGCCTACGAGGTCGACGGCCAGCGCGTCGACGAGGTGCCCGTCTCGCAGAGCGACTTTCACCACGCGGTGCCGATCTACGAGAACTTTGCGGGCTGGTCGGAAGACATCACGGGCGCGCGCAGCTTCGACGATCTGCCGAAGAACGCGCAAGACTACGTGCTCGCGATCGAGGCCATGAGTGGCGCCCGCATCTCGGCCATCGGCGTCGGCCCCGCGCGCGACGCGATCGTCGTGCGGCACGACCTGCTCGGCTGACGATGGTCGCGGCCGCCCTGCCGTACACGGTGCTCGCGGGCCATGGCGTGCGGCTCGAGCCCTACGAGCCCGCGCACCTGCCGGGTCTCACGGCTGCGCTCGGGCGCCCCGAGGTTTTCGCGGGGGGCTGGGGCGGCGGGCCCGCGGGCGCGCGCTCGGGCGAGGAGTTCGCCGCGTGGCTGCCGTCGTACCTGCCGGTCGAGCGCGCGCACGTGTATGTGGTTCGGGATGCTCGCGACGCCATCATCGGCACCTCGACGATTCTCGACCTCACCCCCGCGGCCGAGTCTGCCCACATCGGCTACACCGCGTATGCACCCGAGGTGTGGGCAACCCCCGTGAATCCGGCGTGCAAGCTCCTGCTGCTCAGCCACCTGTTCGACCACGGGTACGGCCGCGTGAAGTTGCAGGCCGACGTGCTCAACGACCGGTCGCGCGCGGGCATCGAGAAGCTCGGCGCGCGGTTCGAGGGCATCGCGCGCCGTGACGCCCAGAGGGCCGACGGCTCGTGGCGCGACGCCGCCGTGTATGCAATCACCGTCGACGACTGGCCCGACGTGCGGGCACAGCTCGAACGGAGACTCGACTGACGAGCCACGGCGCGCGCGTTACGCTCGGAGCATGAACGACGAGCTCGCCTCGCTACGCCGCAGCATCGACAACATCGATGCGGCGCTCATCCACCTGCTGGCCGAGCGGTTCAAGTGCACGCAAGCGGTCGGTCGGCTCAAGGCCGCGACGAATCTGCCGCCGAGCGACCTCGAGCGTGAGAAGACACAGATCGCGCGACTGCGGGCGCTCGCCGAAGAGGCTCACCTTGATCCTGCTTTCGCCGAGAAGTGGTTCAACTTCGTCGTCGCCGAAGTCATCCACCACCACGAGCAGATTGCCACCACGGGCACCGTCTCGACAGCCGATAGCGAGTGAACCGCCCCTCTGACGCGTGGGTCACCATCCAGTTCGCCCTCGCCGGGGCCGTCTGGGGTGCGAGCTTTCTCTTCATCGCCCTGGCACTCGAAGGGCTCTCGCCTGTGCAAGTGGCAACGGGTCGCACACTCTTCGGCGCAATCACCCTAGGGGCGATTGCGCTCGTCACGCGCGACCGCTTGCCGCGATCGAAGGCCGTCTGGGCGCACTTGGCGTTGCTGTCGGTGACCTTCGCGGTCATCCCATACCTGCTCTTCTCGTGGGCGCAGCAGTTCGTCGCCTCGGGCGTCGCGAGCATCTTCAACGCCACGACGCCGATTATGACGGCGCTCATCGCGGGGCTGGCTTTTCGCATCGAGACGCTCACGCGCGAGCAGCGCCTCGGCATCGTGGTGGGCATCATTGGCGTCGTCGTCATCATCGGGCCGTGGCAGGGGCTCGAACTCGGCACCGGCGGCATCGTGCCCTACCTCGCCCTGCTCGGCGCGACCGCTTGCTACGGCTTCAGCCTCTCGTACATGCGCCGCTTCTTGAGCGACACCGGCCTGAGCGCGATCATGATCTCGTTCGTGATGATCGGCCTCGCGGCGGTGTGGATGCTGGTGCTGACCCCGATCATCGGCGCCGACCCCGTACGGCTCACGCCGACCGTGATCATCGCGATCGTGCTGCTCGGAGCCCTCGGCACCGGCCTCGCCTACGCCTGGAACCAGAACGTCATCCGCGCGTGGGGGCCGACGCGGGCCGCGACGGTCACCTACATCTCGCCGCCCGTGGGCGTGCTGCTGGGCGTGCTGGTTCTCGGCGAGACCCTCGTGTGGAACGAGCCGGTCGGTGCCCTGCTCGTTATCCTCGGCGTGCTGCTTGCTCAGCGGCGCGTGCGGCTGCCGAGTCGTCGCCGCCGCGCGACACCAGCCGGTGCATGACCTCGAGGGCGACAGAGCCGATGGCGCTCGCACCGACCGCGATGAGAATCAGGTGAAGGGGCGGGGCACCGAGCTGCAAGAAATCGGTGACGGCCGGGATGAACAGCAGCACCGGCAGCCCGAGGTAGGCCGCGACGACGACAAGGCTCGTGATGAGCGTGAACGGTCGTGACAAGATCACGAGCACCCACAGAGCGGTGAGGGTGAGAGTGATGACGGCGGTGGTCTGCACGACCGCGGCCTCAGCACCGCCCAGGTAGGTGTAGGCGACGACCGAGATGAGCGTGCCTCCGACGATGAGGCCGGAGGGAATGCAAAAGCGCGCGGCTCGACGTAGGAAACCAGGCCGGTAGCGCTGGATATTCGGCAGCAGTGCGAGCACGAGCGCGGGCAACCCGATGGTGAGGCCGTCAACGATCGACAATTGCCGCGGCAAGAACGGGAAGGGCCAGAGCAGCACGCCGAACACGACGGAGAACAGCACGGCGTAGGTCGTCTTCGACAAGAACAGCTTGGCGAGACGCTCGACGTTCGCGATGACCTGTCGGCCCTCGGCGACGATGCGCGGCAGGCGGCTGAACTGGCCATCGAGCAGCACGAGGCGCGCGACGGCGCGCGTGGCCGCGGCACCCGATCCCATGGCGATACCCATGTCGGCGTGCTTGAGCGCGAGTGCGTCGTTGACACCGTCGCCCGTCATCGCGACCGTGTGCCCGAGGCGCTGCAGCGAGAGCACCATGGCCTTCTTCTGCTCGGGGCTCACGCGGCCGAAGACGCGGTGCTCGCGCATGATCGCGTCGAGCTCTGCCTCATCGTCGGGAAGCTGGCGCGCGTCGAATCCGGGACCCTCGTGGTGGATGCCCGCCTCGCGCGCGACCGCGGCCACGGTGCGCGGGTCATCACCCGAGATGACGCACAGCTCGACCTCTTGCTCACGGAAGTACCCCAGCGTCTCGTGCGCGTCGTCGCGCACCTTCTCGCGGAACGACACGAGTGCGACGGCGCGCAAGCCTACGGGCAGCTCGGGCTCGGGCAGGCGCTCGCCTTCGGCAAGCTCGGGCTCGGGGTCGAGCACGACGTCGGCGCGGGCGAGCACGACCGTGCGCTCGCCCGCTGTCGCGCGTTCGGCGAACCGGGCGAGAGCATCCGTCGCATCAGGCACATCGGCGAGCACGATGTCGGGGGCTCCGAGCACCCAGGTGCCGCGAGCCGGGCCGTCTGCGAACGAGACGGCACTCCACTTGCGGCGGCTCGAGAACTCGATCGCGCGCACCGGTTGCTCGGCGGGCGGCGAGGTGAAGCGGGTGACAAGGGCGACCGCGGTGGCGTTGGCATTGCGGTCGGCGCCCATCCAGGCGAGCACGGCCTCAGATGCGACATCGAGATCAGTGCTGCCGATAGGGTCCACGACGTCGAGCACCATGCGGCCCTCGGTGAGCGTGCCCGTCTTGTCGAGGCAGAGCATGTCGACGCGCGCAAGCCCCTCGACGGCCGCGAGCTCTTGCACGAGCACTTGGTTGCGCGCAAGCTTCACCGCACCGACCGCGAGCGCGACGCTCGTCATAAACACGAGCCCCTGCGGAATCATCGCGATGAGGCTCGCGGCTGAGGCCACCGTCGCCTCGCGCCAGGCACCCGTCGCGATCGCGACCCCCCAGCCGCCGACCGCCTGCATCTGGCCGTTGACGACGATCGCGCCGACCGGCAGCAGCAGAATGGTGATCCACCTGATGATCTTCGCGATGCCGCTGCGCAGCTCGCTACTCACGAGCGAGAACTGTTTGGCCTCGGCCGTGATGCGGGCGGCGTAGGAGTCGGCACCGACGCGGATGACCCGCGCGAGTCCGCTGCCCGCGACGACAGTCGAACCCGACATGAGCTCGCGCCCCGCGGGCGACGAGACCGGATCGGCTTCGCCCGTGAGAAGCGACTCGTCGATGTCGAGCCCGTGGCTCTCGAGCACGACGGCGTCGGCGGTGACCTGATCGCCGGCGGAAAGCACGAGGATGTCGTCGAGCACGACCTCGCCGACGCGAATCTCGCCGACCTGACCGTCGCGCATGACACGTGCCTTCGGGGCGTTCAGCACCGCGAGGCGGCTCAGTGTGAGCTTGGCGCGGAACTCCTGTGCCACCCCGATGACGACGTTGGCGATGACGAAGAAGCCGAAGATCGCGTCTTGCCAGTAGCCGAGCACGAGCAGCAACGCGAAGCTTCCGCCGACGATGAGGTTGAAGAGCGTGAACAGGTTGGCCTGCATGATGCGCCAGAACGAGCGGCCGGTGTCGCTCGGCATGACGTTCACCTGCCCGAGCTCGGTGCGCGAGCGCACCTCGGTGAGGGTGAGGCCTGCTGCGGGGGATTCGCCGGTCGTCGTCACACGCGCGAGCCTAGTCGGGACATACTATGGCGAAGCCGAGCCGCGCTCCGAACTCACGACACCTACTACTGGGACGTAGCTAGTTTGAACTTCTCTCCAGCGAGCAGGTCCAATCCGTCCGCATCTGCCGACTTTGCGCGGACCAAGACGCGAAGATGCCACCCAGCTTCAGGTCCGTTCACCCTTTCTACGACGTTGTGCAATCTCCCGTCGAACATCGCTGAATGAATTGGCTCAAGGAGCAGGTCTGGCACGTATCCGAAAGGACGTCCTTTGGCATCGAGAACCAGCATCGCGGTGTCGGACCAGTCGTTCGATGGTTCCGGACAGAGTTCTAGAACGTCACCCTGAGAGAGCTCAGACAAGATGCCCTCTATCTCGTCAGGAGAGTAAGGACCTGCAGAGTCGCCCCCCAACGGCACCGACTTGGTCATCAGGTGTCTAATTCCATGCACAAGGTAGACACATTGCCAACCTTCGTCCGTCTGTCGAGGCACCGGGTAGAGAAGGATCGTGTCTCCTTCTCGCTTGCCTTGAGTGCGCGCGAGAAGCTCCCAAGGCGTTGACTCACTTTCCTCCACTGCGAGTTCTTGGAGGTGACGAGCGAAATCAGGTCGGCGAGGATCCATAACTCGCTGAGCAAAGAAGGGAAAGAGTTCCTTCGACTCGTACGAGGAACCTAGGTCAGGAAATCCAAGGAGAGGGCGGAACCCTTCAACCTCGCGTGCTCGCGCGAGGTACTCAAAACGGAACGTCTCGTCATCAGACGAAAGCAAGCCGATCGGTTCGATTGCTCTCGTAAGTGGGTGTTGCCAGCACACGACAAGGCGGCGCATCGCGTCATCAACGATGCTCGCGTGGCCGCGTTCATCAATCGCGGATTGCATTGCGCATCTCCTTCAGGTTCTCTTGCATCAAGTTAACGCTGAACCTATGGGCGACGTCTGACATTCCATAGACGCCTGAAACTATCGTCTCAAAGTCACCATCTTTGATCGCACTAAGCTTCTCACCCCAATGCTTGCGAACGCTGGAGGTTGTCCGGGTCGCAGCCATACTCGCGAGATCGATCAGGCTCGGAATCTGCTGAGAACCCCAGTCGAACCGCCAGGCGGTCGCGCGCCTCCTGTACGCGTCCAACATAGACGGCGTTTGCAGGATGCGAGCTCGGCGATCGTCCGTGAGGTTGAATCCGAGGGAGCTCTCATTGTCGTACGCCGGTGCGAGGCGCGTAGTGTCGTCCCCGAGCGACGGTCGAAGGATGGACCAGTTCTGCTCGTGTCTATCGCGGTTCGAAATCAAGCCGTCCAAGATAAGCATGCCAATGAAGACGTCCCAACCGGAGAACGGCTGCAGCTCGGGCGACGAACTTGGCGGGCAGCCCGTGTCCTGAAGTACTAGTTGTATGGCGTCAAGTGTGTAGCCAGGCGTCGACGGGGACTTCTCCCGAGAGTCCCGTCCAGCGAAAGGGAGGTCGACGGCGTTGATCAACCAGAGACCCCCCGTGTACATGTCCCACTCGACGCCCGGCCGCACATTCCGAGAAAGTGTTCCGTATCGCTTATGGCGAAGGGCAAGCCGGGTCTCTGCTGTCGGGACACCAACTAGCCCCGCAACGCCCTCTGCGATGCGCTCGGAGTGGTCGCCTCTTTGCGAGTGGCCATTGTCGTGAACCACTACGGGCTTGAAGAGCCACAAGCCTCGCGTTGGGTCAGAGTCTGAGGGGTCTCTGAGCCAGCATTTCTCACTCGCTCCAAGCGGCTCATCACGAACGACGAGCCACTCTGACACGTCAATCACGGGTGACTCCACCTCGAGAGGCTATCAATCACCTCGGACCGGGCTGAGGTTCGCTGTCCTAGTCGACGGAGCGGGCCGCAACAATCCATGCGCAGCCCTCGTCACCTTGTCGGCGATTCGAACTAGGGCGTGTCTGACAAATAG
>DIUS01000085.1:0-5611 GCA_002423075.1 Microbacteriaceae bacterium UBA6152
CCGAATCAGCCCTTCGTCGATCCCGCAAGCAGGCCACGCACGAAGTAGCGCTGCAGGCTGAAGAAGACGATGAGCGGAATGATGAGCGAGATAAACGCGGCAGCGGGGAGCCGCTCGGTGTTGCGTCCGAAGTTGCCGACCAGTTCAGCCAGTCGCTGCGTCAGCGGAGCGACGTCGGCCGTGCCGCCCGAGAACACGAGGGCGACGAGCAGGTCGTTCCAGACCCACAAGAACTGGAAGATGCCGATCGAGGCGAGCGCTGGTAGCGACAGCGGAATGATGATGCGGAAGAAGATCTGGGTGTGGTTCGCACCATCGACCCGTGCCGCTTCGATCACTTCGCCGGGTATCTCGCTAATGAAGTTGTGCAGCAAGAAAATGCACAACGGCAAGCCGAAGATCGTGTGCGCGATCCAGACAGCCGGGAAGGTACCACTGATTCCGAGCACCTGCGAGAAGATCTGCAGTAGCGGCACGAGGGCCATCTGCAACGGCACGATCTGCAGCGCGAACACCAGCACGAACAGCGCGCCCGAGCCTTTGAACTTGATCCACGCGAAGGCGTAGGCCGCCATCGTCGCGATCGCGATCGGGAACAGCGCGGCCGGAATGGCGATCACGAGCGAGTTCACGAAGTACTGGCCGAGGTTCGCCGACGAGGCTCCCGAGACGGTCAACACTTCGAAGTAGTTCTCGAGCGTGAAGCTCGGGCTCACGAAGATGTTCCACCATCCGTTCGAGCGGATCTCCTCGGGCGTGCGGAAGGAGGAGACCAGTAGCCCGAAGGTCGGAATCGTCCACAGGGTGGCGATGAGGATCGCTGCAGCCGTAGCCCACGGTGACGTCAGTCGCTCCTTGACGCGTCGAGTCTTGCTGGGCTCGCGCTCCGTGTGTGCCTCTTCAGCGGAGGTGGTCGGGTTCTTCTGGCCGAGGGGACGATCGAGTGTGTCTTCGGCCTGAGAGGTCGCGTCGCTCATCGGATCTCCTTCTGCTTGCGCATGACGCGCACGTTGTAGACGACGATCGGTAGCACCATGACGAAGAGCACGACCGCGAGCGCCGAGCCCTGCCCGAACTCACCACGGTTGAACGCCTGCGTGTACATCTCGTTCGCGACGACCGAGGTGTCGAAGTTTCCTCCGGTCATCGCGCGCACGATGTCGAACACCTTCAGGGTCGCGATTGAGATCGTCGTGACGACAACCACAAGCGTGCCGCGGATACCCGGGATCGTCACGTTCCAGAACTGCTGCCAAGCGTTCGCGCCGTCGAGACGGGCGGCCTCGATGATTTCTACGGGCACGCCCTTGATGGCGGCCGACAGCAGCACCATTGCGAAACCGGTCTGGATCCAGACCATCACGACGATGAGGAAGAACGTGTTCCACGGCGAGTTCTGCAAGAACTGCTGCGGCTCCTGGCCCAGCCAGACGAGGATCTGGTTCAAGATGCCGATCTGCTCGCTGAACCCTACGGCGCGGTACTCGTAGACGAAGCNNATGAAGACCGCGTAGGCGAGCCCAAACACCGTCGAGAGGGTGGGCACGAGCGCCACCCAGATGAGGGTGTTGCCCAGGGTGGTGAGAATGGTCGGCTCCGTGAACATCCACACGTAGTTGTCGAAGCCGACGAACTCAGAACTATTGCGGTTGAAAAATGAGAGCACCGCGGTATTGATCGCCGGGTAGACGAGGCCGACGGCCAGCAGAATCATCGCGGGAGCGAGAAACGCGAGCAACTGCCAGATGTCTCGACCCCGTTTCGGGGCCCGATCGGCGAGGAAGAGAATGACGCCGACCGCGGCAGCGAAGACGGCGAGCCCCAAGAACATGAGCCCGAACTTCGCAGCGAGATCGGAGAAGAATTCCGACGTCATGCGTTAAACCTCCATTGGTTTTGAGCAACACGTGGTTCGAGACACACGCTACCTGACGACCTGGCCCACCGAGCAAGAGAACTCGATGGGCCAGGTCTGTGTCAGTCACCACGGCGGCACAAGGCCGCCGGGCGTGTTACGGGAAGGTGCTGTCGATGAACGTCAGCAGCTCGTCCGTGCTGCGGTTTCCGCTGACCCAGTCGACCATGCCGGTCCAGAACGAGCTGGTACCGACCTCGGCAGGCATGAGGTCAGAGGCGTCGAAACGGAAGATCGTGTCTTCGCCCTGGAGGATCTCAACCGACTGGCGGGCGAGGTCAGAACCGGCGAGNNTCGCCACCACCGGTGACGGCCGAGGGGTCGCCCTCAGCGATCGGCGGGGTCAGGAAGGCCCAGATGTCTCCATCCGGAGCAACCGTCACGCCGTCGCCCCACTGTGCCTCGTAGAACGAAGCCTGGTGGTGCATCGAGCAGTTGCCGTCGAGAATCTCGAGGCCGCCATCCTGGAAGCTGGTCGAGACGATCGAGTCGACTCCACCGAAGCCACCATTGACATACTCGGGGTTGAGCAGGATGTCGCCGACGAGGTCGAACGCTTCCGTGATCTCAGGGCTGCTGAAAGCCAGGTCGCCCGTGACCCACTGGTCGTAGGCCTCGGGGCCCGCCGTGCGCAGCACAGCGTCTTCGACCCAGTCGGTGCCGACCCAGCCGGTGGCGTCACCCGAGCCGAAGCCGACGCACCAGGGGCGGTAGGCGCCCTCGTTGCGTTCGGTCATCTGATCGGTCAGCGCGACCATCTCGTCCCACGTGGTGGGAATCTCGTAGCCGTTCTCCTCGAAGTCCGAGGGCGAGTACCAGATGTAGCCCTTGACGCTCGCCATGAGCGGCGCGGCGTAGAAGGTGCCGTCGATGGTGCCGTAGCCTTTCCAGCTCTCGCTCCAGAACTCGTCGACGTTGTCTTCGACAGCCGAGGGGGCGGGAACAACGTAGCCATCGGCCACGAGGCGCTGCAGCAGACCCGGCTGCGGAATGATCATCAGGTCGGGGGCGTCACCGGCAGCGGCACGAACGTTGATCTGCGTCTCCGCCTCCTGCGTGCCGACGTATTCGACATCGATGCCCGTGCAGGCCTCGAAGTCGGCAATCGACTCGACCATGGCGTCTGCCTCGACGTCGATGATCGTCGCGTAGAGCTCGACGCTCTCGCCCTCGAAGGTTCCGTACTGCTCGTACGCCGCGCAGTCGGCGTCGCCGCCGGCTCCCGGCTCTTCGGTCGCGGCCGCACAGCCGGCAAGTACCAGGCTGAGGGCACCAAGTGCCGCTGCAGGCGCAATGAGCCTGCGTCGGAGGGTGGAACTCATGTGTTTCCTCCTCATTGAGGTCGGTCAGCACGTCAGGCGACGCGCGTGGTGGTGTTGGAGGTCGGCCGCGACGCCCCGCCAGGGCGCGACATCGGCAACCGGTTCCAGAGTCACGGTACGTCACGCCCGACGAGCGCGCAACCCGTTCGGCCGCGCCCGTTATCGATCCGTTGCGGAACTCTGCGTGAGCACACAGGGTTGCTCAGCGCTCCACGACGCCATGAGACCGTTCTCACGTGGCACCGGTTCCACAGACAACCGAAACGGGCTACACTGACCCGACAGCACGATCCTCGAGGTCGACGCCGTCGCAGTTCGCAGTCCACCCACTCGCCGCAGTCCAATGGAGGGCCCGAGGCCATGAGCATCCTCGCTGACGTGGCGCGCATCGCCGGGGTGTCGAAATCGACAGCCTCACGTGCTCTCAGTGGTCGTGGCTATGTCTCTGAAGACACGCGGCGACGCGTCGAGTCGGCGGCGGCTGAACTCGGCTACGTCGTCTCGAGCACGGCCGCGAGCCTCGTCACCGGTCGCACACGCAACGTCGCCGTCGTCATCCCCTACATCAACCGGTGGTACTTCGCCGAAGTGCTCGAGGGCATCGAGGCCGCGCTGATCCGCGCCGGCTACGACCTCACGCTATACAGGCTGAGTACCGACAGCGATCTACGTCGCCGGGTGTTCGACTACTTCCTCGTGCGCAAGCGCGTCGACGCGGTCATCTCGGTGACCATCGACCTGAGCCCGCACGAAGTGCACATGCTGCAGTCGCTCGGCAAACCGCTCGTCGGCATCGGCGGGCGCATCGATGGCATCCCCACGCTGTCGATCGATGATGTCGAGACGGCACGGCTCGCCACCGAGCACCTCATCAGTCTCGGTCACCGGCGAATTCTGCACATCGGCGGCGACCAGAACGAGCAGATGGACTTCCGTGTGCACTCGCAACGCTACACAGGCTTCTGCCGCGCGCTCGCCGACGCCGGCATCTCGATCGATGACGACTTCCGCGAAGCCGACTTCTCCATCGAAGGCGGCTTCACGGTCGGGCTCGCCGTACTCGGCGATCCGCGCACGCGACCGACGGCGATCTTCGCCGGCTGCGACGAGATCGCCATCGGCGTGATGGTCGCGGCGCGCCAGCTGGGCATCTCGGTGCCGGGCGAACTTTCGGTGATCGGCGTCGACGGCCATCCTCTCTCGAGAATGTTCGGCCTCACCACGCTCGTACAAGAGCCCGGTGGCCAAGGAGCACGCGCCGTCGAACTGCTGCTCAGCCAGCTCGAGCACGCCGATGCTCCGCCGCCCGACGAGCACGTGCTGTTGCCGACCGCCCTCACCGTGCGCACCAGCACGGCCGCACAGCGCCCCGCCCAGCGGTGAACCTCGATTTCCGCACCCCGCAGCACGAAAGCCCCGCACCGTCTCTCGACGGGCGGGGCTTTCGGTCAGCAGTCGGTGACTACTTGAGGGTGACGGTGGCGCCAGCTTCTTCGAGCTGAGCCTTGGCCTTCTCGGCGGCCTCCTTGTTCGCGCCCTCGAGCACGACACCGGGGGCGCCGTCAACGAGAGCCTTCGCCTCACCGAGGCCGAGGCTGGTGAGGGCGCGCACCTCCTTGATGACCTGGATCTTCTTCTCGCCGGCGGCCTCGAGAACGACGTCGAACGAGTCCTTCTCCTCGACCTCTTCAGCGGCGGCGCCGCCACCGGCGGGGCCGGCCACGGCCACGGCGACGGGCGCCGCCGCGGTGACCTCGAAGACTTCTTCGAACTTCTTGACGAACTCGCTGAGCTCGATGAGCGAGAGCTCCTTGAACGCCTCGATGAGGTCGTCAGTGCTGAGCTTGGCCATGATTTCTCCTTCTTGCAGGGTTGGTGTGGTTGGTCGTCGACCGGACAGCGGAAACTAGTTGCCCGACTCTTGCTTCTGCCGCAGTGCGTCCACCGCGCGTGCGGCCTGAGCCAGCGGTGCGTTGAACATGTAGGCGGCGCCGAACAGCGAGGCCTTGACGGCGCCGGCAAGCTTCGCCAGCACCACCTCTCGGCTCTCGAGGTCGGCGAGCTGGGTGACCTCGGCGGCGTCAAGAGGCTTGCCGTCGAGGTAGCCGCCCTTCACCACGAGGTTGGGGTTCGCCTTGGCGAAGTCACGCAGAGCCTTGGCGACGGTCACGGGGTCTCCGTGCACGAACGCCAGAGCGGAGGGACCAGCCAGCATGTCATCGAGCGAGTCGATGCCTGCCTGGTTCGCCGCAAGCTTGGTCAGCGTGTTCTTCACCACGGCGTACGACGCGTCTGCACGGAGAGTGCTGCGCAGCGTCTTCAACTGCGCGACCGTGAGACCGCGGTACTCGGTCAGCAGAACGGCAGTCGAGCT
>DIUS01000085.1:5618-6067 GCA_002423075.1 Microbacteriaceae bacterium UBA6152
GCACTGCTCGATGAGCGGCGCGAACCCGGCACACATGACGAAAGGCCCCTGCGCATGCGCACGAGCCTCGTCGAGCACACCCTCATGAAGCGGAATGCTCGGTATCAGTTCTGTACACCTGCGCGGGCCGTCGTCCGCTTCGTGCGAAGCGTGCGAACCTTCGGTCATCATGATCTGCGAGCAAACACTGTCTGCAAGCGGGCATGACGACAACCGGCGGTCTATGGCAAGAGGCCAGCATACGTTACGCGGGCCCCGCAGTCCAAAACCGGGGCTCGAGCGTCAAACGTGGTCAAGCCACGAGTGGCCGGGCGCATAGCCGAGGTCGCGCCGAGCGGCGTCGATCGAGAGCAGGGTCTCACGGCCGACGAGCGGGCGCGTGAGCGGGACATCCGCGAATTCTGACGCCATCAGCTCTGCCGAATCGCGCCGCATGACGGTGTCGGCGG
>DIUS01000085.1:6136-7676 GCA_002423075.1 Microbacteriaceae bacterium UBA6152
TGAACCGCAGCCCGGTGATCGAGAGGGCAGGGTCGATGCGGCAAAGCTTGCGCCCAAGTTCTTCTTCGAGGTGCTTGCCGACCGCATACATGAAGTTCGGGCGCGTCGGCTGGCCCTCGTCGATCGGGGCCGCGGGGGGCGGCTCGGTGAGCGGCAGCCCGAGCAGGGTCTCGCTTGAGGCGTGCACGATGCGGGCGATGCCGGCCCGACGAGCGGCCTGGAAGACGGCGATCGTCATGGCCAGGTTGTCTTGCAGCAGCACGGTATCGGGGCGAATGCCCGGCGCGGGGCTCGCCGCCAGATGAACGACAGCGTCGAGCCCGTCGAAGCGTTCTTCGACCCCGGCCAGCGCATCGAGCACCTGCCCGGTGTCAGTGAGGTCTACACGCACGAACCCCTCACCCGGTGCGCCGACGGCATCGAGCCCGGTCACGGAGTGCCCGGTCTCGACCAGGTGGGTCACGACGGCCTGCCCGAGCTTGCCGGCTGACCCGGTAACGGCAATGTGCATGCGTCGAGCCTAAGCGGTCGATGCGGCGGGCTCGGCGCTAGCGGCGGGCTGAGCGACCTCCGGGCGGCCAAGTGGCAGGCTCACTCGAAAGACAGTCTCACCCGGTCGTGACGAGAAGGTCACCTCGCCGCCGTGCGCCTGCACAACGGCCGAAACGATCGCAAGGCCGAGCCCGGTCGAACCCGTCGCACGCGAACGCGAGGTGTCGGCACGCGCGAAGCGCTCGAAGAGTACGGGCTGCACGTCGGATGGAATTCCTGGGCCAGTGTCCGTGATGGTGATGATCGCGCGCCGCTCGAGCACGCCGAGCGCGGCCGTCACGCGCGTGCCCTCGGGGGTGTGGATGCGCGCGTTGGCCAACAGGTTGGCCACGACTTGATGCAGTCGATGCAGGTCGCCAGCGACAACAACCGGCGTGTTCGGCAGGCGCTCGACCCAGTCGTGGGCGGGCGAAGTGGCGCGAGCATCCGCCAGCGCGTCAGCGACGACCGAGGCGAGGTCGACCGGGTCGCGGCGCAGTGCTCGGCCCTCGTCGAGCCGGGCGAGCAGCAGCAGGTCGTCGACGAGTTCTGACATGCGCACCGACTCCGACTCGATGCGCGACAACGCGTAGCGGATGTCATCGGGCAGCTCGTGTCCGCTGCGGCGCGTCAGTTCGCTGTAGCCGCGGATCGCGGCGAGCGGCGTGCGCAACTCGTGACTCGCATCGGCGACGAACTGCCGCACCTTCTGCTCGCTCGACTGGCGAGCGTCAAAGGCGCTCTGCACGTGGTCGAGCATGCGAGTGAACGCCGCGCCGAGCTGACCGACCTCGGTGCTCGGGTCGGTGTCGAGCGTCGGGAGTCGTTCGGCGAGCGCGACCGTGCCGCGGTCGAGCGGCAGGGCCGTCACGGCCGTCGCGGCCTCGCGCACGCGCGTGAGTGGGCGCAGGCCGAGCCGCACGACCTCACGGCCGAGCACGGCGGCGACGATGAGGATTCCGCCGAGGATGGCGGCGATCACGGCGCCGAGTCGCGCCACCGTGGTCGT
>DIUS01000085.1:7728-8239 GCA_002423075.1 Microbacteriaceae bacterium UBA6152
TAGGCGGCGACGGCTGAGCCATCGCTCTGCACGACGCCGATGAGCGAACCGAGGGGCAGGCCCGGCCCCTCAAAGCTCGAGGCGGGGCCACGCCCGGGTGCGGCGATGCGCTCGAGGCGGCTCGTCGTGATGCGCAGTTCGTCGTCGAGCTGGGCCACCAGATTGGCGCGCACGAAGACCACGCTGAGCACACCTATCGCGAGGGTCGCCATCATGAGCAAGACGAGGATGCCCGCGACCAGTCGCTGGCGCAGCGACCAGCCGCTCACCATCAGGTGACCGGCTTGATGAGGTAGCCGACGCCGCGCACGGTGTGGATCATGGCGGGACCGAGACTGTCGATCTTCTTGCGCAGGTACGAGATGTAGATCTCGACGATGCTCGATCGGCCCCCGAAGTCGTAGCTCCAGACGCGATCGAGAATCTGCGCCTTGCTGAGCACGCGCTTGGGGTTGCGCATCAGGTAGCGCAGCAGCTCGAACTCGGTGGCGGTGAGTTCGATCGCGGTCTC
>DIUS01000085.1:8365-12808 GCA_002423075.1 Microbacteriaceae bacterium UBA6152
CCATCGAGGTCGGGCAGCATGATGTCGAGCACGACGACGTCGGGCGCGAACTCGCGGCCGTGCTGCAGCGCTTGTTGTCCGGTGAGCGCGGTGCGAACATCCCACCCTTCGTACCGCAGCGCCATCGAGACCAAGTCGGCGAGCGAGGGCTCGTCGTCGACGACGAGAGCCCGTACGGGCGACCCGTCGGGGCGCGTGAGCCGGGGGACCTCGGGAAGCGCGTCATCAGCCATAGTCACAGTCAGCCCGACGAACCTATGAGCTTGCTTGGAGACTGCCCTGTGCGGCGGCGAGGGGCGGGGACGAATCGAGCCCCGGCCGCGAGGGGAAGGCGGCCGGGGCTCGATGAGCCGTTTCGGGCGGCTCAGGCGCGGTGTGCTCCGCGCGGCTTGCGCCCGCCGGCGCCGGCGATGGCGGCCATGAGGCCGAAGAAGCCGGTCACCGACGCGATCATCACCAGGGGAACGGAGATCATGACAGTCACCTCGGGTCGGGATTCGGGTTCAGTGCGGGCGGGCCCTGTTCGAGTCAGGGTGTCCGCACTGTGGGGGACAGGATGTGTCCCCCATGAATCCAGTGTGCGTTAAGCGAACAACGGGCACAGTCCCCCCTCCGGGGGTGAATCGGTCCCCAATAAGGGGGACCGATTGATTCACTTTCTTGCATCGTGACACGGCGTTAACACGGCCGACCTCTGCATCGTGTTCACTGGTCGCAAGCAAGGGGAGGAAACCCGCGATGACGACGATGCGCGCGATGGTGGCGACAAGGGCCGGGGGGCCCGACGTGATCGAGCAAGCTGAATGGCCCCTTCCGGTGCGGGCAGGGGCGGAGGTGCTCGTGCGCGTGCTCGCCTCGAGCATCAACCCGATCGATGCGAAGACGCGGGCCGGTCGGGGGGCCGCGGGGGCTATCCGCTCGTATCCGGTCATCCTCGGTAACGATCTCGCAGGGGTCGTCGAGCAACCCGCCTACGAGGCTCACGCCCTGCAACCGGGTCGCGCGGTCTACGGCATGACGCTCGTGCCGCGATTCGATGGCACGCACGCCGAGTACGCCTCGGTGCCCGAGATGTTCCTCGCACCCAAGCCGGCCAGCCTCAGCTTCACCGAGGCGGCGGCCGTGCCGCTCGCCGCCCTGACCGCGTGGGGCATGGTCGTCGACGTCGCTCGCGCTCACGAGGGTCAGAAGATGCTCATCCATGCCGGGGCGGGAGGCGTCGGCCACTTTGCGGTGCAACTGGCCGCCTACTTCGGCGCCACCGTGACGGCCACGTGCTCGACGCGCAACGTCTCGTTCGTGCGCGAACTCGGCGCGAGCCGCGTCATCGACTATTCGACCTCGCGCTTCGACGATGAGGTCTCGCAGCACGACGTCGTCATCGACCTCATCGGCAACGTGCGCGACGACACCGGCTCTCGCTCGCTGTCTACCCTGCGGCCCGGTGGACTCATCGTGAACGCGCCGACCGGCAGCTGGCCGACGATGCTCGACGAGGCCGCGGCTGCGGGCGTGCGCGCCACGACCTACAAGCTCTCGCCCAGCGCCACGACCCTCGCCGTGCTGACACGCATGTTCGACGCGGGCGATCTGCGCGTGCACCTCGACCGCGTCATGCCGCTCGCGCAGCTCGCCGAAGCGCACCGGCTCATCGACGAGGGCCACACGCGCGGCAAGATCGCAATCGAGGTCGCCCGCGAGTGATGCCGCTCACGTGAGCTGACGCTCGCGCACGAAGTCGTCCTCGATGACCTCGCCGACCCTGAAGCCCTTGGTACCGACGATCGCGAAGCCCGCCTTCTCGTAGAACCGGTTCGCACGGGCGTTGTGGATGTTCACGCCGAGCCACACGCTCACCGCCCCTTCATCGACCGCGGCATACAGCACGTGCTCGACGAGTGCCGACGCGACTCCGCCACCGTGCAGTTCGGGATGCACGTAGAGCTTGCTCAGCTCGGCCGTGGGGCGATGCCGCACCGCGGCCGCGACGTCACGGTCGGCCGGCTCGCCGTGCAGGAGCATCGCGTAGCCCACGAGCTCATCGCCCCGATCGGCGACGAGCACGAGCCGTTGCGGGTCGGCGAGGTAGCGCTCGAAGGCCGTGCGGCTCAAGTGCTGCTCGATGAACGTGGCTTTCGCCGCCTCGGTCGTCGACGGTGGGCAGGCGAGCGGAAAGGTGAGCGCCGCGAGCTCGTGCAGAGCCCCGGCCTCTGCCGGCCGAGCGGGGCGGATCGAAATGGTCGACTCGGGCATCCCCCCATTCTGCCCTCCACTGTTCGCAACTCAGGCTGAGGTGACCGATGTGCGCGGTTGATTCCCCACCCACGCGCCTCCAGCCTGAGTTACGAACACCATCCTTGAGGGCCGTCGGGCACACGCAGAAGGCCCCGCCGAAGCGGGGCCTTCATGAGTGGAGCTGTCGAACTAGATCGCGTTGACGTCGAGCGGAATGCCGGGACCGAACGTGGTCGAGACCGAGCCTTTCTGAAGGTAACGGCCCTTCGAGCTCGACGGCTTGAGCCGCATGACCTCGTCGAGTGCCGCCTTGAGGTTCTCGCTCAGTTGCTCTTGCGTGAACGCCGTCTTGCCGACGATGAAGTGCACGTTCGCGTGCTTGTCGACGCGGAACTCGATCTTGCCGCCCTTGATGTCGGTGACGGCCTTGGCCACATCGGGGGTCACGGTGCCGGTCTTCGGGTTGGGCATGAGGCCACGGGGGCCGAGCACCTTGCCGAGACGGCCGACCTGGCCCATGAGCTCGGGCGTCGAGACAGCCGAGTCGAAGGCGGTGTAGCCCCCGGCGACCTTCTCGATGAGCTCGGCGCCGCCGACCTCGTCAGCGCCCGCCGCGATCGCGGCCTCGGCCGCGGGGCCGGTCGCAAACACGATGACGCGGGCGGTCTTGCCCGTGCCGTGCGGCAAGTTGACGGTGCCGCGCACCATCTGGTCTGCCTTGCGCGGGTCGACCCCGAGCTTGAGGGCGACCTCGACGGTCGAGTTGGTGTTCTTCGAGCCGGTCTCTTTCGCGACGGCGACAGCCTCGTCGAGGGAGTAGAACTTGCCCTCTTCGATCTTGTCGGCCGCGGCCCGGTAGGCCTTCGATTTCTGTGCCATGATTACGCCTCCACCGTGATCCCCATCGAACGAGCCGTGCCCGCGATGATCTTCTCGGCAGCCTCGATGTCGTTGGCGTTGAGGTCGACCTGCTTCTGCTCGGCGATCGAACGCACCTGCTCTTTGGTGAGCTTGGCGACCTTGACCGTGTGAGGAGTCGATGACCCCTTCTGCACGCCCGCGGCCTTCTTAATGAGCTCGGCGGCCGGCGGCGTCTTCAAGATAAACGTGAACGAACGGTCTTCGTAGACGGTGATCTCGACGGGGATGACGTTGCCGCGCTGCGCCTCGGTCGCCGCGTTGTAGGCCTTGCAGAACTCCATGATGTTGACGCCGTGCTGACCCAGTGCCGGCCCGATGGGCGGGGCGGGGTTGGCGGCGCCGGCCTGGATCTGCAGCTTGATCAGACCCGTGACCTTCTTCTTCGGTGCCATGTTCTTCTTCTTTCGTGTCGAGCAGCATCCGGGTGGATGCTGCGCTCCCGCCTGCACGCCCGTTGCGCGCCGCGGTCGGCTGGCGCGCTGGAGCTAAAGGAATTGCACCGCAATTCCTCGACGCCAGCGCTGATGAAGCTACGCCTCATCACGTCTCTTGAGTTTTATAGTTTGGTGACCTGGTCGAAGCTGAGCTCGACCGGGGTCTCGCGCTCGAAGAGTGAGACGAGCACGGTGAGCTTGCCGCTCTCGGGCTTGATCTCACTGATCGTGCCGGGGAGCCCGGCGAACGAGCCCTCCTTGATGGTGATGGTCTCGCCGACCTCGAAGTCGATCTCGGCGGGAATGACACGAGCCGCTAGGCCGCCGCCCTTCGAGCCGCCCGCCTTGGCCGGAGCCTCGGCGATCTGCGCGGTCGACTTGAGCATCTGGAAGGCCTCGTCAAAACGCAGCGGGGTCGGGTTGTGGGCGTTGCCCACGAAGCCCGTCACGCCCGGCGTGTGCCGCACGACCGACCAGCTATCTTCGTTGAGCTCCATGCGCACGAGGACGTAGCTGGGAATGCGTACGCGGGTGACAAGCTTGCGCTGGCCGTTCTTGATCTNNTGCACGACGTACCACTTGCCCGGCTTCATGCGCAGTTCGAGCTTGAAGTCTTCGTACGGGTCGACCTCGGCCTCCTCAGCCTCCGCGTCGTCGTCGGCCTCGTCGTGCGTCGCCTCGGCAGCAGCCTCGGCCTCGTCGGCTGAGTCGATGTCGAGGGCGTCGTCGACGATCGAGTCTGCTTCGGGGTCGACGGCGGCCTCGAGCGCGTCGAGCAGGCCCTCGAAGTCGGGCTCGCCGCTCTCGTCGACGACGTGCATCGCGTGGTGCTCGGCGGCCTCGGCCGAATGCA
>DIUS01000068.1 GCA_002423075.1 Microbacteriaceae bacterium UBA6152
TCGCGGCCCCGACGGCCTCGACGGCTTGGGCGGCAATGCGCCCCGACTCGCGGATGAGCTCGATCGTCTCCGCATCGTAGACGTCGCCGCCGACGTGCGGGGGCGGGGCAGCCTTTCCGACGTAGGGCGGCTTCGGGATGCTCGACGGCACCCTGCGCTGCGGTGAGAGTCGCCCGGCGACGAGGTGGCCTGAAGTGTCACGGGGCATAGGGTCGAGTCTACCGAGCGAGGGGAGACGCCCATGGCCAGGCGCGAGACGCAGCACTGGTGGTACAACCACAAGACAGGCGAGGTCGAGCATGGGCCGCAGTCTCTCGGCTCCGACCGCGACGGTCCCTATGCGACCGAGGTCGATGCGCGCCGTGCCCCCGAGATCGCCCGCGAGCGCGCTCGCGCCTGGGCCGCCGACGACGAGGAGTGACGGGTCATTCACGACACGACTTGCCAGTAGTCGTCGCATTGCGACGCGGATGCGGCAACAAGAGGCAACTCGGAGAGCCCGGCTCTAGTTGGCGCGCTCCTGCAGCGCTAGCTCGGCGGTCGCGTCGCTGTAGCTGTGGTCGTCATCGGGATACGCGCCTGACTCGACGTCGGCCTTGAAGGCGATCGCAGCATCCGTCAGCACTTGCCGCAGGTTCGCGTACTGCTTCACAAACTTCGGAATGCGGCCCGATGCGAGCCCGGCCCAGTCGGTCCAGACGACGAGCTGGCCGTCGCAGTGAGGGCCACCGCCGACGCTGATGGTCGGGATGCTCAACTCGGCCGTGATGCGCTTCGCGACCTCGGCGGGGATCATCTCGAGCACGACCGCGAAGGCGCCGGCCTCTTCGACCGCGTGCGCGTCGGCGAGCAGCTGCTCGGCCGCCTCGCCGCGACCCTGGATGACGTGCCCGCCGAGGCCGTGCTCGCTCTGCGGTGTGAAGCCGATGTGGGCCATGACTGGGATGCCCGCCGACACGATGCGACGAATCTGCTTGGCCGACCGCACCCCGCCCTCGAGCTTCACGGCGTGCGCCCCGGTCTCTTTCATGAACCGGAACGCGGTGTGAAGAGCCTCTTCGGGTCCTGTCTCGTACGACCCAAACGGCATGTCGGCGACGACCAGCGCGCGCTTCACTCCGCTCACGACGCCGCGCGTGAGGGGAATCAGGTCGTCGACCGTGACGGGCAACGTCGTGTCGTAGCCGAGCACGGTGTTGCCGGCCGAGTCGCCGACGAGCAGGAAGTCGATGCCGGCTTCGTCAAAGATCTGAGCGGTGAGCACGTCATACGACGTGAGCCCGGTGATCTTGATGCCCTGCTCTTTCGCCCTCGCGAAGTGGCGGGTGCGGACGCGCTTCGATGCCTCAGCCATGCTCACCACCCTAGCCCGGTGTGTTACTCGGTTGCCCGATACGCGCGGGGGCGGGGAGCCGCCGCGACAGAGAGTTACTCGGTTGGTCTGTACGTAATGGGCAGACGCCGGTCGCGCCCGAACGCCATGCCCGAGATCTTGGGGCCGATGGCGCCCTGCCGACGCTTCCATTCCGAGCGGTCGACGAGTTTCGTCACGAAGTCGACCGTCTCTCGGTCGAACCCGAGCGCAACGACGTCGTCGTGCCCTAATGCGCGCGTGACGTAGGCATCGAGAATGGCGTCGAGCACCTCGTAGGGCGGCAGCGTGTCTTGATCGGTCTGGTCGGGCCGCAGCTCGGCGCTCGGCGGCTTCGCGATCGAGTTCTCGGGGATCGGCGGCGTCTCGCCCCGCGCAATCGCGACCTCGTTGCGCCAGCGCGCGAGCTCCCAGACGAGCAGCTTCGGCACATCCTTGATGGGCGCGAAGCCGCCCACCGAGTCGCCGTAGATCGTCGAGTAGCCGACGGAGAGCTCGGTCTTGTTGCCGGTCGTGAGCACGAGGTGCCCGTGCATGTTCGAGAGCCCCATGAGGATGATGGCCCGGATGCGCGCCTGCAGATTCTCGGCGGCGACTCCGGTGAGCGCGAGCTGCGTCTCGACAGGCTGCACGAGGTCGGCGATGGGCTCGACCGAGTAGTGCAGCCCGAGGTTTTCGGCCAGCTCGTCGGCATCGCTGCGTGAGTGGTCCGAGCTCCACCTCGAGGGCATCGAGACGCCGTAGACGTTCTCGGGCCCGATCGCGTCGGCCGCGATGGCTGCGCAGACGGCCGAGTCGATGCCGCCCGAGAGCCCGAGCACGACGCTGCGAAACCCGTTCTTGCGCACGTAGTCGCGCGTGCCCGTGACGAGCGCGCTCCAGAGCTGCTCGCGGTCATCCGGCAACTCCGCGACGTCGGCGTCAACCGGATGCTCGTCCGCAGCGGCCCCGACCTCGAGCTTGACGCGCCGCACGTTCGGCGGCAGCTCGGAGTCGGTGTGCTCTGCCGCATCCACGTCGACGATCAGCAGGTGCTCGATGAACTGGGGCGCACGGGCGAGGATCGTGCCGTGGCCATCCACCACGACGCTGTCGCCGTCGAACACGAGATCGTCCTGCCCGCCGACGATGTTGACGTAGGCGACGATGGTGTCGGTCTCGGTCGCTCGACGGGTGACGAGCGGCAGGCGCACCTCGTCTTTGTCGCGCTCGAACGGCGAGGCGTTGATGACGACGAGCAGGCCGGCGTCGGCTTCGAGCACGCGGCCCACAGGCCCGCCATCGCGCCACAGGTCTTCGCAGACGATCACGGCGACGTCGACGCCGCGTAGCCGCAGAACGAGCAGTTCGTCGCCCGGGATGAAGATGCGGTACTCGTCGAAGACTGAGTAATTCGGCAAGTGGTGCTTGGCGTAGCGGGCGACGACACGGCCGCGGTGCAGCACGCTCGCGCAATTCTGCGCGATGGCTGTGGGGGCGTTCGAGGTGCCGAGCAGCCGGGGCTCGTGCGGACCATCGGGATGGCCGACGATGACGACCATCTCGCCGAGACCCTCGGCGGCGAGTCGCTCTGCCAGGGCGTGTACGGCGCGGGTAGCTGTCGCCAAGAACGAGGGCCGCTGGGCGAGGTCTTCGATCGGATAGCCGGTGAGAGCCATCTCGCCGGTGGCGACGAGGTCTGCGCCCTGCTCGCCCGCGGCGCGCACGGCGTCGACGATGAGCTGGGCGTTGCCGGCGAGGTCGCCGACGATCGGGTTCGACTGTGCCAGTGCAACACGCAGGCGGGGCATACACAGTAGCCTAATGGCGGGCTTCTGAGCCCCGATCGAGAGGCGAGATGGTGACCGGAAAGGGCAGCATGGACAAGCAGCGCGACTTCGTTCTTCGCACCATCGAAGAGCGCGGGGTCAAGTTCGTGCGCCTGTGGTTCACCGACGTCGTGGGCACGCTCAAGATGGTCGCCGTCGCTCCGGCCGAGGTGGAGGGCGCGTTCTCGGAGGGCCTCGGCATTGATGGTTCGTCGATCGAGGGCTTCACGCGTGCGTTCGAGGCCGACGTGCTGCTGCACCCAGACCCCACGACGTTCCAGATTCTTCCGTGGCGTGGCGAGGTCGACCCGACCGCTCGCATGTTCTGCGACATCACGACCCCCGACGGCCAGCCCGCGTCGGCTGACCCGCGTAATGTGCTCAAGCGAACGCTCGCGAAGGCCGCCGACCGTGGTTTCACCTTCTACACGCACCCCGAGATCGAGTTCTACCTGCTCAAGAGCAGCAAATACGGTCCCGAAGGTCCGCAGCCGGTCGATTCGGCGGGCTACTTCGACAACGTTCCCGGCGGTAGCGCCCACGACTTCCGGCGCCGCGCCGTGCGCATGCTCGAAGATCTGGGCATCTCGGTGGAGTTCAGCCACCACGAGGCCGGGCCCGGTCAGAACGAGATCGATCTGCGCTACGCCGATGCGCTCACGACCGCCGACAACATCATGACCTTCCGCACGGTGGTCAAAGAGGTCGCGATCGAGCAGGGCGTCTACGCCACCTTCATGCCGAAACCGCTCGCCGCCCACCCGGGCTCGGGCATGCACACCCATCTGTCGCTCTTCGAGGGCGACACGAATGCGTTCTTCGACGCCTCGGGGCAGTACCAGCTCTCGAAGATCGGACGGCAGTTCGTCGCCGGGCTGCTCACGCACGCGCCCGAGATCGCCGCGATCACGAACCAGTTCGTTAACTCGTACAAACGCATCTGGAGCGGGGACGAGGCTCCGAGCTACGTCACGTGGGGACACAACAACCGCTCGGCTCTCGTGCGCGTGCCGCTCTACAAGCCCGGCAAGGGGCAGAGCGCGCGCGTCGAGTATCGCGGCATCGACTCGGCCGCCAACCCCTACCTCTCGTACTCGCTCATGCTCGCCGCGGGCCTGAAGGGCATCGAGAACGGCTACGAGCTGCCGCCCGAGGCCGAAGACACCGTGTGGGCGCTGAGCGAGTCCGAGCGCCGCGCGCTCGGCTACCAGGCGCTGCCCTCGAGTCTCGACCGTGCGCTCGCGCTCATGGAAGAGAGCGAGCTCGTCGCCGAGACCCTCGGCGAGCAGGTTTTCAACTACGTGCTGCTCAACAAGCGTCGCGAGTGGGCCGCCTACCGCGCGCAAGTCACGCCCTACGAGCTCGAGAGCAATCTCGAGATTCTCTAGGCCCGACAGCGCTCCACTATGACGCGCAGTGTGTCGACTCTGACCGAGCTCGCTCGTCTCGGGTTCGCCGAGCTGAGCGCTGCTCGCGACGCCCTCGACGGCTTCGAGTCGCTGCTCGACGCGTTCGGCACCGCTGCCGACCCTGATCGGGCGCTGCGGCAGCTCGGGCGACTGCGGGAACAGCATCCGGATGCCCTCACGCCGCTGCTCGCCGACGACGACTGGGCGGCNNGAGCTCGCTGCTCTGCGCGAGCCTCTCGGCACACTGCCCACGCACGCCGCCCTGCACCGCGACCTTCTCGCGACCGTCGCAGCGGTCGACGACCCCGAGCGTGCGATCACGGCCATGAGGGTGCGCTACCAGCGCTGGCTCGTGCGCATCGCCGCGTGGGATCTCGAGCACCCCGACCCGCTCGAAGCCCAGCCGCTCGTGTCGGCGGCTCTCGCCGACCTGGCGGGTGCGACGCTGGACGCGAGCCTCGTGGTCGCGCGGCGCACGAGCACGTACCCGGCCGCCGATGTCGAGCGCACGCGACTGGCGATCATCGGCATGGGCAAGGCCGGTGCGCGCGAGCTCAACTACATCAGCGACGTCGACGTGATCTACGTGGCCGAGGGCGTCGACGATCTCGACTCCGGTCGCGCGGTCGAGATCGCCACACGTCTCGCTGCGGCGACCGCGCGGGGCATTCAGGAGCCGGGCTTCGAGCCGCCGCTGTGGGAGGTCGACGCCAACCTGCGCCCCGAGGGCAAAGACGGGGCGCTCGTGCGCACGCTCGAGTCGCACCGGGCGTACTACGACCGGTGGGCGAAGAGCTGGGAGTTCCAGGCGCTACTCAAGTCGCGGCCGCTCGCGGGGGATGCCGAGCTCGGGCGGCGCTACTGCGAGAGCGTGCATCCGCTGGTCTGGACCAGTTCTCAGCGGGAGGGCTTCGTCGAATCCGTGCAGCGCATGCGCGAACGCGTGACCGAGAACATTCCCGCCGACGAGGTCGACGTGCAGCTCAAACTCGGGCCTGGAGGCCTGCGCGACGTCGAGTTCACCGTGCAGCTGCTGCAGCTCGTGCACGGGCACGGCGACGATCGCGTGCGGCAGGGCGACACCCTGGGCGCCCTCGACGCGCTCGCGCAGCAGGGCTACATCGGCCGGGTCGAAGCTGCAGAGTTCGGGCGCGACTACCGGCTGCTGCGCGTCATCGAGCACCGCGTGCAGCTCGAGCGCCTGCAGCGCACTCACCTCATGCCCCGCGACGACGACCGACTGCGGGTGCTCGCCCGAGCCACGCGACTGGGCGGCACCGCCGACGAGCTCATCGCGCGCTGGCAACAGACGAAGATCGCTGTTCGGTCGCTGCACGAGAAGCTCTTCTACCGACCACTGCTCTCGGCGGTCGCCGCGCTGCCCGATGACGGCCTCGCGCTCACGAGCGAACAGGCCGTCGCGCGTCTCAACGCCATCGGCTTCGTCGACGCCAAGGGCGCGTTGCACCACATCGCCGCACTCACGAACGGGGTCTCGAGGCGCGCGCAGATTCACCGCACCCTGTTGCCCGTCATTCTGCAGTGGCTCGCCGAGGGTGCCGACCCCGACTACGGATTGCTGGCCTTCAGGCGCCTCAGCGACGACCTCGGCGAGAGCTACTGGTTCTTGCGCATGCTGCGCGATTCGAGCGGCGCGGCCCAGCGCCTCACGAGCGTGCTCGCCTCGTCTCGCTACGTCGGTGGGCTCTTCGAGCGCATTCCCGAGGGCGCGGCGTGGCTCGAGAACGAAGACGAGCTGCGGCCGCGACCGCTCGAGGCCCTGCTCGACGAGGCTCGCGCGACGGTCGCACGTTACGACGGCGATGTCGAAGCTGCCGCGAAGGCTCTGCGCACGGGGCGTAGACGCGAGTTGCTGCGCCTCGCCCTCGCGAGCATCCTCGACGTGATCACGGTCGAAGAACTGGGCAGGGCGCTCAGCGACGTCACGACGACCGTGCTGACGGGGGCGCTCTCGCTCGCACACCGCTACGGTGACGGCATCGAATTCGCGATCATCGGAATGGGCCGCTACGGCGGGGGAGAGCTCGGCTTCGGCTCAGACGCCGACGTCATCTACGTCTACCGCGATGCAGGCGCGGGCGATGAGGCGCAGGCGCGCGCCGAGCGCATCGTGCACGAGCTCAAGCGGCTCACCGACGATCTGCGCCTGCCGCTCGACCTCGACATCGACCTGCGCCCCGAGGGCCGCAACGGGGCGATCGTGCGTTCGCTCACCTCGTACCGGGCCTACTACGAGCGCTGGTCGCTCACGTGGGAGGCTCAGGCGCTGCTGCGCGCCCGTGCTGTCGCCGGAGACCCCGCGCTCATGGCCGACTTCACGGCGCTGGCCGACACCGTGCGGTACCCGACGAAGCTCGCCGAGGCGGATGCTCGCGAGGTGCGCCGCATCAAGGCGCGCGTCGAGTCCGAGCGCCTGCCGCAGGCCGCCGACCCCGCGCGCCACCTCAAGCTCGGCCGGGGATCGCTCAGCGACGTCGAGTGGTTCGTGCAACTGCTGCAGTTGCAGCACGCCGCGGCCGTGCCCGCGTTGGCCACGACGTCGACGCTCGAGGCCTTGACCGCGGCGGTGGATGCTCAGCTCGTGTCGGCCGCAGACGCCGACCGTCTGCGTGCCGCATGGCTGATCGCCTCGCGTGCGCGCTCAGCTCTGACGCTCTGGAGCGCCAAGACGGGCGATGTGCTGCCGACAGACCGGCCGCAGCTCGAGGGCGTCGCGCGGCTGATGGGGTACCCGGCCGGGGGAGCAGGGCGGCTCGAAGAGGACTACCTGCGCACGACCCGCCTGGCCCGCCAGGTCTTCGAGCGCGGCTTCTACGGCACGACATAGCTCGCGCGAGCATCCCGTGACAGCACGAAGGCCCCGCTCCTGACGGAACGGGGCCTCGCGTGCCGTGGTGGCGGGGTGGAACCTAGACCGAAAAGTAGAGCTCGTACTCGAACGGGTGCGGACGCTGCGCGGCGGGAAGGATCTCCTTCTCGCGCTTGTAGTCGATCCACGTCTCGATGAGGTCTTTGGTGAAGACCCCGCCCTGCAGCAGAAACTCGTGGTCGTTCTCGAGAGCGACGAGCGCCTCTTCGAGCGAACCGGGAACCTGCGGGATGTTCTTGGCCTCCTCGGGCGGTAGCTCGTAGAGGTCTTTGTCGACGGGTTCGTGCGGCTCGATCTTGTTGAGGATGCCGTCGATGCCGGCCATGAGCTGCACCGCGAACGCGAGGTACGGGTTGCCTGAGGCGTCAGGCGCGCGGAACTCGATGCGCTTCGCCTTGGGGTTGGTGCCCGTGATCGGGATGCGGATGGCGGCCGAGCGGTTTCCGGCCGAGTAGACCAGGTTGACCGGCGCCTCGAAGCCCTTGACCAGGCGGTGGTACGAGTTCAGCGAGGGGTTCGTGAACGCGAGAACCGCGGGAGCGTGCTTGAGCAGGCCGCCGATGTACCAGCGCGCGATGTCGCTGAGCCCCCCATAGCCGGCCTCGTCGTAGAACAGCGGCGTGCCGTCGTTCCAGAGCGACTGGTGGGTGTGCATGCCTGAGCCGTTGTCGCCGAAGAGCGGCTTCGGCATGAAGGTCGCGACCTTGCCCCACTCGAGGGCAGTGTTCTTCACGATGTACTTGAACTTCAAGATGTCATCGGCGGCCGAGACCATCGTGTCGAACTTGTAGTTGATTTCGCCCTGGCCGGCGGTGCCGACCTCGTGGTGGCTGCGCTCGACCTCGAGGCCGACCTCCATGAGCTTCACGACGATGTCGTCGCGCAGGTCGGCGTGCTGGTCGACCGGGCTCACGGGAAAGTAGCCGCCCTTGAAGGGAGTCTTGTTGGCGAGATTGCCGCCCTCTTCGACGCGAGCCGTGTTCCAGGCAGCCTCGCTCGAGTCGACCGAGTAGTACGAAGTGTTCTGCTTCACTTCGTAGCGCACGTCGTCGAAGATGTAGAACTCGGCCTCGGGGGCGAAGAACGCGGTGTCGGCGATGCCGGTCGAGGCCAGGTACTTCTCGGCCTTCTTGGCCACCTGACGCGGGTCGCGGCCGTAGATCTCGCCGTTGCGCGGGTTGTAGATGTCGAAGATCATGATGAGCGTGCGCTCGGTGCGGAAAGGGTCGACGTAGGCGGTCGACACATCCGGAATGAGCTGCAGGTCGGATTCGTGAATCGACTGGAAGCCTCGGATCGAGGAGCCGTCGAACAGCTGCCCGACGGTGAAGAACTCTTCGTCGACGGTGGAGGCGGGGATGTTGAAGTGCTGCTGGACACCGAGGAGGTCGGTGAAGCGGATGTCGAGGAAGACGACGTCCGTGTCCTTGATGAACTTCAGCACCTCGGAAGAATCACTGAACATGTGACAGATCTCCTGAGCTTGGTACCGGATGACTGCAAGCGCAGCCTCGCAGACGACACTACGGCCAGGGCATTTCTCGTCAGTGTCTCCTTTGTTTCCGGGATGTTACGACGACAGCGGTTCAGTTCACGCACGCGGCGGACACTGACGGATGCTCAGCCGACGGCCTGCGCGAATCCTGACGTGGTCTCGGCGAGGGCCCGCATCGACTCGGGGATCGGGCGGCCTTTGGCGACCATCGACTGCGCCCATAGGCGCCCGGCGCGGTAGCTCGAGCGCACGAGCGGACCGGCGAGCACCCCGAGAAACCCGATCTCGTCGGCCTCGGCCTTGATCTCCACGAACTCTTCGGGCTTGAGCCAGCGATCGATCGGGTGATGGCGGGAGGTCGGGCGCAGGTACTGCGTGATGGTGACGATGTCGGTGCCGGCGTCGTGCAGGTCGCGCAGCGCTTGCGACACTTCGTCGCGCGTCTCGCCCATGCCGAGGATAAGGTTCGATTTCGTGATCAGCCCGTAGTCGCGTGCCTGCGTGATGACATCGAGCGAGCGCTCGTAGCGGAACGCCGGACGGATGCTCTTGAAGAGCCGCGGTACCGTCTCGACGTTGTGCGCGAACACCTCGGGCCGCGAGTCGAACACGATGCCCAGAAGTTCCGGGTTGCCCGAGAAGTCGGTCGCCAGTAGTTCGACGCCGGTGCCGGGGTTGAGCTCGTGGATCTTGCGCACGGTCTCGGCGTGCAGCCACGCGCCCTCGTCGGGCAGGTCGTCGCGGGCGACACCGGTGACGGTCGCGTACCGCAGGTTCATCTCGACGACCGACTCGGCGACGCGGCGCGGCTCGTCGGTGTCGTAGTCGGCGGGCTTTCCCGTGTCGATCTGGCAGAAGTCGCACCGGCGGGTGCACTGGCTGCCGCCGATGAGGAACGTCGCCTCGCGGTCTTCCCAGCACTCGTAGATGTTGGGGCAGCCGGCCTCCTGACACACGGTGTGGAGCTGCTTCTCGCCGACGAGCGCGCGCATCGCGGTGTACTCGGGCCCCATTGAGGCGCGCGTTTTGATCCACTCGGGTTTCTTCTCGATCGGCGTCTGCGCGTTGCGCACTTCGAGGCGCAGCAGCTTGCGGCCCTCAGCGGGGTGCGTGGCGGGTGTGGCGGTCATGCAGAGGCTCCTAGCGAGACGGTTGAGCGAGTATCCGGCGCAAGTGCGCCGACGAGATCGTGCACGAGCGGCGTGAAGTGTCGTTCGATGAGCGGGATGACCTCCGCAGGTGTGATCGTGCGCCCCAGCTCGGCGCTGATCGACGTCACGCCCGCATCGGCCAGGCCGCAGGCCACGATCGAGCGGTAGGCGTCGAAACTGTTCGAGCAGTTCAACGCGAAGCCGTGCATGGTCACACCCTGAGCAACGCGGATACCGATCGCGGCGATCTTGTCGGTGCCGCGCATCCACACCCCGCTGCGACCGGCCACGCGATCGGCGCCGGCGATGCCGAGATCGGCGAGAACGGCGATGAGCATGCCCTCGAGGCTGCGCACGTAGCGCACGACGTCGACCGGCTCGGCGAGGCGCATGATCGGGTAACCGACGAGCTGCCCGGGGCCGTGCCAGGTGATCTTGCCGCCGCGATCGACCTCGATGACAGGGGTGCCGTCGGTCGGCCGCTCGTGGGGCTCTGTGCGCTTGCCCGCCGTGTACACGCTCTCATGCTCGAGCAACATGACGGTATCGGGCGCCCGGCCCTCGACGACGGCAGCGTGCAGAGCACGTTGCTGCTCGAGAACCGACAAGTACGGCACGGAGTTGGCGCTTAGCCCCGTGACGACGAAGTCGATCACGCGTTCAGTCTACGCGCGACGCCGACTCGTAGGCTGAGGGCGTGACCGACACTCCCTCTTCGCCTCCTCCTGCGTGGCCCGGTGAACGCCTCGGCCTGCCCGAAACGGGCTCGCGCTCCGTCGGTCGTTTCGGTCGACGTGTCGCGGCGATCGCCATCGACTGGGGCATCGCGGTCGTGCTCTCAGCGGCCTTCTTCTCCTATGAACCGCTCGTGACCCTGGCGATCTTCGTGGGGCTGCAGGTGCTCATGACAGTCATCGTGAACGCGAGCATTGGCCACGCCCTTCTCGGCCTGCGCGTCGTGCCGATGGAGGGCGGATTGCTGGGCGTCTGGCGGCCCGTCGTGCGGGCACTGCTCATCGCCCTCGTGATTCCGGCCTTGGTGTGGGACGACAACAATCGCGGGCTGCACGATCGGGTGTCGCGCACCATCTTGTTGCGGCGCTGAGCGCGCCCGGGTCAGCGCGGTTTCGGTGCGCGTGCCTTGAGGGGGTCGATGCCCTTCGGAATCGGTAGCGTACTCGACTTGCTCAGTGACGTCAGCCGGTTGCTCACGGCGTAGACCTCGGCCTTGCTCAGCACCTTCTTGAACGTGTTGAGCGTCTTCGCGAGGTTCTCGAGCTTCGTGCTCTCGACGTCGGGGCCGACGTGGACGAAGTGGACAGGCACGTTGGGCACGATGCGGCTGACGTTGCGCCGCTCGTCTTCCATCATGCGGCGCGTGCGCGAAGCGGGGCCTTCGCCGATGATGAT
>DIUS01000143.1 GCA_002423075.1 Microbacteriaceae bacterium UBA6152
GTCGGCAGGCGCCAGTCGATCGGGGACGCTCCTTGCTCGACGAGCAGTGCGTTGGCGCGGCTGAAGGGGCGCGAGCCGAGGAAGCCGGCGTGGGCCGAGAGCGGGCTCGGATGCGCACTCGCGATGACCGGAACACCCTCCAGCAGCGGCGCCGCCGACTGCGCGTCGCGGCCCCAGAGCAGCGCCACGAGCGGTCCGCCGCGCGCCGCGAGGGCCTCGACCGCGCGGGTCGTCACGTCTTCCCACCCCTGGCCTCGGTGCGAGCCCGCCTCGCCCGCCCGCACCGTCAGCACCCGGTTGAGCAACAGCACTCCTTGAGCGGCCCACGCGCTGAGGTCGCCGTGGGCGGGGGTCTCGATCGCGAGATCATCGCGCAACTCGCGGTAGATGTTGGCAAGACTGCGAGGAATCGGCCGCACCGCGCGTTCGACGGCGAAGCTCAGGCCGATGGCGTGCCCGGGAGTCGGATACGGGTCTTGCCCGAGCACGAGCACGCGCACGTCGGCGAGCGATGTCGTGAACGCCCGCAGCACGTTTGGTCCGGCTGGCAGGTAGGGGCGGCCCGCTGCGACCTCGGCGCGCAACCAGTCGCCGAGCTGCTCGATGCGCGGCTGCACCGGGGCGAGGGCCTCGGCCCAGTCGGGCGCCACGAGCTCAGCGAGCGGACGACGGGCGGTCATGCCAGCACGCTACCTGCCCAACGGTGCCGCCGCGTCGCGCTAGCATCGCGGAATGACTGAGCCCACGGCGGCCTCACGGCTGCGCGGCGCCTCCGGCGCCATCACCCTCTCATTGGTCGGCTACCTGTTCTTCGTTGAGTTCGTCAGCGGTGTGTTGCAGGGCTACTACGTGCCACTCATCAGCGACATCGTCGAGTACCTCGGCATTCGCGACGCCGACTTCAACTGGTTCGAGGCAGCGCAGCTCCTGCTGAGCGCGCTCGTCGTGCCCGTGCTTGCCAAGCTCGGCGACATTGTTGGCCATAAGAAGATTCTTCTGATCTCGACGGTGCTGACCGCCGGGGCCAGCTGGTCGCTTGTCTTCGCCGACTCGTTCTGGGTGTTTCTCGCCGCGTGGGCACTGCAGGGCTTCTACGTCGTGTGGCTGCCGCTCGAGGTCGCACTCATCTTCGACCGCGGGCGCCACACGGGCGTCGGTGCTTCACAAACCCGCAAGGCCGCAGGCATGCTCGTCGTCGGGCTCGAGGCCGGAGCCATTGCCGGTGCCCTCGGCGGCGCCCGCGTCTTCTCGGCCTTCCAGGGCGACATCGCTCTGACACTGGCGATTCCGGCGATTGCCGTGACCGTGGCGTTCTTCGTGATCCTCTTCGGAGTGCCCGAGTCACACCCCGTCACGGGCCGACGACTCGACACCTTCGGTTTCGTGCTGCTGACGATCGCGCTGCTCACCATCACGTCAGGGCTCACCTTCTTGCGCATCAACGGCCCCGACACGTGGTGGGTCTACGCGCTCATGCTGCTGGGCGTCGGCCTGCTCTACCCGTTCGGAAAGTGGGTGCTGAAGCACCCCGACCCCGCGATCGACTTGCGCGTACTGCGGCAGCCGAACATGTGGCCGGTGCAGTTGACGGCCGGACTCGTCGGCATCAGCATCCTGGGCGCTCAGGCACCCTTGAGCACGTTCGCCGGCACCGACCCCGTCAACGGCTTCGGACTCGGCCTCGATGCCGCCGGGCGTTCGTACATCATCGGCGCGTACCTCGTGGCGATGATCATCGGAGCATTGCTGTTCCCGCTCGTGTCACGCACGACCACCCCGCGCCTCACCCTCATCGGGGCAACGCTCACTGTCGCGATCGGCTACCTGGCCTTCCTCGTGAACAACGAGACGGTCGTCGGCGTGACACTCAACATGGTCATCGCGGGCATCGGCTCAGGAGCGCTCGTCGCGGCGCTTCCCGCGGCCGCCGCAGCCGCAGCGCCGCTCGGGCACACGGGCATCGCCACGGGCCTCACGAACACGACCAAGACCATCGGCGGTGCCTTCGCGAGCGCGATCTTCGCGGTCGTGCTCGCGCTCGCGGTGGGCCAGGCCGTGACCGAGACGGCGTCAAGCCTGCTCGGCTACCTTGTGGTGTTCGCCATCTGCGGTGGCACGGCGCTCGTCGCCGCGGTCGCACTCGTGTTCGTGCCGAAGCTCGCGTTCAGCGATGCACCGGCCAACGAGGACCTGTCGGCGAGCCCGCCGGTGCTCTAGTCGCGCAGCTCGAGTGGGCCGCGCACGATCTTGTGCTGCGCGGCCTGCGCGACCGGGCGCACGGTGATCTCGTCAAGGTTGACGTGNNGCATAGAGCGCATCGACCTTGTCGCGGTCGCCGCCGAATCGGTTGAGCGCGAACTCGTCGGTCTTCACCATGCCCGGCGCGAGCTGCATGACGCGCAGCGGCTCGCCCGCGAGCTCGAGCCGTAGGGCGCCCATCATGCCGCGCAAGGCGAACTTGGCGGCGTTGTAGCCACCGGCATTCTCGTAGGCCACCTGACCGGCCGTCGACGTGACGGCGAGAATGTCGCCGACGCCGCGCTCGCGAGCACCGGCGCGCAGAGCGGGCAGCAGAGCGCCGATAACCCGTTGCGCGCTCAGCACGTTGATGTCGAACATGCGCATCCAGTCTCGAGCGTCGGCGGTCTCGACCGAGTCGGTGCCGATCGCTCCGCCTGCAACGGTCACGATGGCGTGGATCGGGCCGGTCGCGGTGATGTGGTCGCGCAGAGCATCCACTGCCGACTGATCGGTGAGATCGGCCACGACGGTCTCGCACCCGCACTCCGCAGCGAGCGCCGCCAGCCGATCGGTGCGACGGGCCACGGCGACGACCTGCCATCCGCGGGCGCACAGGCCGCGCACGGTGGCGGCGCCGATGCCTGAACTGGCGCCCGTCACAACGGCACGGCGGGAGGGAAGAGCAACTGAGGTCGACATGCTCTCACCGTACTCTCCAGGACGAGCGCGCTATCCTGTCGCACCATGGTGGCACCGGGGGGAGCGACCGCGTCAGCGCGCGCGCGGGTACCGTTCTGGGATACAGCGCGATTCGTGGCGATCGCACTCGTGGTGATCGGGCACGCGATACAGCGGCTCACCGCCGACAGCGACGCAGCGCTCGTCGCCTACCTGTTCATCTACGCCTTCCACATGCCACTCTTCGCGCTCATCAGCGGCTACTTCTCGCGATCGGCACCGCCGAATGAACGGCGCTTGCGGCGTGTGATCACCGACATCGTGCTGCCCTACATCATCTTCGAATCGATCTGGACTGCTGTGCAGTTTGTTGTCGAGGGGCGCACGTCGATCAACCCCACGACGCCCTCCTGGACGCTGTGGTTCTTGCTCGCTCTCGCCATCTTCCGCGTGCTGCTGCCCTACCTCGCCCTCGTACGCTGGCCTCTGTTGTGGGCGCTGGTTGCTTCTGTCTCGGTGGGCTACTTCACGAACGTCGATTCGACGTTCTCGCTGTCGAGAGCGATCGGCATCCTGCCGTTCTTCGTACTGGGCTGGAAGCTGCACGAGTGGGGCCTGCTCGAACGCTGGAGCGGTTTCGATCGTCCGAGTGCGCTGCTGCGGGTGGGCGCTGCGGCAGTGCTGCTGACCTGGCTCGCACTCATCGTGGTGAACATCGACGCGTGGCGTGCGGCCGATCTGCGGTACTGGTTCTTCTACGACGACGCCTACGGCCGATTGGGCGCAGACGAGTGGTGGGCCGGTGCCGTGCGTCTGGCACTCATCGCTCTCGCCGTGTTGCTGAGCTTCTGCGTACTCGTGCTGATTCCGCGACGTGAGACCGCGGTGACCGTGCTGGGCCAGGGCACGATGTACGTTTACCTGCTGCATTCGTTCGTGCTCTACCCCATCCGTGAGTCGGGCATCATCGCGCCGACGGATAAGACGGAGTGGGTGTGGTTGATCGGGCTGTGCGTGGTCGCTGTCTGCATCGCCCTCTTCCTCGCGAGCGCGCCCGTGCGCCGCGTGTTCCGACCGCTCGTCGAGCCTCGGCCGCGCTGGCTCTTCCGACCCGAGGTCGATGCCCGCACGGGACCGCTCAAGACCCTTCCCTCACGCACCGATCCCACGGGGTCCCGACGCTCGGGCCGCTGACGGGCGGCACGGTCTGCGTTACGGCACGTGACACAGCACGTTGACCGCTCTGCCGGGGCACCGTACCGTCGAGGCGACCCACCCGCGACGCAAGGAGCCCTCATGGCCGACCACTACAAATTCGAGACGCTACAGATACACGCCGGAGCGCAGCCCGACCCGGTGACGAACGCGCGGGCGACGCCGATCTACCGCACGACGGCCTACGTCTTCAACGACGCCGAGCACGCCAAGAACCTGTTCGCGCTCGCCGAGTTCGGCAACATCTACACGCGCATTCAGAACCCGACGCAAGACGTCGCCGAGCAGCGCATCGCCGCGCTCGAGGGCGGCACTGCAGCACTGCTGCTCGCGTCGGGCCAGTCAGCGACGACCTATTCCGTGCTGAACATCGCGCAGGCGGGCGACCACATCGTCTCGTCGTCATCGATCTACGGCGGCACCTACAACCTCTTCACCTACACGCTGGCGAAGCTCGGCATCGCGGTCACGTTCGTCGAAGATCAAGACAATGCCGACGAGTGGACGGCCGCGATCCGCCCGAACACGAAGCTGCTGTTCGCAGAGACCGTGGGCAACCCCAAGATCAACATTCTCGACATCGAGAAAGTCGCCGGGGTCGCGCACGGCGCCGGTCTGCCGCTCATCGTCGACAACACGATCGCCACACCGTTTCTCATCCGCCCGCTCGAGCACGGCGCCGACATCGTCGTGCACTCGGCCACCAAATTCCTCGGCGGCCACGGCACGGTCATGGGCGGCTTCATCGTCGATGGCGGAAAGTTCGAGTGGTCGAAGAACGTCGATAGGTTCCCCGGCCTCACCGAGCCCGACCCCTCGTACCACGGGGCGAGCTACACAGGTGTGCTCGGCGACGGCATCGCCTACATCATCAAGGCACGCGTGCAGCTGCTGCGCGACATCGGCGCGGCGGTCTCGCCCGACAACGCCTGGCAGCTCATTCAGGGCATCGAGACGCTGAGCCTACGGATCGAGCGCCACGTGCAGAACGCTCAGACCGTCGCGCAGTGGCTCGAGGCGCACCCCGACGTCGCGTCGGTCAGCTACAGCGGCCTGCCGTCGAGCCCCTGGCACGCCCACGCGCAGAAGTACGCGCCACGCGGCGTCGGAGCCGTGCTCTCGTTCGAGCTCAAGGGCGGCGTCGACGCCGGCCGCGCGCTCGTCGACTCCGTAGAGCTGTTCAGCCACGTCGCCAACATCGGCGACGTGCGCAGTCTCATCATCCACCCCGCGTCGACGACGCACTCGCAGCTCACCCCCGAGCAGCAGCTGACCACGGGCGTGACCCCGGGTCTCGTTCGTCTCTCGGTCGGCCTCGAGAACGTCGACGACATCATTGCCGACCTCGAGGCTGGCTTCGCTGCCGCCCGGGCCGTCACGGCGGCCAACGCCGCGTAGCCCGGCACCACACCGCCGCGCGACCGAGCGCTCGGCGGTTCCGCCCCATTCACCACAGCACGCGCGACCCCTGTCGTCACACGGCGGGGGTCGCGCGCATCCTGCGACAGAATGGCCTGAGCATGGACTGGCAAACGAGCGAAGACACGGTGCCCTCGGCGTTCATCACCGAGGCGAACCGGCGCGCCTTGCTCGGCACTCCCCCGACCACCGGCGCGTGGCGCGAGGGCGACCCTCCCGGCGACCGCCGTTTCCAGGCTGTGGGGACCCTCACGCTCGAGTCGGGCCAGGTCCTCCCGCACGCACGCCTCGCCTACGAGACCTGGGGCACGCTCAACGCCGCGCGCGACAACGCCGTGCTCCTCATGCACGCGCTCACCGGCGACAGCCACGTCGTCGGCCGTCCCGGCAACGGTCACGCGAACGCCGGCTGGTGGGGCGGCATCGTCGGCCCCGGGCTCGCCGTCGACACTGACCGCTGGTTCGTCATCGCGCCCAACATGCTCGGCGGGTGTCAGGGTTCGACCGGGCCGTCTTCGGTGTCGCCCGACGGCGCCGAATGGGGTTCGCGCTTTCCGTACCTCACCATTCGCGATCAAGTCGCGGCGCAGGTCGTACTCGCCGACGCGCTCGGCATCGATCGGTTCGCGGCCGTCATCGGCGGGTCGATGGGCGGCATGCACGCGCTCGAGTGGGCGGTCGAGCATCCCGACCGTGTCGAACGACTCGCTGTGCTCGCCGCGCCCGCCGTCTCGAGCGCCGACCAGATCGCCCTCAACTCGGTGCAGATTGAGGCGATCCGCATGGATCCGCTCTTCCGCGATGGCGACTACTACGACGAGCCCGAGGGCCCATTCCGCGGGCTCGCCCTTGCGCGGCGCATGGCCCTGCTCAACTACCGCTCGCCGAGCGAGCTCAATGAGCGCTTCGAGCGGTCGTGGCAGGGCACTCTCGACCCGCTCGGCCACGGCGGCCGCTTCGCGGTCGAAAGTTACCTCGACTTCCACGGCAACAAGTTCACCCGCCGCTTCGACGCGGGCAGCTACATCACGCTCGTCGAAGCCATGAACTCGCACGACGTCGCACGCGGACGCGATTCGCTCGCCGACGCGCTCGGCCGCGTCACAGCCCGCAGCCTCGTGCTCGGCATCGACAGCGACAGGCTTTTCCCCCTCGAGCAGCAGCAGGTCATCGCCGCCCACTTGCCGCACTCGGTGCACGGCGACGAGGCGATCGTCATCTCGTCGCCCTTCGGTCACGACGCCTTCCTCATCGAAGACGACCTCGTCGGGCCTCCCCTTGCCCGCCTGCTCGCGAGCTGAGCGAGCACGACGATGCGTCCGCCGATCGCGACCGTCACCGCCGTGGCGCTCGTGATGGCTGCGCTGAGCGGATGCTCTCCGCGGGTCGAGCCAGCCCCTGCACCCGCGGCCACCGGCGACCCGAGTTGGCTCGCCGAGGTGTCGGCGACCGCCGAGGTCTACCGCACGCGCAGTGATCCGGCCCGAGGTGGCCTGCAGCTGAGCGTGACCAACACCGGCACGACGCCGCTGACGGTGGTGCATGCCCTACTCGACTCCCCCGCTCTCGCCGAGGCGATCGAGCGCGATCGCACCACGGTGATTCCGCCCGGCGCGACCCGCGACCTGGCTCTGCTACTGCCGCCTCCGCGGTGCGACGGCGGGCCGACGCTGCCCGAGGCAGTGCTGACCGTGGCCCTCGCGTCGGGCGCGACCGCCCAACTGCGACTGCCGACGACCGACCGCATCGGGCAGTGGGTCGACTGGCACGAGCGCGCGTGCTTTGCGCAGGCTGCGGCCGCGCAGGTCGACCTCGAGGTGCGCCGAGCTCCGGCGCTCGACGATGTCGCCACCGGCACGATCGGCGCCGAGCTCGTTGCGACAGCGCGAGTGAGTGGCGTGCGACTCGTCGCGATCGCCGACACCGTGCTCTTCGGCCTGCGCGCCGGGCCGACCGACTCTGGCCGCGTGTCGACGCTCACTCTCGATCGGGCGTTGAGCGTCGCCGAGACGACGGTCGTGCCGATCTGGCTGGCCGCGGCCCGATGCGACCCGCACGCGATCGCCGACGACAAGCAGGGCACGCTCTTCACCGTGTACCTCGACCTCGCCGGCGAGACCGGAACGACGACCGTCATCGCCGCAGATGAGACGCGTGCAGACCTCTACGACGCGATTGCCGAGACGTGCGGCTTCTGAGGCTCTCGAGCCCCAAGGTGACACACTGGTCACCATGAGGCGCGGGGGCGGCACACGGCGATCGGCGTCGTCGTGATGATCGAGAAAGAACGCCAGCGACTGTTGCGATCGGCGGCCCGTGCCCTCGGGCTGAGCGGCGTGATCCTCTCGGCCGTCTGTCTCGCTCTTCCCGGCGTTGTCGACCCCGACATCCTGCCGTCGGTGCTCATCGTGCTTGCCGGCCAGGCCGGAGCCCTCGTCATGGTTGGGCGCAGCGGGCATGTCGGGTGGATCGTGCTCACGATCGTGCTCGGCTGCGGCGCTCTTGCCTTGGCGCAGCTGCCGTGGGGTCAGTCGGGCTCGATCGCCCTGCCGACCGCTCTCTCGCCGCTCGGGGTCGCCGGACTCGGCGCCCTCGGCATGGTGCTGAGCGACACGACGCCGCGCTGGCTCATCTGGGCGGGCGGTGCCCTCGGCAGCAGCCTGCTGATCGCCGCAGCGGGCCCGACTCGCGGTCTCATCTCCACCCCCGCCGTCGCCACGCTGGCCGGGTGGGTCATCACGCTCATCATCGGTCTCTGGGTCACCGTCGGGGTGCAGCGCGCGCTGCAGCGCATCGAGAGCATCGGTCGCGCGCACCACCTCGAGCGACAGGCGAGCGAGACCGAGGCGCAGCGCCGGCAAGGCGCCCGCCTGCTGCACGACACAGTGCTCGCCACTTTGACTCTGCTCGCCCACTCGGGCGTGGGCGTCTCAGAGCCCGCGCTGCGGGAGCAGGCCGCCGAAGACTCTCGACTTCTGCGCCAACTGCGGCTTGGGTCGACCCCCATGCCCCAGTTCTCGGGCACCTACAGCCTCGAGCCGGTCGGCGAGACTGCTCTCGGCACGACCCTGGAGTCGGTCAAGCAGCGGTTCTTGCGCATGGGACTCTCGGTGCGCTGGCACGGCAGCGGCCAGGTGCTGTTGCCGAGCGACGTGCTCGACGCGTTCTTGCTCGCCTTGGCAGAATGCCTCGAGAATGTTCGGCGCCACGCCGGAGTTGCCGAGGCCGACGTCACGATCACGCAGACTGACGACCGCCTGCGCGCGGTCGTCACCGATGCCGGAGTCGGCTTCGACCCCGACACGGTGAGTGCCGAGCGCCTGGGCTTCACCGAGTCGGTCGTCGCGCGCTTGCGTGATGTCGGCGGCGATGCCCGCGTGTTCTCGGTGCCCGGCTCGGGCACGACCGTGTTCTTGGAGGTGCCGCGATGAACAGGAGTTGGCGGCACGCGATGACGGGCCGCACTGTGCCCCCTGAGGGGCCGCTATGAGCGGCCGATACACCCCTCCGGAGGAGACCACGCTCGGCGGCCTCGTGCGACCCGCCGGCGCGCGATCGTCGACACGGCGCGGCACCCCGACCTCGACGCACGCCTCAGCCCTCGGGTCGGGCTTTCTCGGCCTCGGCGTTGCGATTATTGCCGCACTGCAGTCGATGCTCGGCATCGCCCTCTTTCTCGTGCGCGCCCCCGAGTATCCGTCGTTACTGCCGGTGGTCGCCGCCTGGCTGCTCCTCATGGTCACCTTCCTCGGCCTGACGATCACGATTTCGGCGAGCGGCGAACGCCTGCCCGACTGGCTCTACGGCGTCTTCCTCTCCTCTCTCGCCTCCGTGGTCTGGCTCGACTTCGTGGCGATCGCTCCGCTCGGCGATGTCGGTCGCTACGCCACGGCCTCGGTCTCGGCGGGCTTTGTGCTGCTCATCATCGTGACCCTGCGCTCGCGGTGGGAAGTTCTCGTCGCCACCGGTCTACTCGGCGTCGCCTTCGTCGTGGCCATCATCGCCACGACACCGCTCACACCCGTGACGATTCCCTCGCAGCTCGTGACTGTCGCGCTCGCGATCGGCCCCGGCATCACTGGCGTGCTGCTGGTGAGCGGATTCGAGCGGATGCTCAAGCGCGAGCTCGACCGGGTGCTCGTTCAGTCGACCGTCACCGCGCCGCGTCTCGCGGTCGGCATGCTCGCGAGTGAAGAGCTCGCCCGGCTCGATCTCGACGCCGAAGAGCTGCTCGATGCGGTGGCCAACGGTGACGCTCCCCTTCCCCTGCCGGCGCCCCTCGCGTCGCGCGCGTCGACGCTCGCGACCGAGTTGCGCCTGCACCTCATCGAAGGCCGCCGCGAGACCTGGCTGTTCCACGCTGTGACCGAATCTGAGCACCTGGGCCGACGCGTGACGGTGAGCGACTCGGCGACGCTCGCCGGGCTGCTCGACGACGTGCAGCGTGACTCGTTGCTCGCGGCCCTCTGGCTGCTGGCCGCTGACCCGCAGGGCGTTGCGCCGGCGCGCTCGGTGTCGGTGACCCTCGGGCCGCTCGATCCGCAGCGGTCGCCGACGGGTCGCCAGCTCACTGTGCCGGTCGCCATCGAGGTCACGGGTCTGCGACGCAATCGCGTCGACCCCGGTGTGTGGGAGGCCCTCGACCGGGCCGGGCGATACAGTGACAGCACAGCCGGTGGCGCCGTGCGCATTGAGCTCGATTGCACGGTCGACAACCCGGTCGACGCCGCTCGACCGAGTTGAGCGCCCAAACCAGCGAGCCTCGAGCAAAGAACCACGGAGGACCAGATGGCCGAGACTACGATTCGACTGGCACTGGTCGACGATCACCGCATGCTGCTCGGCGCCCTCACCGAATGGATTCGCCAGGCCGCAGACGACATCGACATGGTTGCCGCCGTCGCCACGTGGCCCGACCTGCTGTCACACCACGCTTTTCCCGTCGACGTCGTGCTGCTCGACCTCGACCTCAAAGACAACATTCCCGTCTCGCTCAAGATCCAGACGCTCAAGTCGATGGGCGTGCGCGTCGTGCTCATGAGCACCTACAGCGAGCCCAACGTCGTGCGCGAGGCTCTCAGCGCCGGCGCCCTCGGCTACCTCGTCAAGAGCGAAGACGCGGGCATGATCGTCGAGGCGATCCGTGCCGCGCGCAATGGCGAATCGTTCATCTCGGCCGAGCTCGACCTGGCGCTCAATGCCGCTGATGTCGGCGGCTCGCCACGCTTGAGCGCGCAAGAGCGCCGCGTCATGGCCCTCTACGGCGCGGGCGAGCCCGTCAAGACCGTCGCGTACCAGCTCGGCATCTCAGAAGAGACGGCGAAGAGCTACCTCAAGCGCATCCGTGAGAAGTACCGCATCGCGGGCATCGA
>DIUS01000144.1:0-4005 GCA_002423075.1 Microbacteriaceae bacterium UBA6152
GTTCTACTGGCCATCAGTGGGCAATTCCGTGGCCACCTACGGGCAGCTTCCCATGGCCGCTAACACAGCATGGCATTCGGCTTCTGACCGATGCTCCGCCCACGCTCGTCGGAGATGTCGCGGTACGGGCCGACGGCGAGCAGCCCGACACCTATGAACTCGAGGTGACGCTTGACCCTCGGCACCAGGGGCGCGGCTATGCCGCAGAAGGACTCACGGCGATCATCCACTGGCTCATAGCGGAACGCGGCGCGCACCGCATCGTGATGCAGGGGGATGCGCGCAATGCGGCCGTGCTCACGCTCATGCGAGTGGCAGGCACGCTGAGCTACGTCACACTACGACAATGGCCCCGCTCTTCTGGTCGAAGGCGGGGCCATTCTGAGTCTTGGGCTAGTGCTTCTGCGACTCGAGCTCGTTCTGTGTGACCGGTGCGATGCGGTCTTCGAAGAACCAGCGTGAGAGACTCGCACGCAACCGCTGGCTGACCGTGATCTTGCCCTGGTCGTTCGGGCGCACCATGATCGGCTGGTACTCGTCGAAGCTCACGAGCTTCCAGCGTTCGAAGTCATCGAGTTGCTCGTGAACCTCGATGTACTCGCCGCCGGGAAGCCTCACAATACGACCCGACTCGAAACCGTGCAGGGCGATCTCGCGGTCTTTGCGCTGCAGAGCCAAGCAGACGCGCTTCGTGATGAAGTACGCCAGGAAGGGGCCGAATACCGTCGCGATCTGGAGCGCGAGAATCACCCCCTCGATCGTGAGCCTGAAGTGCGTGGCGATGAGGTCAGAGCTCGCGGCAGCCCAGAGAGCAGCGTAGAACGTGATGCCCGCGGCACCGATCGCCGTACGCGTGGGCGCGTTGCGCGGACGCTCAGCAATGTGGTGCTCGCGACGGTCGCCGGTGACCCAGGCCTCGAAGAAGGGGTAGAGCGCGACAGCGGCGAGGAAGACGACAAGGCCCACGAGAGGTATCAGTACGCCGAACGCCCAGGTGAAGCCGAAGGGATCGACGACATCGAGGTTTGACGGGATCAGGCGCAAGGCACCGTCGGCGAAACCGATGTACCAGTCAGGCTGTGTTCCGGCCGAGACAGGGGAGGGGTCGTACGGACCATAATTCCAAATCGGGTTGATCGTGAAGAACGAGGCGATGAGCACGATCACGCCGAAGACCAGGAAGAAGAACCCGGCGGCCTTCGCGGCGAACCCCGGCAGGATCGGCGAGCCGACGACATTGTCGTTGGTGCGACCGGGGGCCGCGAACTGCGTGTGCTTGTTGACGACCATGAGCACGAGGTGGATACCAATGAGGGCGATCGTGATGGCGGGCAACAACATGATGTGCAATACGTACAGGCGTGGGATGATGTCGGTTCCTGGGAACTCGTCACCGAAGAGCAAATACGAGATCCATGCGCCGGCGACTGGAACCGCCTTGATCATTCCGTCGATGATGCGCAGGCCGTTGCCTGAGAGCAGGTCGTCGGGGAGCGAGTAGCCGGTGAAGCCGAGGGCCATCGCCATGACGAACAGCAGGAAGCCGACAACCCAGTTGAATTCGCGCGGCTTGCGGAACGCACCGGTGAAGAACACGCGGAGCATGTGCAGGCCGATGGCCGCGACGAAGAGCAGGGCCGCCCAGTGATGCACCTGCCTCATGAGCAGACCACCGCGAATCTCGAAGGAGATGTCGAGCGATGAGTGGTACGCCACCGACATCGGGATTCCCTGCAGCGGCACATACGAGCCCGAGTACTCGACCTCGGTCATCGACGGGTCGAAGAAGAAGGTCAGAAAGGTTCCACTCAGTAGGATCACGACGAAGCTGTAGAGCGCGACCTCGCCCAGCATGAACGACCAGTGGTCGGGGAAGATCTTTCGCCCGAGGGCCTTAACAGCGGTCGAGGCGCTCGTGCGCTCGTCGACGTAGTTAGCTGCCCAGCCCGTGAACCGCATGCCGCGCCCGGGCGCGGTCTCGGCCGATGGGGTCGGCGGGGTCGCAGTGGTACTCACAGTTGACGCTCCCAGAAGCTCGGACCCACAGGTTCGGTGAAGTCGCTCTTCGCGACGAGATAACCTTCTTCATCCACAGTGATCGGGAGCTGGGGGAGGGGTCGTGCCGCCGGGCCGAAGATGACTTCGCAGTGGTTCGCGACGTCGAACTGCGACTGGTGGCACGGACACAGCAGGTGGTGCGTCTGCTGCTCATACAGCGCGACAGGGCACCCGACGTGCGTGCAGATCTTGGAGTAGGCGACAATGCCGTCGTACGACCAGTCGGCCTTGGCCGGGTCTTCGTTGAGCTCGTCGAGCGGCAGGCGCATGAGCAGAACGGCGGCCTTGGCCTTTTCTTCGAGCCGGTGTGACTCAAGCTCGGCGAGGCCTTCGGGAATCACGTGGAAAGCGGAACCGATCGTGACCTCCGAGGCCTTGATGGGTGTTCCAGAAGGGTCGCGAGCGAGTCGGGTTCCCGTTTCCCACATGGTGTGCTTCAGCAACGCAATGGGGTCTTCAGCCGGAGCGAGGTCACGGAAGAGCGCGATCGCCGGGATCGGCGTGGCGATGAGCGCACCGATGAGCGAGTTTCGCACAAGGCTGCGCCTCGTGAAACCCGACTCGGCGTTCGCCTCGCGGAAGATCTCGACGGCTCGCTCGCGACTCTCGTCGCTGCCTCGCGTCGGGTGCCGCTCTTCGACCAACTCGTGGCCGTGCATGAGGGTTTTCGACCAGTGCACTGCGCCGATACCGATGCCGAGCAAGCCCAGAGTGATTCCGACACCAATGAGCATGTTGTTCAGCCGGATCGTGCTCGGGTCGCCCTCTTCGATCGGGAAGAGGATGTAGGCCGCGACGGCGAGAACGCTGCCGAGGACCGAGAGGAAGAAGAGCACGGTGATTGTGCGCTCGGCCTGTCGGGCCTTCTTCGGGTCGAGATCGGTGACACGCAGGCGCTCCGGCGGGAACCCCGGGTTGGGGATGCGGTCGGCACGTACCACCGCGGCGGGTGGCGCCGCCGCGTCGTGGCTATCCTGCCGGGCGACGGCCGTTCCGGCGTTGTCGCCGTGGTCGGGGCCGTCGTGAGCGTCAGCCATGGTCGTCCTTTCCTCGAATGTCGATACGGCTCAGTTGGACTTCGCAGTGAGCCAGATGGTCACCGCGACGAGTCCACCGAGGCCGAAGATCCAGATGAAGAGGCCCTCAGAAACAGGGCCGAGGCTGCCGAGGTCCCACCCGCCGACCGGGGGGTTCTCCTCGAGGTAGAGCAGGTAGGTGATGATGTCGTTCTTTTCCTCGGGCGTGAGGTTCAGGTCGCTGAAGACCGGCATGTTCTGCGGGCCCGTGACCATCGCGCCGTAGATGTGCACGGGGTCGACGCCCGCGAGGCCCGGCGCCCACTTGCCTTCGGTGAGGGCGCCGCCGGCACCTGCGACGTTGTGGCACATCGCGCAGTTGATACGGAACAGCTCGGCACCGATGGCGGCGTCACCGTCACCCGCGATATAGCGGTCGGCAGGCACTGCCGGGCCAGGCGCGAGGTCGGCGACCCAGGCAGCCATGGCGTCGATCTGCTCTTGCGTGAACTGCACGGGCTTGACCTCGGCCTGCGGGCCCGACGCAGCCATCGGCATGCGGCCGGTGCCGACTTGGAAGTCGACGGCGAGTGCGCCCGCACCGATGAGCGTGGGGCCCGCTGCGGTGCCTTCGGCGTCGAGGCCGTGGCAACTGGCGCAGTTCGCCGCGAAGAGCTTGCCGCCTTCGTCGATCAGCTGCGCACTGGCCACGGTCGTCTCGGCGGTCGCGGTCGTCGTCGTCGCGAGAGCGTACGCACCGCCGGTCGCGAGCAGACCGACGACGAGGAGCGCTGCGGTGGCCAGCGGTGACCGACGGCCGGCGCGACGAGCGGATGCGGGGGAAGTAGGAGCCATGGTGTGGTGCGTCTCGATTCTGCGGTTATTGGAGCACGTAGATGACGAGGAAGAGGCCGATCCAAACCACGTCGAC
>DIUS01000144.1:4085-5606 GCA_002423075.1 Microbacteriaceae bacterium UBA6152
GACCCGAAAGCATCGGAATTCAGGGTGACGTACTCGCTCACGAGGATCGAGTACTCGTAGATCTGGCCGACGACGAAGATAGCGCCCATGGCGTACGTCAAGAAGAACCACTCGACCATGCCCCACTTGAGCGGCGACCAGCCCGTGCGGCGGGCCTGCAGACGCTCTGCCGCGAATACGCCGAACTGGCAGGTGACACTCGAGAGCACGAGGACGATCGTGTTGACGAGGGCGAACGGTACGTTGAACTTCTCTGTGCCCGCCTCCCAGAGACCGTACGAGGTCGACCGTAGCGTGAAGTAGATGGCGAACAGGCCGGCGAAGAACATCACCTCGCTGCCCAGCCACACGATCGTGCCCACGGCGACGATGTTCGGTCGGTTGATCGTCGGCGCGCTGAGCGAGCTCGAGAGTGCAGTACTGGTCACTCGACCATTATGACGGATGTTCTTGCGTGTGAAGGCCCGACGACATGCCCGATCGCGCCGAGAAAGTAGCATCGAGTCATGTCGACGACCCCCACGTGGCCCAGCATCCTGTCGCGAATGCTCGATGGCGACCATCTCTCGATCGCCGACGCCTCCTGGGCGATGGAGCAGGTGGTCGCTGGCGAAGCCACCGAGGCGCAGATGGGCGGGTTTCTCGTCGTCTTGCGGGCCAAAGGTGAGACGGTCGATGAGATCGTGGGGTTTCGGGATGCTGCGCTGAGGCATGCACGATCGATCGAGATCGACTCCATGGTGCTCGACATCGTCGGCACCGGGGGAGACCCGTTCGGGGCCGTCGTCAACGTCTCGTCGATCGCGTCGATCGTGGTCGCGGCAGCAGGGGTGCCGGTGGCCAAGCACGGCAATCGGGCGGCGAGCTCAACTTCGGGCGCGTCTGACGTGCTGAGTGTTCTGGGCGTCAACATCGATCTCGAGCCCGAGCAGGTCGCGCGGGTGTTCGAGGAGGTCGGGCTCACCTACCTCAACGCCGCGGTCTTCCACCCCGGTTTTCGTCACGCGGGGCCGCCCCGGCGCCAGCTCGGCATCTCCACGGTTTTCAACATTCTCGGGCCGCTCTGCAACCCCGCACGGCCCGAGGCATCAGCGGTCGGAGTCGCGAGCCTCGATCGTGTGCCGCTCATGGTGGGCGTGTTCCGCACGCGCGGGGCGACGGCGCTCGTCTACCGCGGCGACGACGGCATCGACAAGATCACCACCACCGGCCACAGCCACATATGGGAGGTCTCGCGCGGCTTCGTCACCGAGCACGACCTCGACCCGCGTGAGCTTGGCATCGCGACGGCGCGCATCGACGACATTCTGGGCTCGACCCCCGAACACAATGCTGGCCTCGCTCGCGCGGTACTGGCGGGCGACTCCGGACCCGTGCGCGACATCGTGCTGCTCAACGCGGCCGCGGGGCTCGTGTCGTTCCGCCTTGCGCAGGATCCAGAGCAGCTGCGACGGCCTCTGCTCGATCGACTCGCCGAGCAGTTGGCTGTCGCCGGTGAGGTGATCGACTCGGGCGCCGCGG
>DIUS01000040.1 GCA_002423075.1 Microbacteriaceae bacterium UBA6152
GCGTGCACGATGCCGGGGCGGTCGTCGCAGACGATCGTCACGATCCAGTGGTGGGAGGTGGCACTCACAACGTTCAGCCTATTCGCGCTCGGTAGCCTCGTTGCGCGCGACTACGCTGAGCGCGTGCGCTTGCCGTGGTTTCCGCTGTCGCTGCTCTCGGCGGGCATCTTTATCGCGGTCACGAGCGAGTTCTTGCCGATCGGGTTGCTGCCCCAGCTGACCGCTGAGCTGGGTATCACCGAGCCCCAAGTGGGCATGCTCATCACGGTCTTCGCCGCCACCGTGGTTGTCGCGACCGCGCCACTCACGCAGGTGACGCAGCGCGTGCCGCGCAAGCGACTGCTCATCGTGCTGCTCGCCGTCTTCGCCGTCGCGAACCTCTTGGCCGCTCTCGCGCCGGGCTACGCCGCGCTGCTTGTCGCCCGCGTCATCGGCGGGGCGGCGCACGGCGTGTTCTGGGCCGTCGTGACTCCCTATGCCGCGCGGCTCGTCGCCCCCGAGCGGCTCGCGAGCGCCGTGGCGATCGCCACCGCGGGCGGCACCGTCGAGAGCGTCGCCGGGCTGCCGCTTGGCACCCTGCTCGGCGCGGCCGTCGGCTGGCGCGTCTCGTTCGGCGTGGTCGCCGGGCTTGTCGTCATCATCGCGGCGCTCATCATCGCGGTGCTGCCGCCGGTCGAGCATCGAGTCGCCGATGCCCCTGCGCGCGAGCGCTTCGCGGCGGTGCGCGACGCCACGTTCGCGCCCGTCATGGTGCTGTGCACGACGGTCGTGCTTGTCACGCTCGGCCACGCCACTTTCTACACCTACATCGCCGCGTGGGTCATCGACGTCGCCGGCTTCGGCGAGACTGATGTCGCAGGTGTGCTGCTGCTGTTCGGTGCGGCGGGCGCCATCGGCGTCGCCGTCGCGGGCGTGCTCGGTGATCGCTACCCGCGCGCGCTACTGCAGGTGCTGCTGAGCGGCGTCATCGTCTCGGTCGCGGCGGTCGGGTTCGCCTCCGGTTCACCACTCTTGGTCGTCGTGCTGCTCACGCTGTGGAGCGCGTTCCTGGGCGGGGTGCCGGTCATCTTCCAGGCTCGCCTGCTGCAGACGGCATCCCTCGCCCTGCGCGATATCGCGGCGGCCTGGATCACGGTCTCGTTCAACATCGGCATCGGCGGCGGAGCACTGCTGGGCGGCATCGTCATCGGCGTATGGTCGGTGGCTGCGCTGCCGGTCGTCACCGTCGTTTGCCTGTTGGCCTCGCTCGCGCTCGGGTCGGCAGTGGGGGCGCTTGCGCGACGTCAAGAAGCGTTAGCGTTGGGGCGGACGTCCAGCTCGGGGTCCCCGTGATCGTCAGCAACGTTGTGCTGACCGCGAAGGCCGTTTCATGAACACTTCTGACCGCCCGTTTCCGTGGGTGGGCCTCATCACCCTGGCCATCGCCATTTTCGTGCTCGTCACGAGCGAGTTCTTGCCGACCGGATTGCTGTCTGTCATGGCGAGCGACCTTGCCGTCACCGAGTCGCAGATCGGCCTGCTCATCACGATCTTCGCCGGCACGGTCGTCGTCACGACAGCGCCGCTCGCCGCCTTGACCCGGCACTACTCGCGCAAGAGCCTGCTGCTCGTCGTGCTGGCCGTCTTCTCGCTCGCGAACGTGCTTGCTGCGATCGCGCCGAGCTACGAGATGCTCGTCGGCGCTCGAGTGCTCGGCGGTCTCGCGCACGGGCTGTTCTGGGCCGTCGCGGGCGCCTACGCGGCGCACCTCGTTCCGCGGCATCAGCTTGCGCGCGCGGTCGCCGTAACGAGTGCTGGCGGCACCACGGCCTTCGTGCTGGGCGTGCCCCTCGGCACGGCCCTCGGCTTCGCGCTCGGCTGGCGCGCGGCGTTCGGTGTGATCGCGGCTCTCGTGATCGTCATCGGCGTGCTCGTGATCTTCTTTCTGCCCGCGGTCGACCATCGTGTCTCGCTCGCGACGGGTGAGATCCGCCTGCCGGTGCACCGCGACCCGACGATGCCCTCGGTGCTCTTCGTGTGCCTGCTGGTCGTCATCATCATCACGGGCCACAACGTCTTCTACACCTATATAGCGCCCTTCGTTCTCGACACCGCGGGCTTCCCGCCCGAGGCGTTGAGCGTGCTGCTGTTCCTCTACGGCGGCGCGGGAGCCATCGGCCTAGTACTCGCCGGCGTGGTCGGCGGCCGCTATCCCCGAGGCGGCCTCTACGGGATGCTCGCCACCGCCATGCTCGCCGTCAGCGTGCTCGCTCTCTTCGCCGGAGTGCCGCTCGTGGTCGTGATCGCGTTCGTGGTCTGGGGTGCCGCATTCGGCGGTCTGCCCGCGCTGCTGCAGACGCGCCTGCTGCAGGCGGCCTCGCCGAACGTGCGCGACGTGGGTTCGGCGCTGCTCACGACGTCGTTCAACATCGGCATCGGCGGCGGTGCCGCGATCGGCGCCGGGCTATTCGCCCTCTCGGGCACGACCTGGCTGCCCTGGGTCGAGGCCGGAGCCCTCGGGCTCGCGATCGTTGCGCTGCTCATCATGGAGTCGCGGCGTCGCGCGCGCGGCGTGCCCTTGACGACTCGGCCCATCAAGGTCGTCGAGGCCGAGTCGCCGTAACCGACGGGCTGCCGCGACATGATATGTTCTCGGCGTGATCCGGCAGCGGTGGAGCGAAGCGGGATTGTTTCGGCGCCTCTCGGTTGTCACGCTGTTGGCTCAGGCTGGGCTCATCGCGGCCGCCATCGTGTGGTTGGCATTGTCCTTCGACAGGGATTCTCCCGCATCGATCGCGGCGAGCGTTATCGTCGCGAGCTTCTTGAGCTTCATCCCTCTTGCGGTGAACGGCATGACCGCGTGGCTGGTTCTCAACGGCTCTCCGCGCGGGAGGGTTCTGGCTACGGTGTTGTCAGCCGTGACGTTTCTGTTCTGGTTCTTTCGGGGCTCGACCGGCCTCGTCATCGCGATCGTCGCCGTCACAACGATCGTGGTCGTATGGCGCCACGATGAGGTAGCGGGCGCGGTCGGCATTCGGCCCGCGCGACCACTCGACTGAGCATCCCTTTCACCCTCGCCCTGAGCACTGTTGAGGGTCGCGCTCATCGTCGATTGATCTCTGGAATGATCCCGTCCGCTGCCATCGAGCCCAGGGGGTTGAATCGCCGTGGTCCACCTGAAAGCAATGTTGCGTGATGCGCAACACGGTACATTACACTCGTGATCAAGTCCTTCCGACACAAGGGCTTGCGAGCGCTGTTCGAGTCGGGCAGCGCGGCGGGAGTGCAGCCGAATCATGCGGCGAAGCTGCGCATGCAGTTGGCTGCGCTCGACTCGGCACAGACGATCGAAGACATGAGCATCCCGGGCTTCCGACTTCACCCGCTCAAGGGCGGGATGGCCGGGCGCTGGTCGATCACCGTGAGCGGCAACTGGAGAATGACGTTCGAGTTTCGTGACGGAAATGCGTACGTCTTGGACTACGAGGATTACCACTGATGGATGCGTTGAGCCCCATGCACAACCCGCCGCACCCCGGCGAGTTCCTTTTGGCTGTGTACCTCGAGCCATTCGAGGTCAGCGGTCGCGAGCTTGCGGCACAACTCGACGTCTCGCCGTCGACCCTGAGCCGGGTGCTCAAAGGTACGAGCCGGGTCACACCTGAGATGGCGCTGAGGCTCTCGAAGGCCGTCGGCCGAAGCGCTGAGAGCTGGCTCGCGATGCAGGACGCTCACGACCTGTGGATCGCGCGTCAGACACTCGACCTCGCGCGCGTGACGCCGCTGACGCTCGCGGCGTCCTAACGGGCGAGGTGGAATGATGACTGTTCTCAGGCGCTGGGCTGTTGTTTCGTCAGCCTTGCTCCTCCTCGCTGGCCTTGCGTTCCTGCAGTTCCTCGTGGTTGCTGTGCCGTCTGCTGGCCCTTACATCGGGCCCATTCTGTTTCTCATGGTTGTGAGTTGCGTCTGGGGCGCGGTGGTCCTGTTCACTCGGTATCGCGCGAAACTTCTCCTCACCGGTCTTCGCCATGCTCACGGCACGTCAGCGTTTCTTGTGCGATTCGCGGAGACACACACCAACACGTGGCACTTTGGTGTCGCGGTGGTGGGAGCAGGGGTCGCCTCTGTGCACCATCCAGGTCAAGAGTCGCGCTCTGTTGAGGTGCTCGACGCCGAAAATCGTGCTTATCGCACCTGGTGGGGTGCGCTGCGCACGTACGTCCACATCGATCGGCCCCACGGAGTATGATTCGGCCTGGGTTTAGTGCC
>DIUS01000035.1 GCA_002423075.1 Microbacteriaceae bacterium UBA6152
AACGAGTGACCGATTGACGCTCGAGGCAACACTCGGTGCGGCCAGCGCAGCCCTGCCATCTCCACAACTCAGGAGTTCCTGTAGCGAGACCCTCGCGACACGCCGACGAGAGCGCTCACACGCCCGCACGGCGTGCCGATCTCCTGAATTGTGGAGACGGAAGGTGGGGCTGCACGCGCAACAACGCCCCCGCCAGCGAACCGGCGGGGGCGTTGCGACGTGCGGGGCTGGCTAGAGCGCGGCGACCTTTTTGGCGATCGACGACTTGCGGTTCGCCGCCTGGTTCTCGTGAATGACGCCCTTGCTGACGGCCTTGTCAAGCTTCTTGGTCGCCGTCTTGAGGGCGGCCTCGGCCGTGGCCTTGTCGCCAGCGGCGACGGCCTCGTTCGTGCGGCGGATCTCCGTCTTGAGCTCGCTCTTGACGGCCTTGTTGCGCTCCTGCGCCTTGAGGTTGGTCTTGATGCGCTTGATCTGCGACTTGATGTTTGCCACGTGTGAGCTTTCTTCTTCAGGAACGGTGTGTGTGATGGCGGCCGGGGTGGGGGTTGCGCGCATCCGAACGTGAAGATGCGAGGCGAACTGGACCCAGCCGCATTCCGTGTCGAAAGAGAGAGGGCTTTCTGACACGCAAGCCAACCGCTTACGTTACCAGGTGCTGTGTGTCATCGGCCACTCGCGTCGTGGGAGAATGGGCGGCAATGTCTCCCCGCGCCTCCACCGCCCTCGCCCCTGCCGCGACCGACCCGACGCTGATCCGCAATTTCTGCATCATCGCGCACATCGACCACGGCAAATCGACCCTGGCTGACCGCATGCTCGGCATCACGGGGGTCGTCAGCGACCGCGACATGCGCGCGCAGTACCTCGACCGCATGGACATCGAGCGCGAGCGCGGCATCACCATCAAGAGCCAGGCGGTGCGCATGCCCTGGGCGCTTGCGCCCGAAGAGGGCGGCAAGCCCGTCACCTACGCGCTCAACATGATCGACACCCCCGGCCACGTCGACTTCACCTACGAGGTGAGCCGCTCGCTCGCGGCGTGCGAGGGCGCCATTCTGCTCGTCGACGCGGCGCAGGGCATCGAGGCGCAGACGCTGGCGAACCTCTACCTGGCGCTCGAGAACGATTTGACGATCATCCCGGTGCTCAACAAGATCGACCTGCCGGCGGCCGACCCCGAGAAGTATGCGAAAGAGCTCGCGGGCCTCATCGGCGGCGACCCCGATGATGTGCTGCGCGTGAGCGGCAAGACGGGAATGGGCGTCGAGGCCCTGCTCGACGAGGTCGTGCGGCAGATTCCGGCGCCGACGGGCGACCCCGATGCTCCGGCGCGCGCGATGATCTTCGACTCGGTCTACGACTCGTACCGCGGCGTCGTCACCTACGTTCGCATGGTGGATGGCCGCCTCAGCCCGCGCGAACGCATCCAGATGATGTCTACTCGGGCTACCCACGAGTTGCTCGAGATCGGGGTCAGCTCGCCCGAGCCCACGCCCAGCAAGGGTCTCGGGGTCGGCGAAGTCGGGTACCTCATCACGGGAGTGAAAGACGTGCGCCAGTCGAAGGTCGGCGACACGGTTACGAACGCGCAGAAGCCCGCGTCGACGGCGCTCGCCGGCTACACCGACCCGAAGCCCATGGTCTTCTCGGGGCTCTACCCGATCGACGGCAGCGACTACCCGGTGCTGCGCGAGGCGCTTGACAAGCTCAAGCTCTCTGATGCGAGCCTCAACTACGAGCCCGAGACCTCGGTGGCACTGGGCTTCGGGTTCCGCTGCGGGTTCCTCGGCCTGCTGCACCTCGAGATCGTCACCGAGCGCCTCGAGCGCGAGTTCGGCCTCGACCTCATCTCGACGGCGCCGAGCGTGACCTACGAGGTCGTCACCGACGACAAGAAAGAGTTCACGGTCACGAACCCGAGCGAGTTTCCGACGGGGGCGAAGATCGCCTCGGTGAGCGAGCCCATGGTGCGCGCGGCCATTTTGGCGCCGAAAGACTATGTCGGCACGATCATGGAGCTCTGCCAGAGCCGCCGCGGCAACCTCATCGGCATGGACTACCTCGGTGAAGATCGCGTCGAGATCAAGTACACGATGCCGCTCGGCGAGATCGTCTTCGACTTCTTCGATCACCTGAAGAGCAAGACGGCTGGCTACGCGAGCCTCGACTATGAGCCTGCGGGCGATCAGGAGGCCGACCTCGTGAAGGTCGACATTCTGCTGCAGGGCGAGGCGGTCGACGCGTTCAGCGCGATCGTGCACCGCGAGAAGGCCTACGCCTACGGCGTGCTCATGACCGAGCGCCTCAAGAAGCTCATCCCGCGCCAGCAGTTCGAGGTGCCCATTCAGGCCGCGATCGGCGCCCGCATCATCGCGCGCGAGTCAATCAGCGCCATGCGCAAAGACGTGCTCGCCAAGTGCTACGGCGGTGACATCACCCGCAAGCGCAAGCTGCTCGAGAAGCAAAAAGAGGGAAAGAAGCGCATGAAGATGGTGGGCCGCGTCGAGGTGCCCCAAGAGGCGTTCATCGCGGCGCTCTCGGGCGACGTCGAAAAGGCGAAAGAAAAGAAGTAAGGCAGGGGCCGTGGATGCTCTGCCGCACCCCGCGCTGACGTACGCGCCGCACGGCGGCAGCCTCGACCTCGACCCGGCGCGCGTGCCCGAGGGGTTCCGAACGTTTCGGCACGAGACCGTGATCGGTGCCGGACGCGAGCGCTGGGCGTCGGCTGCGGCCGCGGTGCTCGAGTGGGGCATGCAGCGTGGAGCGGGCATCCGGGTCAGCGAGCCCCGCGTGGTCGTCGGAGACGACGTGTCGATCTCGATCCGATTCTTGGGCGTCGTGCCGATTCGGGCGCACACGCGTGTGCTCGCGGTCGTCGACGAGCCTGATCGGCGCGGGTTCGTCTACGGAACCCTGCCCGGGCATCCGGAACGCGGCGAAGAAGCATTTCTCGTCACAATCGACGATGACGGCACGGTGCGCGCATCGGTGCAGGGCTTCTCGCGGCCGTCGTCTGGCTTCTGGACGCTCACCGCACCGGCGCTGCGCGCCGTGCAGGCGATCTACACTCGGCGGTACGTCAGCGCACTGCGGGGCTGACGGCCCAACGAAGGAGTCGTAGTGACGGAGTCACCCATCGACAACGCTGAGCTCAGCCCCCATTTCGGCACGATCGCCGTATCCGGTCTGCCACACGAGGTCGACCACGGCCTGATCGTCGAAGCCCTGAGCGAGCACCTCGGCGCCTGATTCCACGACCGCACCACGCACTACCGTCGCTATGTCGGCGCAAGCAACCTGTGTGCCACCCACTCCGGAAGTGTAGGAAGATCGAGCGACTCTGCTCGTCCGTTTCCTACACTTCGGGAGTCTGCGGGGATCGCGCCACACTCCTGTGTAGTGGATGAGCATTCGGTGCATCGCTTTCGCCCAGCAGGGGTCGCAGTTCGCTGACGCTTCTTCACGGTATCTCGCCGTACGCTGGAGCCCAGAGCACGACCTGTGCAGCACGACAATGACGCGCGCGCACCGCGCACGAATCTGAGCCCCCAGCCACCGAGGACCCCGTGATCGCCGACAGCGCCCGCAGCAGCGGCAGAGACCGCTCCCGTCAAGGGCAGGCCGTCACCTATGCCGCGGTCGGCGCGACGCAAGCACCCGACCTGATGCAGTACCCGCCGACGGGGTACCGGCCGCTCGAGCTGCGCGGCCGCATCGGCCACGGCGACGACAGGTGGGCATACGCGGTCGACGAACTTCTGACCGGAGGCATCTACCGAGGTGCGGGCATGGGTGTGCGCATCACGCCCGTCTCGGCAGCCGACGCCGAGCGCGAGTACCAGCCCGTCGAGTTCGACAAGCAGGGCGAGCCCGCCGAACCCGCCCAAGTCGGCGCCGTCGACGAGGTCTACACCGGCAGCGGCGTGCGGCATGTGCGCCCGGGCGACATCATCGTGGTCGGCCTCGAGGTGGGGCGCAGCATCTGGCTGCCGCTGCCGACGCGGGTCGTGCTGCTCGAGATCGACGAGGCGCGCGTCATGTACGCGGTCGGAACCCTGCCCGGGCATCCGTTCTCAGGCGAAGAATCGTTCACGCTCGAGCAGACCGACGACGGCTCGGTGTGGCTCACCGTGCGCAGCTTCGCGCGGCCCGCGGCGTGGTGGGG